>MWOY01000099.1 GCA_002026015.1 Prochlorococcus sp. HOT208_60m_808G21 | reverse complement strand
TAAATTTATTAATGTACTAATCTTTATTTGGTCAAAAACTTCTGGATCTTTTGAGTTTTTTATATTATCTAAAATCCATTCACTTGAGTCTAAGAAATCTTTTACCTGAAATTCATATAAATAAATACTATTTAATTCGTAAATGGTTTGAAGAAATTTTTGCGGATCCTCGCCAAAAAAATCTGTTTCAATTCCGAATGCTTTCTCTAAATATATTTTTGACTTTTTAAAACTTCCCTGTCTAGCGTAAACCTTGGCAAGGTTAGCATAAGCAATCTTAATTGAAAAACCAAATTCTGAATTTTTTTCAAAAACATTTACTGCTTTTAATAAATAAAATTCGGCTTTAGTAAGAGAACCATTAGATTCGTAAATTTTTGCAAGATTATTAAAAACAGGTATTAAAAAAGATTCAATATTTTGTTTGTTTTTACTATCAGAAATTATTTGATAAAGAAGCTTTTTCCCCTCTTGATAGTTACCCATTTCAACAAGATTTAAGGCTTTATCATTTAACAAGCTTATAAAATGGGAATAAGTTTGATCTTTATTATTTTTGTAGGATAGTATCGATTTATCAT
>MWOY01000098.1 GCA_002026015.1 Prochlorococcus sp. HOT208_60m_808G21 | reverse complement strand
GAAAAAGAAATATTAGTGAGACATTTACAAGTTGCTGATGCATGTGTTTCTACTTTAGGGATTAATGTTCATTCTTATGTGATTACAAAAAAGCCATTAAACATAGTAATTGATTCTGATTCTTCAAAAATCAGTGGTGGCACTATCGAAGATCCTGATACTCTAATTGATGCTGGAAAATGTTTAATAGAAAAAGGAGTTACAGCAATAGCAATTGTGGCAAAATTTCCAGATGATTCAGATTCTTTAGAAACAAATATCTATCGAGAGGGGAAAGGGGTTGATCCTATTTCTGGAGTTGAAGCAGTTATAAGTCATTTAATTAGCAAATTTTTAAAAGTTCCCTGTGCTCACGCACCTGCTTTAAATCCAATTGAATTGAATGAAAATTTAGATCCTCGTGCAGCTGCAGAAGAAATAGGATAC
>MWOY01000097.1 GCA_002026015.1 Prochlorococcus sp. HOT208_60m_808G21 | reverse complement strand
ATTTTTTATTTTAATACATGAAAAGATTTTTTTCTATCCAAAAAATACAAAATTTTTATAAACATGGCGCTAGTTTTGAAAAATAAAAATATTATTTGAATGAGCTCGATTTCCATGGCTCTAGAAATTTCTTAGCTTTTTTGATCGCTAAAGCCATTCTTTCAGGATACTCATAAAGTTTTTTGTTATTTTTGTGAGCAAATTCAATAAGGGGCTGCATAATTTTTCTTGCAGCACTTCCAAATGCTATTCCGTCTGGAAGATTGTTTGAATTCAAAAATTCATGAGTTTTTTCATTTGTTCCTCCTGCCAATTGAATTAATCCAGGTGGAAGATCTGAACCGATTTTTTCAATCAACTTAACAGCATCTCTACTTGTTGAAGGAGCAAGATCTCCAGACATTGGCTTTCCATCTAGCTGCCAAATAAGGGGAATATCAAGTTTTTTAAGAATTTCATATCTTTCCCAAAGAGCTTTCAAAAGATCTTCGGGCTCTTGTG
>MWOY01000096.1 GCA_002026015.1 Prochlorococcus sp. HOT208_60m_808G21 | reverse complement strand
GTACAATTAAGATAGATGGAATGTCGGCACAGAAATTAATAAATTCATCTCTTCCAGGATAAAATTTAGTGTTTGCCAATGATATTAATTTCATATCTTTTATAGATCTCAGACAAGTTTCACCAGGTTTAAAATCACTACTTGAAGTCATTCCCCTCCTCAATATATTCACGCCATCATTGTGGATTAATATTGTGGCTGCAGCTGTAGATGTTAATATTGCTTCAGAACCCCATGCAAGTTCATCAATAACTTCATCCGGCATGTTTCTATCGAAGAGAAACTTATTTTCTCCTTTTAAAGAAGCTTTCTCACCAGCTAATGGTTCGAATTGTTTAAATAAAAAACCTACCAAAATAATAATTAATGAAGCTATTGCAGATAACACTTGTGCTCTCTCAAGCTCAGGAGTGATAGTTTCTATTGAAATGAAATTTGCTATCTGAAAAATAAAGAGTATGGCACCGATTAATATT
>MWOY01000095.1 GCA_002026015.1 Prochlorococcus sp. HOT208_60m_808G21 | reverse complement strand
ATGGAGTGTAAAGAAAGGTCTTATGATTATGCATGGTAGAGAATTTAAAATGTTACTTAGGATAATATTTCCAAACATATAGTCTAAAAATGAGAACCATACTAATAAGTGGAGCAAATAGAGGTATTGGACTAAATATTGCACATAAAGAATTAAAAGAAGGCAATAGAATTAGTGTTGGCATAAGAGATTTAGAATCATTAAAAGGAAGCGCTATTGATCCAAAAAAATGGCCAGCAGGGAAAATTATAATCAACCACTATGATGCTTTAAAAAAAATTACAGCCGAAAATTGGATAAAGAATACCCTAGATGAATTTGGAGGATTTGATTCAGTAATAAATTGTTCTGGAGTATTATCGAAAGTTCCTTTCTTATACAAAGATGGTGATGAAGAAGATATTTTAA
>MWOY01000094.1 GCA_002026015.1 Prochlorococcus sp. HOT208_60m_808G21 | reverse complement strand
AAACTTTAGAGTGCGATTACATTTAAATTTATGCAAATACAAGTTCTTTTTTAATCTTTCTTTGTTTATAAAGTGATCTTCCAACAGGCCAACCTAAAGTAGATAAATGTCACATTAAAGAACTTGAGTATTTGAAATAAAAATTGTCTGAATATTTGATGCCAAGTTCTTTTAGGGTGGTTATTAATAAATATAGATCTTTCTTTTTGCCTTTTTTCATATCCAATAATACCAATGCTTCACTTGATAATTTTTTTTCTAGAACCTTATCATTTTCAGCAAAACCAACTTTAAGTGAATTTAATGCATCAGAATAAAGAGTATAAATTATTCCATCTTTGAATTTATCTATAGAAGTATCTACATTAAATCTTGATGATATTAATGTTTTGTATCCTTTAATGATTTTTCTGTTA
>MWOY01000093.1 GCA_002026015.1 Prochlorococcus sp. HOT208_60m_808G21 | reverse complement strand
TGCGAGAGTGGGTGGAATTCTTGCAAATTCTACAAAACCATATGATTTTATATCTGAGAATCTTAGAATTGAAATAAACTTGATAGAAGCATCTAGAAAGTTTGGAATTAAAAAAATAATGTTTTTAGGAAGTAGTTGTGTTTATCCAAGATTGTGCGATCAACCAATAAAAGAGAAATATCTTCTAGACGGTTATCTTGAGCCTACAAATCAATGGTACGCAATTGCAAAAATTGCAGGTATTAAACTTTGTGAATCATTAAAATTACAATACGGAATGGATACTATTTCATTGATGCCTTGTAACCTTTATGGAGTTGGGGATAACTATAATCCTAATTCAAGCCACGTAATCCCTGGATTAATAAGCAAGTTCCACTCGGCAAAAATAAACAAGCACAAAAAAGTTGTTTG
>MWOY01000092.1 GCA_002026015.1 Prochlorococcus sp. HOT208_60m_808G21 | reverse complement strand
TTGGAAGATAATTGGATAGATTGTTTTTTAAACTTAAGGATAATACCTCAATTATTAAGTCTTAAATCGAGAATTTTAGATAAAGAAATTATAAATAAAGTTAAAGAAAAAATTCAATCAGAATTGCTGAATCACAAACCAATAAATGCTCTAGTTCATGGTGATTTATGGTCAGGCAATGCAGGAATGGACAAAAATGGAAAGGGGGTTATATTTGACCCTGCATCTTGGTGGGCAGATAATGAAGTAGATATAGCTATGACAAAACTTTTTGGAGGTTTTAGAAAAGAATTTTATGAAGAATACCATAGAATTTTTCCTATAAAAAACGGATTTGAAAAAAGAATTATTATTTATAATTTTTATCACATATTAAATCACGCCAATATGTTTGGAGGAGG
>MWOY01000091.1 GCA_002026015.1 Prochlorococcus sp. HOT208_60m_808G21 | reverse complement strand
AATTTGTTTTGAGGGTTGAATATTTTGCAAAAGTAATCTTCCCCAGTTTCTTTTATTTGCTCTTCCATCTAGAATTATTAACTTACCTGAATTTCTTCTTAAAGGAGAAATAGATTTTTCAAGCTTAATTCTAGCTTGAGGAAGAAGGAAGTCTCTAAACCAATCTTGAGAAAGCTTCTTTTTGTGAGAGACTATAATTGCATTAATAGGTTCTGACATATTTGGAATAGGAAGTAAAGGAATGATGATTTGTTCTGGAATTTGAATTAAATAAGAATTCATAATCCACCAGTCAAAGCTAGAGCAAAGAATTTCATTTTTACCAGAGGGAATTGTCTCTAGTAATACCCTCTTCCCATAAGTAGAAGCCAATTCTGTAGCAAGGTTTGTTTTTAAATCAATATCATCAGACAAAACTAAAGTTAAACCCTTTCTAAAAAGTATTAACTTTTTACAAGTATCCAAGATTGAATTGGTAAAAAGAGGATTATTAGGAAGCAACTGTTTAGGAGGTATAT
>MWOY01000090.1 GCA_002026015.1 Prochlorococcus sp. HOT208_60m_808G21 | reverse complement strand
TGAACAATAGTTATAGGGAACTTGGAATTGATATTAAAGATACTATAAAAATCGAAAATAAAAAAAAGATAGATGAACTTAAGGGCAGTCTAATATTATTACCGCCATCTTTAAGTAAAGGCAATTATCTCAAAAATTTCAAAAATATTCAAACAGCTTTCGCTAGTGGATGGATGTCTATAAGAGCTTTAAGAAAAAGATCAGGATATGACAAAGGGTTCGCAATATCTGATCATGCAGATTGGGATGGAATTCTGGAAGTAGTAAAAAAGTCCGAAGCAAAAAATGTATTTTTTCATCATGGAGATAGTGAAGCCATAAGTAAATATTTAGTTGAAAAGGAATCAATAAATGTTCTTTTCTTCATTAAATAAATATGAGCTTAAAAAAGTTTTCAGAATTATTTGTAGATTTAGATTCAAGTAACAGTACAAATAATAAAATTGAAGTTTTAAAGAATTATTTTTTTTCTAATGATCCAATAGATAATTCATGGGCAATATATTTACTTACTGGGAAAAGTAATAAGAGATTTATTAGTGGAAGATATTTAAAAAATCTATTTTCTCAAATATATGAATACCCTCAATGGTTAATTGATACATGTTATTTAAAAGTTGGTGATTCTGCTGAGGTAATAAC
>MWOY01000009.1 GCA_002026015.1 Prochlorococcus sp. HOT208_60m_808G21 | reverse complement strand
TCCTAATTCAGCAAATATTTGCCAATCTGGTTTTGAATTTTTATTCGATTCTCTGAAAGATGGGCAAAGGGTTACTCTTCTTTCTGAATTTGTCATAACTCCATCTTTTTCGCTCCATTGAGCTGCGGGCAATACTAGATGAGCATATTTAATTGATTCACTTTGTTCATAAGATTCGTTGAGGATAATTAATGGACATTTTAAAAGTGCTTTTTTTACAAAGTTTAAATTAGGCATGCTAACCAAAGGGTTCGTAGCTGCAATCCACCAAATTTTCACAGATCCTTTT
Organism: Prochlorococcus sp. HOT208_60m_808G21; assembly: GCA_002026015.1. Taxonomy (GTDB): domain Bacteria; phylum Cyanobacteriota; class Cyanobacteriia; order PCC-6307; family Cyanobiaceae; genus Prochlorococcus_A. The sequence continues at coordinate 134 of MWOY01000009.1, read as the reverse complement.
TTTATAGCTTCTATTTGTTCAAATGCAGATAGACCCTGTTTTGCAGATATTTTTCCCTCAGGGAACCCCCATATTTTTTCAATTTCATTCCTATCTATTTTATTTTTTACAAACCTATATCCTGGAAGGAGGTG
>MWOY01000089.1 GCA_002026015.1 Prochlorococcus sp. HOT208_60m_808G21 | reverse complement strand
GGAATTAATCATGAATATGCCACTATCCCTGGAGTCAGAGAAGACGTTTTAGATATTCTTCTCAATTGCAAGCAACTATCAATAAATAGTTCTAATCCAGAGCTTGAAATAGGTAGGTTAGTTGCGAGTGGTCCAATGGAGGTGAAGGCGAATGATATTCAATTCTCCTCTCAAGTTGAAATTGTTGATGGCGAAAAACCGATCGCGACTATCCAGGAAGGTCATAACTTAGAGTTGGAAATCCATGTTGAAAGAGGGGTTGGATATAGACCCGTCGACCGAAAGAGTGAAGAGACAACTGCTATTGATTTGCTCCAAATAGATGCTGTATTTATGCCGGTGAAGAGAGTGAATTTTACGATTGATGAAACAGCAGTAGCAGAAGGCGGAACAGGAAGAGAAAGATTAAAAAT
>MWOY01000088.1 GCA_002026015.1 Prochlorococcus sp. HOT208_60m_808G21 | reverse complement strand
TTTTTGCAAAGTATAATTTTTTCCTTAATTCTCAGGCAATATGCTATTCAGGGGATAAGTGAAACTACATTTGTCTTGCAAACCTCGATTGCCTTAGTGACTGGTTCAATGTTAGTTATGTGGTTTAGTGAAATTATTACTGAGAAAGGGATAGGTCAAGGCGCTTCACTAGTAATTTTTTTGAACATTGTCTCGACTTTACCTAAGGCTCTAAGTTCAACCATTGAAAAAGCCCAAACTGGCGATAGAGGAGATGTTTTAGGTATAGCAGTTTTACTGGGAGTATTTTTACTGACAATTGTTGGGATCATTTTTGTCCAAGAGGGAGCAAGACGCATTCCTATTGTTAGTGCAAAAAGGCAGATAGGAAGTTCAACACTACTTCCTACAAGGCAAAGTTATTTACCTTTGAAATTAAATGCAGGAGGGGTCATGCCTATCATATTTGCATCTGCTTTAATCTTTTTACCTATAACTATTGCAAATGTTACGGGTAATCCAGTCTTAATCAAGTTAGCCAGTAGTTTAAATCCAGGATCTTCTAATCCATGGCCATATGCTCTTACATTCTTCTCTTTGATTTTGGGGTTCTCTTATTTTTATGCATCTCTTACTATCAATCCAGT
>MWOY01000087.1 GCA_002026015.1 Prochlorococcus sp. HOT208_60m_808G21 | reverse complement strand
GACGGAAAAATTATCATTTGCTTTTGCCCCAAATGGGATGACAAGAAATGGAAATAAAATCAAGGATATTAATTTTTTCATTTCTATAAAATGTGTTTATTTTTTTTATAACGTGTATTCTCTGCTAAAGAAAGGGGCATTAGGTGAATAAATTTTTTAATATCTATCTTTACTAGTAGAAAATAGAATTAAATTAAAATTAATTGATAGAAAAACTAAACGAGACTTTTAAGTATAAATTGGTATATCTAAATGAAAAATTTAAGTTATTCAATAGGATTTTTCTTAAGATTTTATTTCGATAATTTCTTCTTCAGAAACAATTGCCCATTTTTTAAATGATTTTTTGCAGGGATATCCTCCGGTTAAGTCTCCGAATGCAGGCAGATATAAAACATTTTTATTGTTATCCATTGCAAAACACCTAAAAGATAATTTATCTCCATTGTTTTTTAAATGGATTTTTGGATGATAATGTCCACAAATATTCAAGGTTTTATTGTTTTCTAATTTAACTGGCTCATGGCTAAAAGTAATATTTTTAGTTTTTCTAATATCAAAAATTTTTATATTTTTAAAATCACAACCTACATCATGATTTCCCAGGATGAGTTCAACTGTGGTTTTTAGTAGTTCAGGAAGATCCTCAACTTTTTTTTGAAGAGTTTTCTCTATTGAATATTTACTGTGGA
>MWOY01000086.1 GCA_002026015.1 Prochlorococcus sp. HOT208_60m_808G21 | reverse complement strand
TAAGTTGTCCATTCGTTAAAACGGCCATATCTTCTAGCATGGCTTTTCTTCTATCGCCAAATCCAGGAGCTTTAACTGCAGCAACATTTAACACACCTCGTAATCTATTGACAACAAGAGTTGCTAAAGCTTCTTTTTCAATATCTTCTGCAATAATGACTAATGGTTTACCAGTTTTAGCTATTTGTTCCAAAACGGGAACTAAATCTTGCACTAATGCAATTTTTTTATCAGTCAGAAGGATATATGGTTCATCTAAAACAGCCTCCATTCTCTCTGTGTCTGTTGCGAAGTAAGGTGAAATATAGCCTTTATCAAAGCGCATCCCTTCGGTAACTTCTAATTCAGTTGTCATTGATTTTCCTTCTTCTAAGGAGATAACACCTTCTTTACCAACTTTATCCATAGCATTGGCAATCATTTGACCAACTTCCTCATCGTTTCCAGCAGCAATAGTTCCACATTGAGCTATAGCATTACTGTCACTAATAGGTGTGGAATTCTCTTGAATTTTACCAACTAGAAATTCAGTCGCTTTATCAATTCCTTTTTTTAAGGTAATTGCATTAGCTCCTGCAGCAACGTTTCTCAAACCTGCTTTAACCATTGCATGAGCTAAAACAGTGGCAGTTGTGGTTCCGTCCCCAGCTGCATCATTAGTTTTTGAAGCAGCTTGTCTGATTAAAGCAACCCCTGTGTTTTCAATGTGGTCCTCTAATTCGATTTCTTTAGCGATCGTGACACCATCATTGATAATTTGTGGAGCACCAAATTTTTTCTCTAGTACAACATTTCT
>MWOY01000085.1 GCA_002026015.1 Prochlorococcus sp. HOT208_60m_808G21 | reverse complement strand
TTTTAAATTTAAAAAAAAATATTTTCTTGATAATTAAAAACAATACAACGAAGTTATTAGTTACACTTTCATTCTTACTTATTCTTCCATTTGTACAAAAACAATGGTTTAATTTGTATTCTCTCAATATTAATGATATTTCCTTTTATTCAATCCTTTACTATTTGAGCGGTGCAATATGTCCATCTTTAGTGTGTTTAAACTCTTTAAAAAACTATACATACTATAATTTTAATAAGGATAAAATCCATAGTATAAAAATAATTAAAGGAACAAGATTATTAATCTTAGTAGCAATAAATTTAATATTTCTCTCTTACTTAATAGCTGATTATATATATATAAATTTTGATCTCATAAATAATTTATTTCTTGAAGGAATTAATATACCAAAACCGGATATTCCACAGTTAAGTTTTTTCATACTTTTAATTTCTATCTTATTAATTTTTAAGAAAACTAGGTTTCTGTTAAAAAAAATTATATTGGTAAATTTTATTTTGATT
>MWOY01000084.1 GCA_002026015.1 Prochlorococcus sp. HOT208_60m_808G21 | reverse complement strand
TCTAAAATGAAGAAACCTGCAAGTTTAATCGGAAAAAAAAATAAATTTTTAATCTTTGGATGTGGTTTCAGCGGTAATTTTTTTGCAAAAACTATTAGAAAATTCGGTTGCACTGTTTTAACAAGCTCAAGATCTAGAAGCAAAGATCCAAATAGTTTTATTTTTAACAGCGAAAACGGTGTTATTCCTGATAAAGAAATTTTTGATGGAGTAACTCATATTCTTAGTTGTATCCCTCCTGACAAAGATGGTAATGATCCCGTACTAAAAAGCCTTCAAAGTAAACTACGAGATTTACCCCTTGAATGGGTTGGATATTTATCTACCACAGGAGTATATGGAAATACTGAAGGTGGTTGGGTTTCTGAAACAGATCAGCCTAATCCTTTTCAAAAAAGAAGTCAGAATAGATTAAATTGCGAAAAAAAATGGATTGAATCTAGTTTGCCAGTGCAAATTTTTAGATTACCTGGTATCTATGGACCTGGAAGATCCACGTTTGAAGCAATCAAAAATCAAAAAATTCGAGTTATCTTAAAAAAAGCTCAAGTATTTTCAAG
>MWOY01000083.1 GCA_002026015.1 Prochlorococcus sp. HOT208_60m_808G21 | reverse complement strand
CCCAACTAAGGCACATCCTGCCATTCCACCAAATAAGGATGCCACAATATTTGCGATCCCCTGTCCTCTTGCTTCTTTATTTTTATTAGAACTTGTATCAGTTACATCGTCTAAAATGTCTTGAGTTAAAAAGGTTTCCATTAAACCTACGAGAGATATTGCAAGTGAGGTAGGTAAAATTACCCCTAATGTTTCAAGACTAAAAGGTACTTTTCCATTTTCTATTGATCCAAAAGGAAGAGAAATACTTGGTAATCCATCAGGTAATTTACCCAAATCGCTAACTGTTGGGACATCTAGATTCAAAAATATGCTTATAAGAGTAATTACTACTATTGCGATAAGTTGAGATGGGACTACTTTTGTGATTTTTGGAAGCCCATAGATGATTATTAATCCTAGGATTACAAGAATCCAAACTACTGGGATCTGAGAGTTAACTGGATACTGACTCATAGTTTGTTCAATTAATCCTTTTGATTCTTTAATACCTATTCCTAACTGAGGTAGTTGTGCCTGAAATATTAAGAGCGCCAGTGCATTTACAAATCCACTTAATACTCCCGTTGGCACAAATCGCATTTGGTAGGCAAGTCTTAAATATCCCCAAAGAATTTGGAAAATTCCAGTTAATATTCCAGCTGCAATAAGATATGGGACTCCTAATCCAGGAGCTTGTGATTCTCCATAAGCAACAAGTCCAGTCATCAAAAGAGCTGTTGAACCTGTAGCTGAAGTGATCATCCCCCTTCTTCCTCC
>MWOY01000082.1 GCA_002026015.1 Prochlorococcus sp. HOT208_60m_808G21 | reverse complement strand
TCGATCTTCACTATAGTTATCTTCTCTAGCTTCCCAAATGCTCTTGATTTTATTTTCCAATTCATGGAGATTAATTGGTAGAGACAACCATGGGTTTAGATTTATACCTTCATTAGAAAAAAGACATGTATAAGCATAACCATCGCTAGTTATCCTCAATCTATTACAGTCTGAACAAAAAGGATTACTTATTGAAGAAATTGTACTTACAAAACTATTTGAATCACTCATGTACCATCTATTGGCAGTTTGTCCCTCCTTTCTTCCATAGTCTTTTAATCGATGTTTCTTCTTTAGTAGCCTAATAATTCTCTCAGAGAAAAAAACATCTGATGGCTGCCAATTATTAGATATCCCTACGTCCATATACTCAATGAAACGAATTTCTATAGACCTTTTTTTTTGCAAAATCAACTAATTCAAAAATTTGATTATCATTAATCTCTTTTTTTATAACTGCATTTAGAAATAGAGGGGC
>MWOY01000081.1 GCA_002026015.1 Prochlorococcus sp. HOT208_60m_808G21 | reverse complement strand
TATAAGAATTAAACCTGCCGCTAGTTCAAAATTTTATTATCTATGGACCATTATTGATAAATTAAGAATTGGTGCAATTTATGCCGTTATACTTGAGGCATTTAAATTAGGATCTTAAAAGCTATTCCTCTTCTTCTTCTTCAATAGGATAAACAAATCCTTGAGCTTTCCCAGTTAAAACTGATTTACCTAAAGAAATAGCTTTTTGAGCTGCTATTGCTGCTTTCCCTTTCCAGACAGCTTGCCTTTGGTTCCTTTTGCTCTTTGATTTTTTCTTCTTTGGTACAGCCATTCTGTTTCTTTATTTCCATATAATAATATAACCTTTAACTGGTTATCTCCAAAACTTTTGAGTATATTTTGTTTATATACGTCAATTTTTTAAATAAGCATATATGCTTTATTAATCACTTATAAAGATTAGTGTTTAGATCAAAATTCTCATAT
>MWOY01000080.1 GCA_002026015.1 Prochlorococcus sp. HOT208_60m_808G21 | reverse complement strand
AGGGTTTGCTTTGTATAAACTATTAAAGTCATAAGCATTAATACTTTTAATTTCATCGTTTTTTCCGCAATATTCATCACTATTATAAAAGCTCTCAAACTGAGACAGATTTTTTATTCGTTTATTTAACTGATCACTTTTTAGATGTAATTTTTTCATATTCATATTAAATAGATCAAAAATTAAAATTTTCCCATCTAAAATTTCACCTTTTTTCAAAATAATTTTGATAATTTCATTAACCTGAAGAATTCCTATTAAACCTGTTGAAACACCTACAACCCCATATTCTGCGCAACTAGGGACAGCATTTTTTGTAGGTGATTCTGGAAGTAAGTCTCTTAAGTTAGGACTATTTTTATATAAATTGAAAACGCTAACTTGCCCTTCAAAGCCTTGTACACTTCCAAAGACTAGGGGTTTTTTAA
>MWOY01000008.1 GCA_002026015.1 Prochlorococcus sp. HOT208_60m_808G21 | reverse complement strand
AAGAAAAAATTGAGAGTTTAATAAATCAGGCATCTAAATCTTTAAATCTGAAACCTGACCTTTCAGAAGGATTACTAAATGAACTAACTGATTTAGTTGAATGGCCAGACTTAATTATTGGCAAATTTAGTAATGAATTTCTTGATCTTCCGGTTGAAGTTCTCTCAACAGTCATGAAAATACATCAGAGATACGTTCCTCTTTTATTTAAAAACGTTAGTTTTTCTAAACTAGATTTAAGCTCTGAAAAAAATATAAGTACAAATTTCTGTGTAATTTCAAATGGTCTTGAAGAATCAAATAAATATATTGCTAAAGGTAATGAGAAAGTATTAAGGGCAAGGTTTTCAGATGCAAAGTTTTTCGTAGAAAGTGACAAAAAAGTTGCTTCAATTGAAAGAAATGAAAAGCTTAAATCTGTTTCATATTTAAAAGGACTTGGAAATATATTTCAGAGGGTAGAAAGGATAGAGGAAGTTACTAAAAAAATTCTTAAATTTTTAAATGATAAATCTTTAGAAGAAAAAAAAATAATAGAAGCTG
>MWOY01000079.1 GCA_002026015.1 Prochlorococcus sp. HOT208_60m_808G21 | reverse complement strand
GCTGCGGGTTCAGTCCTTGGAAAAATTAGAGCAATGGTTGATGAACATGGTAATAGAATCAAAGAAGCAGGGCCATCATTCCCAGTGGAAGCGCTAGGATTCAGTGAAGTACCCACTGCAGGGGATGAATTCGAAGTCTACCCTGATGAGAAAACTGGTCGAGCCATTGTCGGAGAAAGGGCAACAGATGCTAGAGCCACAAAATTAGCTCAGCAAATGGCCTCTAGAAGAGTCAGTTTATCATCCTTATCAACTCAAGCAAATGATGGAGAACTTAAGGAGTTAAACTTAATTCTCAAGGCAGATGTTCAAGGTAGTGTTGAAGCGATATTAGGATCACTAGAACAATTACCAAAAAATGAGGTTCAAGTCGGAGTCCTACTTTCTGCTCCAGGAGAAATAACTGAAACAGATATCGATCTCGCTGCTGCATCTGGATCGGTAATCATTGGATTTAACA
>MWOY01000078.1 GCA_002026015.1 Prochlorococcus sp. HOT208_60m_808G21 | reverse complement strand
TTACCACCTATTGGAATAGTTCTTGTTATGTCTCCATTGTAATAATCAATTAGTGAGCAGCCAGAATCCACCAATAATAAATCTTCCTTCTTCAAGGGTGAGTTATTTGATGTGTAATGCAAAATACAGGCATTATCTCCTGATGCAACAATTGAGTTATAAGCAGGTCCTCTCGCCCCTTTTCCCAAAAAGAATCCTTCTAGAAGACCCTGAATTTGTCTTTCATTTTTCTTTGTTGAGATAGATTCTCTAACTAGTTCATGAGCTTCGGCTGATATTTGTATGGCCTCTCTCATTCTTTTAATCTCAAATTCACTTTTAATCAATCTCATCTCATTTAAATAAATTTCTGGAGATTTTATAGAATTTTCACCAATCCCTGATCTTGAGCTATTTTCAAGTTGTTGTGAAAATATCTCAAGTACTAGTTTCTCTATTATTGGATGCTTTCCAATTGAAAAAACAAGTTCATCAGAGCCATTTATGTAA
>MWOY01000077.1 GCA_002026015.1 Prochlorococcus sp. HOT208_60m_808G21 | reverse complement strand
CTTCCACATCAGGAACTATAGATTCAATAGAAACAATTGAAGATGGTAGCTACAAGATCAATATAGAAAACGATAATGGTGAGATAACTACTGAAGCAGTGCCTGTTGGTCCTCAACTTATCGTAAAAGCACAAGACAAAATTAATGCAGGCGACCCTCTTACTAATGATCCCAATGTTGGCGGCTTTGGGCAATTAGATGCTGAGGTTGTACTTCAGAGCCCTTATAGGGTTATTGGATTGATTGCATTCTTCATTGGTGTAGGCCTAACACAAATACTTTTAGTATTAAAGAAAAAACAAGTTGAAAAAGTGCAAGCAGCAGAGGGTATCTAACTTTCTTTAAATGCTTATACTTCAAGCTTTTATACAATCTCCAGGAGAAACTTTTTTAAATTTAGGATTTATAACTATTAGATGGTACGGACTGCTTATTTCGGTTTCTGTCTTAATAGGTCTATTTGTCTCTAAAAAACTAGCAAAGTCAAGAAATATTAACCCAGAGTACATTAGTGAAATACTTCCATCATTAATAATCTCTTGTATAATTGGAGCCAGAGCTTATTACGTAATTTTTGAGTGGAGGCAATATAGCGGAGAGAACTTTTTTACTTCTTTTGAACTATTCAATAACATCATTCAAATACCCTCTTTTCTTGCAGTTTGGGAAGGAGGCATAGCAATCCATGGAGGTCTAATTGGAGGATTAATATCTATTATCTATTTCTGTAAGTCGAAAAAAATTAATTTAAAAACTTTTATAGATATATTAATACCCTCTATTATTCTTGGACAATCAATAGGAAGGTGGGGAAATTTTTTCAATAATGAAGCCTTTGGGGTTCCTACAAATTTACCTTGGAAATTAT
>MWOY01000076.1 GCA_002026015.1 Prochlorococcus sp. HOT208_60m_808G21 | reverse complement strand
CCTACTTAAAATTGGAAGTCGCGCTTTTTGAACCTAGAATCCCACAAAATACTGGTAATATTGCCAGATCATGTGCTGCATTTAATATACCTCTAAATCTTATAGAGCCCTTGGGTTTTAAACTAGAAGATAAATATTTAAAAAGAGCAGGATTAGACTATTGGCCTCTATTTACTGTTAATCAGTATGAAAATTTTGAAAAGTTTTTAGCGTCAAAATCAACAAAAAGAATAATTTCTTTTAGTAAAAAAAATGGCTTATACTTGAAAGATTTTAAATTTAAGCAGGATGATATTTTGCTATTTGGGAGAGAAGATTCAGGATTACCAGATTCCATTATTAATAAAAGCGACTTTTTAATATCAATATTTATGCCGAATTTACAGACTGGAAACAATGATCAAAAAGGTGTTAGAAGTCTAAACCTTTCTGTAGCATGCGGAATTGCTATATATGAGGCCCACAAACAAATAAATTTTCAAAATGGCAATTAAGTACAATCAATGCCTTACAATATTTCCATATCTCGGTAGCTCAGCTGGTTAGAGCGGCGGATTCATAGCCCGCAGGTCGCGTGTTCAAGTCACGCTCGAGACATTTTCAATACTTTTATATTGAATAAAATAGGTGAAATTTTAATTTAATTAAATTATTAAAGAAAATAATGTTTAATTCACTCGGCACAGTCATAGATCCAAAGAAATCTAAAGCAAAATATCCAGAAGCAAGGGTTATAGTTCTTGATGACAATTTTAATACTTTTCAGCATGTCGCAAATTGTCTTCTAACAACA
>MWOY01000075.1 GCA_002026015.1 Prochlorococcus sp. HOT208_60m_808G21 | reverse complement strand
GCAGGTTCGAATCTTGTCACCCCGACTCAATCAAAACCAAGTCATACTAGCGAGTTACCCAGACTCGATTTTATATTGGAAATATTTGTCCACGCCTAAAGTGGACAGATAGTGGACAACTTCAATTCTGCTTAATGGTAATTTTCTTGCTTTTTCCTTATTCTTTCGTAAGTATGCGTATATAGGCTCTAATTTGCTCTAATTAGCTCTATTACTGGCTTATTTAGGCTGATTTTCCCCTAAAAGACTATCACATATGGGTTGACGATTATGAAAATTCCAATCGAAATGATGAAAGAAATTAGACAAAGTGGGTACGATAAAAAGCTTGTTTATACCTATATAAGAGAGCTATTAGACAACGATAAAGAAATTAAAGAAAATAATAATCTAGAGCTTTTAGACAATTACTTATTAGACAAAGATCCACAAGAAGTATCTAAAAATGCTCCTGAGATACTGATGGCAGCAGAACTTTTAGACGCTTACTTATTAGATA
>MWOY01000074.1 GCA_002026015.1 Prochlorococcus sp. HOT208_60m_808G21 | reverse complement strand
CATGGGTTTCTTACAAGAGAGGGACAAAAAATGGGTAAAAGCTTGGGAAATGTCCTTGACCCTGATTTATTGCTTAGAAAATATGGAAATGATCCTGTTAGATGGTACCTCATTAAAGACATATCACTAGGAAATGATGGAGATTTTCAAGATAAAAGATTTGTTGACATTATCAATAATGACTTAGCTAATACAATTGGCAATTTATTAAATAGAACATCATCTATGTCTAGAAAATGGTTTGATAAAAAAGTGCCAAATAATGAAAAAATTTTAAGTGATAATAAATTAGAGAATTCTGCCAAAATTGCTGTTGAAAACTATATCTATAACTTTGATAACTACAAATTAGATCTAGCAGCTAATGCGGTACTTAGCCTAGCAATTAATACAAATTTGTATTTGAATGATAATCAGCCATGGCTATTAATAAAAGAGAAAGATAATATTCCTCAAGTTAAACAAATTATTTATAACGTTTTA
>MWOY01000073.1 GCA_002026015.1 Prochlorococcus sp. HOT208_60m_808G21 | reverse complement strand
TAATTGAGGTTTAATTTCCCTTATATTTCCCTCAAATAAAAAAATATCTTTGTCAAGAAGTATTTATTGTAGGATTTTTACTATTTTTTCTAATAATTCCCTCTGAGAATAGTATTTTGATAAGTACTCAACTGCTCCAAGGTTTAATACTTCAACTCTCATTGATGTATCTTCAGAAGCAGCTAAAAATATTATGGGAACTAACGATTCTGTTCTTATGCTTCTGCATACTTCCAATCCGTCCATTTTTGGATGGACAATTTCTAGAACTATAAGGTCTGGAAGTTCTCTATTGAGAACTTCAAGAGCTTCTTCACCATTAGTAGCCGAACATACCTCGTAACCAGAAAGTTTAAGTCTTGATTTCAAGAGATCTAAGATCTCTGGATCATCATCAATAATTAAGATTTTTACTTTACCTTTTATTGAATCATTTTTTTTTAAGGCCTTTTTAGTCTTAGTCCCTTTTTTAACTCCCTTCCCAGATGAAACCTCTTTAGTTTCGGTTACAGATCCCGTAGGCCTTATTCTTCTCAAAATAGTAGCTATTCTAGCCTCTAACTCCTCTGGGCTAAATGGTTTAGATA
>MWOY01000072.1 GCA_002026015.1 Prochlorococcus sp. HOT208_60m_808G21 | reverse complement strand
GCATGTAATTCATCAACTTGCTGCTGATCAGGCGCCATTATTCCTATCTCATCTAGTTCATAATTTTTCTTACTTGCCATTAATAATATTTTTTCTCTCTTATTTAGAGACCCAGATATCACCCTGAAATAAACAATAACTCCCCTGTACGGATCATAATAAGAATCAAAAATCAGTGCCTTTGTAGGTAGTTTAATTTCATCTTGAGGAGAAGGGACTCTTCTTACGATTGCTTCCAAAATATCTTTAATACCAACTCCAGTTTTTGCTGAACAATTTATTGCATTAGATGTATCAAGTCCAATAATTTCCTCTATTTCTTGTTTTATTTTTTCAGCATCCGCCCCTGGTAAATCAACTTTATTTAAAACAGGAATTATTTCAAGATTATTTTCTAAGGCAAGATAAACATTAGCTAAGGTTTGAGCTTCTACTCCTTGACTTGCATCAACAACAAGTAAGGCGCCTTCACAAGCTTGAAGAGATCTACTAACC
>MWOY01000071.1 GCA_002026015.1 Prochlorococcus sp. HOT208_60m_808G21 | reverse complement strand
ATACTATTTTGTATCTAAACACACTAAATCATATTTTTGCTGAAAAATAAAAGCAAAAAAGCACAAATAAAATATTGACTTTTAATATATTCAAGCCATTATTTATTTAACTAAATATTCTGAATGCATATTAATGATGCGGTTTTTTTAGAGGATTTATGTCCTAAGTTCAGATTAAGACAATGGCGAAAATCTATTCATAAGTTTACGGGAAAAAGATGCATATATTGCGGAAAAACATCAGAATCCATTGACCACGTATTACCACTAAGTCAAGGAGGCTTAAATACTACAGAAAACTGTGTCCCAGCTTGCCTTGCTTGCAACGGGGATAAATCAGATAATGAAGCTCTGACTTGGTATAGACAACAAAAATTTTATGATCCTAGACGGGCATGGGCTATAAGAGCATGGATAGATGGTGATTTACAATTGGCTATTTTTTTATTAAATGCAATCTGCAAAAAAAAGAATGAAAACAATAATGAATATAAAAAAGTAGCCTAGCTACCAAACATTACATACTTCTCTAGAGTTATAACTCTCGCATATATTTTCCAATTTTTTTGGGGATTCTGGAAATATTAAAATTGTCGAAAATGCAAGAAAAAAGACAAATATTTTTTGGTAGAATTTAAAATTAGCTAAACTAACTTCTTTCTCTATAAGACCGGGATAAATTTTGCTAACAAAGAAAGTATTTGATTTTAAATCGGGCTTAAGAGCTGTCTTCATC
>MWOY01000070.1 GCA_002026015.1 Prochlorococcus sp. HOT208_60m_808G21 | reverse complement strand
AATAAAGAGGAATGATCTACATAAATCCAAGATGTTTGAGTATGATCTATCATTTCAGAAATCGACGCCAATCCTAAAAAAACAAAGCCGAAAGGTATCAATTTGTTCTTACTTATATGTTTGAATTTATTGATCGATCTAATACCTAAAAATATTGGGATGATTGCCGCTTGAAAGTGGGCAAATAATAAAATTAAAAAAAACAAAATAAATTCTCAAACTTAATTCATCCTAATTTAAATAAAAAATAAGTTTCGGGTCACCTGAGTAGAGAAAGATACCATTGCCCTATTACTATAATCAATATTGTAAGAACAAAAGGGAAAGCAGGATATCGTGTTTGAAAATTAGCAGGTGGCCAAGGAGACCAAGATATTAATCTGCCTTGTGGTTCATTTGAAATAACTTTTTTTTTCGACTTTTTGGTTATTAAATTATCTGTGGCAAATCCTTTACTC
>MWOY01000007.1 GCA_002026015.1 Prochlorococcus sp. HOT208_60m_808G21 | reverse complement strand
TACCAAGTGTTGTTCATAGCTCCCACTTGAATAATCAGAGAGTACTTACAGTCACCTCAGAAAGTACTAGAGAATCTATCGAGTTAGCAAAATACCTTAAAGATAATGGTGTAGTTAAATATTCAGCATATTGGTGTCCTAATTGCTTGAATCAAAGTGAATTATTTGGTAAGCAAGCTTATAGAGAACTTAATGTAGTTGAATGTGCAAGAGATGGAATAAACAGTCAAACTCAATTATGCATTGATAAAAAAATCAAGGGGTTTCCTACATGGGAAATAAATGGAAAACTAATTATAGGTGTACTTTCACTAAAAGAATTATCAAAGTTGACTGGATTTAAGAATTAAGGAACAAGTAAGAAGATTAGTTGTTAGATATTAAAGGTTAATTCCTGAGTACCTTTCACACAACCTCCAGCTGGATAATTAATTACTTTTTTTGATATTAATCCAATACTGATTGCAACTACACCAATACCAACTAAAGCTATGGATCTTTTGCTTGAGAAGAGATATTTCATTGAGTATTTTAGTTATTTAATAGTAGGGATTATAAGATTATTAAGTGGATTTTTTTGTTTTTAAGAGAAAAACAACAAGGAACTCTAAATCCTTAATT
>MWOY01000069.1 GCA_002026015.1 Prochlorococcus sp. HOT208_60m_808G21 | reverse complement strand
TTTTTTTTATGAGGTAACAGCCTATTAAATCAGGAGCAACATGCTTAGAGTGCCTATAAAAAAAATTTTTTGGAAAGAATTCTTCTTCTATTTTTAAATATCTATCTAATAACATATTTAGCTGAGAAAAATAATTAAGGCTATTAATTGATATTGATTTTCAAAAAGATGTGATTATTTTTTTAAATTATTTGAAATTCAAAGAATATATAAATAAGTTGTTCTTAATAAACTATTATTTAATAAGAAAGATATTAAATGTATGACAAAAATAACTAAAGAGGAAGTAAAAAAAGTTGCTCATTTAGCGAGATTAGAACTTAACGAGAATGAAATTAATAATCATGCACAACAATTAGAAAAGATATTGGATTATATAAGACAACTTGAAAAAATTGATACAGATGATGTCCCCTGTACAACGAGAGCTATAGAGGTTGTGAATGTATTCAGAAAAGACGAAAAGAAAAATTCTGATTGCAATGAAGAACTTTTAGAATTGGGTCCATCCAGAGAAGATAAATATTTTAAAGTACCAAAAATTATTAATGAATGATTAAGTTAGTTGCTTCCAATAAATGTTTTGTTGACTAGCTTTAATAAAAATTTTTTTATCTTAAAGCCTGGATATAAATTTATGA
>MWOY01000068.1 GCA_002026015.1 Prochlorococcus sp. HOT208_60m_808G21 | reverse complement strand
CGATTTATGGCACATTAGTAACCTCATTTCTTTCGTTATTAATAACTATCCCTTTGGGAGTTGGAACTGCAATATTTATTACCGAAGACTTTGTGCCTAAAGTTGTTAGAGAAATAATAGGCTCCTTTGTTGAATTACTAGCGGCTATACCATCAGTTGTATTGGGACTTTGGGCAATATTTGTGATGGAACCCTTTTTTAGAGCATTTTTTGTGACATTACATAATTTCTTTGGTTGGATACCTTTATTCAGTACAGAACCTACAGGTAGGAATTCACTTTTGGCGATATTGATTTTAGTTGTAATGCTTTTGCCAATAGTGACCTCCATTGCAAGAGATACACTAAATCAAGTTCCTAAAAAGCTAAGAAATGCAGCTTATGGGATTGGCGCAAGTAGATGGAAAACAGTATTTTCGGTAATTTTGCCGGCAGCGTTATCAGGAATTATGGCAGGTGTTCTTCTTGCTTTAGGCAGGGCAATGGGTGAAACCATGGCTGTCACAATGATTATTGGTAATTCCAATGCATTTAGTTGGTCTTTATTATCTCCTGGATATACCATTTCATCCAT
>MWOY01000067.1 GCA_002026015.1 Prochlorococcus sp. HOT208_60m_808G21 | reverse complement strand
AATTGTTATTGTCTGTCCCTCTTTTACTTACTTTGATTCAATCTTTTATTGGAGTAAGGCTTTCATCAACCTGGTCAGCACATATTTGCTTATCTTTTAATAAACAATGCCTAATTTTAAATACTCATAAATTATTCGCTTTTCCAATTACTTTTTCAATTCTATTGATTATTGCTACTTCAATTTATAAGAGAAGTTTGCTTACTGAAAATTGGAAATATCTCTCAGCACTTATTTTTCTCTTGTTTTCCCAAATTCTTTTGGGTGTTTTAAGTCTTAAAACAAATTTGAATGAACCTATTTTTATTATTGGGCATCAACTTAACGCTTCTTTATTTATTGCCATATTACCAACATTAATTTTTAGAAATCCTTTTACCAAAAAAGGTTTAAACAACTCCCTCAATTCTCAAATGGTTGGTATTAATTCATGAATAGTAGTATCTTAGAAAACTTGAACTATAAATCTTCAATTAGGGATGAAGTTGTACCTTCAAGAAAAAAATTAACTTTGCCACCTTGGCTTGAAGTGGCAAAACCTAGATTAATACCACTTTTACTGGCAACAACTTTAGGAGGAATGGCTTTAACAGAAGAATGGCCTTTGTCTCCACCGAAGCTTATCTGCACTTTAGGAGGCGGCGCTTTGGCA
>MWOY01000066.1 GCA_002026015.1 Prochlorococcus sp. HOT208_60m_808G21 | reverse complement strand
CTAAATTCGTCGATTGAAGTTACGCAATCTCTCTTAGATAATTTTTTCCCTTCACTATTTAGTATTAAGGGTGTATGCGAAAAAGTTGGCAAATTAAAATTTAATGCTTTATAAATCAATATTTGTTTTGCAGTATTTGAGATATGGTCTTCACCCCTTACAACATGAGTAATATTCATGAAATTATCATCAACTACAACTGCAAGATTATACAAAGGATCTCCAATCTCATATCCCTTCGCCCTTCTTGACAAAACTAAATCACCACCCAAATCCTTCCCTTGCCATTTGATTTCACCTCTTATCTGATCTGTCCATTTAATTTGAATTTTTTCATCAATCTTAAACCTTATTACTGAAGTCCTCCCTTGGGATATGAATGTTTCTATTTCTTCTTTTGAAAGACTTCTGTGTCTATTATCGTGCTTTGGAGGTAAAGATCG
>MWOY01000065.1 GCA_002026015.1 Prochlorococcus sp. HOT208_60m_808G21 | reverse complement strand
TAAACTCTCAATTTTTTCTTTTCTTTCTTTTCGAATAGCTATAACTCTATTTCGTTTCAATAATTCAAAAAAATCATTAGGATTCTGAACTTCTAAAACTTCATTGATTAACCTATGACTTTTTGTTTTATTACTTATTTTGATTTTTGGATCACAATCATCAAATTCAAAATCAAGAATTTCATCATTATAAATAGAGGAAATCCACCTAATAGGTCTTGAAAATTTTATGTTTCCACTCCCCCATTTCATAAATCGAGGACCTTGAAGACTCTTTACTAATTTTGGGATAATCGCAGACAAAGAAACTTTTGTTGATAGTCCTTTCTCAATTTTCTTTCCAAATACAAAATCACCCTTTTCAGTGTTTTTTATTTCTAGCTCACCTACATCTATATCTAAGCTATTAGCAAATCCTAAAGCAGAATTTGTAGGACATCCATTTAAATAAGCTAAATTTGCTTTAGGACCTTTTCTTTCTATTATCTTATCTTCTGCATAATCAACTAAACCTTCAAGAAGTAGAACTATCCTCCTTGGTGTGGAGGTAACAACTATTTGTTCGAATTTGATTAACTTTTTATTCAATTCAAATTCTATTAGAGATTTAAATTGCTCTAGAACAGAATGAGAAAATTTTGCGGGCAACTCTTCTGTTCCTATCTCAAGTAAATATGTAGACAAGAAAAAATT
>MWOY01000064.1 GCA_002026015.1 Prochlorococcus sp. HOT208_60m_808G21 | reverse complement strand
AAGAATTAGAAAGAAATAAAGTTCACCTTGAATGGTTAAATATTCATGGGGAATGGAAAAGACTTGATAGCTTTTATGACTTCGCAACAGCGGTTAGATACGGCACCAACAGATATTTGTCTACAGGAACTGCGCATAGGATCGTGGACAAGAAGGGAAGAATAATTGAATTATTTGATTAAAGGATATTTCCGAATTGTTTCCGAATTTTTGTCCTGAAATGTCCAAAAATGTCAAGATATTCATACTTAAAATTAAAAATTTAAACACTTATGTTTTTCTGGCAAAATTATAAAAACGCTTACAATCATTTGATATACTTAAAAAGTTAAAATTAAATTAACAGCCTGGAGGGGTGGTCGAGTGGTTTAAGGCTCTAGTCTTGAAAACTAGCGTGTCTGCAAGGGCACCGTGGGTTCGAATCCCACCCCCTCCGTTCAAATAGAAAGAACCGAATAATATAAACGCCCTTTTGAAACGTTCTTGTTAGTACTGTTTTTCATTGTTTTAGGTTTGGTTGTTATTTTACAACCATTTTTTTCTAATCCTTGGCAAATTAGATGAATATCTTTTACTCCAATAGCTATATGACCATATTTATCTCCAAGCTCATAGTCTTCAGACTTTTTGTCCCAGTTATAAGTTAATTCAATTACTGAGTTTTCTTTTTCTGAGCCATAACCAACAAATGCCAAAGTGAATTTTCCGTGAGGGTAATCCTTTTTTTCGTA
>MWOY01000063.1 GCA_002026015.1 Prochlorococcus sp. HOT208_60m_808G21 | reverse complement strand
TCTCTTTGGGGGTTGAAACTTTTATGAAAAATACTTCAATAATAGAGTTTAATGAAAAAAGTTTAAAAGTTAATAGCCTTGATATTATTAATCTTGCTAAAAGTGAGGGCTTACATAGCCACGCTAACTCTGTACAAATAAGATTTGAAGATTAGCTAGCTCTTGAGGGTGAGTAAACTACTGGAATGTTATCTTCAATTTTACCAACTAATACTTTATCTGTAAGATCGACGAATAATCCATTTTCTAATACTCCTGGAATATTATTAATCTTCATTTCAATGTCTTTTGGATTATTAATGCCATCATTAAATAATACATCTAGGATGAGATTGCCTTGGTCAGTAACAACTGGGCCAGCTTTTTTAGTAGCCATTCTTAAGGAAGAACTGCCATTCATTTCTGAAATGAATTCCTGAACTTGCTTC
>MWOY01000062.1 GCA_002026015.1 Prochlorococcus sp. HOT208_60m_808G21 | reverse complement strand
AATAAAATATATTTTTTATTAATTTATATTGCCACAGTTCGCCTTTTTAGTAAGAATATATATTTAGAAATTTGTCAGATAATGTTAGAGGGAAAAGAACTTCTTGAAAAAGCAAAATTGTTAAGTAAAAAATCTGAAGATGAGATAGCTAAAGGTTGTGGTTACGTAGGTCCTAGTGGAAGAATCTTGAGAAAAAGTTTTTACAGGGCGCTTATCGAAGCTAAGGGCTACAAAATAGGGAAGGGTCGTTTGGGGAAAAATGGTAATAGAGCTTCAAGAGGCAGACAGACCGAATTCAAAACTAAAGTTCATGGTGTACTTGCGCTTATAGCTTTAATTGTAATAGGAGGTGCTACTAGAGTGATGGAGGCCGGACTTGCCTGTCCTGATTGGCCATTATGTTATGGGTCTTTTTTGCCTTTTAATCATATGAACCTTAGAGTTTTTCTAGAGTGGTTTCATCGTCTAGATGCTTTTCTGGTTGGGATATTAATTCTTTTTAAATTTACCCTTTCAATTATTTGGAAAAATGAAATTCCAAATTGGTTGCCTAAAACTTATTCTTTACTACTTTTTCTTGTTATTGTCCAAGGATCTTTTGGAGCTTTAACAGTAATAAACCTACTTGATTCATATACTGTTACGGGC
>MWOY01000061.1 GCA_002026015.1 Prochlorococcus sp. HOT208_60m_808G21 | reverse complement strand
AGTACAAAAAATAAAACTATTTTCTAAATAATTATTTCTTCTTAGATAATGTTTGTGATTCTTCTCTAGACATTAAAGCTTCGATTTGAGCAAGAACTTTTTGAAGTTCATCCGTTTTTGTAAGAGATGCTTCTGCTACTTCTCTTAATTTTTCTAACTGTTCTTTAGTTTTATCCATGATAAATAAATTAGAAATTAACCACTTTTAAAAATGGTTTTAATACAGATTTTTCACTCCCACACAAATTCATATTCTCTCTTTTTTTTATAAAGTCAAATAAATTTCCCTTTATTAAGGTTTTATGAGGACTTCCAATTAATTCTTTATTAAATATTGAAACCATAAGATTACCTGAAATAGCAATACTCTTAAATTATGAAGTAAATACAGGTAAACCTATTGTTGCAGTTGTTATGAGAGCCCCTGCAAAAATCAAGAAAGGTAGAAAAGGGTAGTTTTTCAAAAATAAACTTACTAATT
>MWOY01000060.1 GCA_002026015.1 Prochlorococcus sp. HOT208_60m_808G21 | reverse complement strand
GATAACATTTTAACTCTTGTTTCCATTGAGATTGGGAAATTTTTTTTTAATCCAAGTAGATTTATCATAATTGCACCTTCACAGTTCATTTTAATTTCAGGTGGTATTATCCCAGAAGAAATGCAAACATATTGATCAAACTGACTTGAAGTGCAAGCTTCAATAGAGAAATGAGCTGAGTTATGTGTTCTAGGAGCTATTTCATTAATTAAAAGACCATTATCTCCATAGAAGAATTCAATAGCTAAAACTCCAACGTAATTAAGTTCATTGACTATTGAAGAGAAAATATTTATTGCAAATAAGTTCAAATCATATTCATTTGTTCCAGGAGCAAGAACCCAATCACAAACATGGTTTGATTGGAACGTCTCAACTATTGGAAAGAATCTTATCTTACCGGTCCTATCTCTCGAACCAACAAGAGCCAGTTCTTTTTCATACTTTATCCATTCTTCTATTAACCATTCATTAGAACTATTCTCTGTATTAAAAGAATCTAAATCTTCTTTTGTCTTTATTTTTCTGTTCCCTTTGCCGTCATATCCACCTTTATTTGATTTTGCCATTAGAGGAAAAGTCCAATTTTTGATTTCCTCATCCGAGAGATTTTTAAAATCTTCAATACTTATCCATTTTGGACAGGGAATATTCATTCTATCTATTAATTTTTTTTGAGAAAACCTATCTACTAATGGCTCAATTGCATTAAGGCTTGGAACAAAAATATCGTTATTGTCAATTAAATTTAATTTATCAATTTTTATCCATTCATTTTCAAAAATTATTTTTTCACACTCATTAATTAATGATTTATTACCTCTTATCTTTAAAGGGTCAGCTTCTATGACATGATCTGCTTTTAAGCCAGCAGGATCATCACAAGATTTTGTTTGCACGCATACTTCTAAATCTCTTTTTTTTGCTGCCTCAGTTAACATCAAAGCCAGTTGACCACCT
>MWOY01000006.1 GCA_002026015.1 Prochlorococcus sp. HOT208_60m_808G21 | reverse complement strand
AGTAGAGTTTCTTGAGACCTTTTCACATGCCTAGCACTTAGATATAAACATATAGAGGAATTGTGTTTCGCAAGATCTTTTAGAGATTCTTTTTCGGGCATCCCTGTTCGCCCTCCTGCTCTAGTTAAAATTATTGTTTGCGTTACGTCAGGGATGGTTAACTCAGCGTCATGATATGCTGCAGCAACTTGAAAAGCACTTACTCCAGGAACAACCTCGATTTCAATTTTTTCGTTTTTTAAAATTTCGATTTGCTCTCTAATTGCTCCAAAAAGGCAAGGGTCTCCATCATGCAACCTTACAACAGTTTTCCCTGCCTGAAATTTTTCTATCATAATTGAGGTGATTTGCTCTAAGTTAAGTGAACTCGTTTTTATTTTTTCAGAACCTTCTTTAGCAGAATCTAAAATCTTTTCAGGAATTAGAGAATCAGTCCAAATAATGACATCTGCAATTTTTATCTTTTTTAATGCTTTT
>MWOY01000059.1 GCA_002026015.1 Prochlorococcus sp. HOT208_60m_808G21 | reverse complement strand
TGAAATTCCGGTTATTTTAGCGGGAGGCCTAGGGACAAGGTTGTCCGAGGAAACTGCTGTGAAGCCAAAGCCAATGGTGGAGATAGGAGGCAAACCAATTTTATGGCATATTATAAAAATTTATAGTTCATATGGAATAAACGACTTTATTATTTGTTGCGGTTACAAAGGATATGTAATAAAAGAATATTTTGCTAATTATTTTTTGCATAATAGCGATGTAACTTTCTCATTAAAAGAAAATAAAATTGATATTCATCAGGCAAAAGTTGAACCTTGGAAAATAACTCTTTTAGATACAGGTGCAAATACTATGACAGGAGGAAGGTTAAAAAAAATCAGAAAATATCTTGATTCAACTTTTTGTTTCACATATGGAGATGGTTTAAGTAATATTAATATTCAAGAATTAATAGATTTTCATAAAAGACATAAAAAATATGTTACTCTAAGCGCCGTGCGAGCACCAGGTAGGTATGGGGAATTAATTATAGATGGAAATCAGGTCACCAATTTTCAGGAAAAACCAACTGGTGATTCTGCAAGAATTAATGGAGGATTTTTTGTTGTAGAACCTGAAGCAATTGATTACATAAGTGATGAGCAAACAATGTGGGAAGATAAGCCTCTTCAAAATTTATCAAAGGATGGTGAATTAATTGCATTTAAACATGATGGTTTTTGGCAACCTATGGATACCTTACGCGATAAAAATACTTTAGAAAAAATGTGGAAGGATGAAACTCCTCCTTGGAAAGTTTGGAAATAAAATAATGATTTTAAATATCAACTTTTGGAGAAATAGATCAGTTTTAATTACAGGCCATACAGGTTTTAAAGGTTCTTGGTTGAGTTTACTATTAAAGAATTTTGACTCTAAAATAACCGGAATTTCA
>MWOY01000058.1 GCA_002026015.1 Prochlorococcus sp. HOT208_60m_808G21 | reverse complement strand
TTTACATAACCAATTGCGCCTGGAGTGTTTTGAATTACACCTGCAACACCAGAATTACCTTTTGCTCCAACTCCTGCTAACCACTTAACTGATTTACCAGTTCCTAAAGTCCATGTTGGTGAAAATGATTCCATAGAGTTTGTGAAAGCCTTAGTAGTTCCTGAACCATCAGAACGATGTGTCCAAGTTAACTTTCCTGATTTACAGCCTAATTCTTTCCAGTTTTTAACCATACCCATTGCAACTCTTACTGCTTGCTCTTGAGTAAGTTTCAAATCACAATCATAGTTATAACCAAAAGCAATAGTTCCTCCAACCATAGGAATCTGTACTAGACCTCTTGATACCTTTTCTATATCCTTAGCCTTCATAGGATCATCAGAAGCACCAAAGTTTACGGTTTGGTCTATAAAAGCTTTTCTTCCAGAGCCCGAACCAACTGCTTGGTAATTAACCCTTGGTCCACCTGATTTGGCTAAGTCAAAAAACCACCTAGTATAAATTTTCGAGGGAAATGTAGCACCTGCTCCGCTCAATCTTTTTGAAGCAATCGCTTCTTGAGAGAGAACTAATGAGATAGCAGAAGAAAAAATAAGGATTTTTTTTAAATGCACACTTTGTAATGAGAAATGAGTCTGTTAAATATAAATTACATCCAAGAGGTAATTTAAAAGTTCAAAGATA
>MWOY01000057.1 GCA_002026015.1 Prochlorococcus sp. HOT208_60m_808G21 | reverse complement strand
AAAAATTTGGTCCTGTTCGATCGTTAAAACCAGAAATGGTTTTCGAAATATCTTTTGAGAAAATACAAATTTCAAAACGTCATAAGTCTGGCATAGCAGTAAGATTTCCAAGAATAACAAAATGGAGAAAAGATAAAAAAATCAATGATGCAGATAGCCTAGAGAATGCTTATGAACTTATGAAAAAAATATCATGAAAAATATTACGAAAAATAGTAAGCAAAATAATTTAATTTCTAAAATTAAACGGTTTTTCTACTCAAATGGATGGGAGCCATTACCCTACCAGATCGAATCTTGGGAAGCATTTTTAAATGGAGAGAATGGAATCATACAAGTTCCTACTGGATGCGGCAAAACTTATGCTGCATTAATGGGACCTCTATCAAAGATAGAAGATCCCAAAAATAATAAAAGTGTGAATATATTATTAATAACGCCTTTAAAAGCTCTAACTAGAGATTTAAAAAATTCCATACAATTAGCAGCTTTACATTTTAATAAAGAAATCACTGTTGAAATTAGGAACGGGGATACAACCCCATATGAAAAGAAAAAGCAACTAGCTAAACCACCTAATATTCTTATTACCACTCCAGAGTCTTTATCTCTTTTACTTTCTAATAAAGAATCTAATAATTTGTTCAAGGAGTTGTCATCAATAATTATTGACGAATGGCATGAATTGATGGGTAGTAAAAGAGGAAACCAGTGCGAGTTATCTTTAAGTTGGCTAAGAGGTAATATAAAAAATTTACAAATTTGGGCAATGTCTGCAACTATTGGAAATATTGAAGAAGCAGCAAGAGCAATAGTTGGGATGAGCGCTATTAAACCCAAAATTATAAGTACAAATATTCAAAAAGAGATCGAAATTATAAGTGTTTTACCAG
>MWOY01000056.1 GCA_002026015.1 Prochlorococcus sp. HOT208_60m_808G21 | reverse complement strand
ACCATAATATTGAGACTGTGCCTTCGCTATATAAAAAAGTAAGGCCTCAGGGTAAATATGAAAGAACTCTTGAGTTGCTTAGAAGAACCAGAGACTATTCTCCCAAAGTTTATACAAAGTCAGGCTTCATGCTTGGTTTAGGGGAAAAAGAACGAGGAGGTCTTAAGTCTGCTTAAGGATTTAAAAAGTAATTTCGTTGATATTGTTACTATTGGCCAATATTTATCTCCTGGTCCTAATCATTTACCTGTTAAAAGATTTGTAAGTCCTTCAAAATTTAACTACTTTAAAGCGTTCGGGGTAAAAGATTTAAACTTCATGCAAGTAGTTAGTTCTCCTTTAACTCGTAGTAGCTACCATGCTGAAGAGATTCAAAAACTTATGAAAAAGTATCCAAGATAGTTATATTTATTTATTTGGATCTACCCACTCATTTAA
>MWOY01000055.1 GCA_002026015.1 Prochlorococcus sp. HOT208_60m_808G21 | reverse complement strand
CTCATAAACGAAGATACTGGAGCCTGTACAGAAATACTGCATCCAGGCATTTCTCTATTTATTTTCTCAAGAGTTACTTGAAGCAAAATTGAATAATAAAGTTGTTGATTATTACCTGGCAATGCACTTAAATTCCACAAGTTAGCATTTAATCCCCTGTCGGAGGTAACCCTTACAAATCCATATAATTTATTTTTTAGTTCACTTTCTATAGTAAAAAAGAAATTACTTTTCTGAATAGCCTCAGAAAGAGGCTTTATTGGAAATGTCTCACAACCACAATTAGCTAAAAGTTTGTTAACTTCTTTAGCTAATGGGATTTGAGAAGAATTAATAAAATAACCTTCTGGAAGAACAAGTTTTTTTTTAGAAAAATATTGCAATTATCAACCTGTATTTCTCATGCCAGCTGCTATCCCATTAATTGTTAAAAGTGCCCCCCTCAATAGTTCACTTCTGCTGTAAGCTCTTCTAGATTCATCTTTATCTATGATAAATTCGCTTATTGGGGGTTGTCTTGTCTGGTCTCTTAGTCTTCTTAGAAGTGAAACCTGCAAAAACCCTAATGGAATTATTGTCTTATTTCTCAAGCTTACTGATGATTTCAAGTCTCTATCAGATTCTAGGAGCTTATTTTTACCAGTAATTTCAAGTATTAAAGATTTTGTAAGATTATATTCTTTAGAAATTACTTCAAAAATATCATCAAAAGAATCTTTATTTTCTTTACTGCCAAGAGTATCAACATAATATCTAGCAACTTCCAAATCCACCTTAGATAATGTCATTTCTACCTTGGATATAAGCATCCTAAAAAATGGCCATCTTTGATGCAGAACTCTTAATAATTCAATTTGTTGTGGATCTGAATTTAATTCAGATGACAATGCAGTGCCTACGCCAAACCAACTTGGCAAAAGAAATCTACTTTGTGTCCAACCGAATACCCATGGAATAGCTCTTAAACTTGACAAATCTTTTGCACCTTTTTTTCTTCTAGCAGGCCTACTAGATATCTGTAATTTACTTATTTCCTCTATTGGAGTGACCTCTTGAAAGAAATTTAACAAATCAGGATTCTCATGAACTAATTTTCTGTAATGAGACCTTGATGTTTCTGCCAACCTAGACATTAATTGATTCCATTCTGGAGTAGCGTCAAGTCTATTATTTACCAAACTATTTTGAATTACCGCTGTAGTTACAGTCTCAAGATTGTACAAGGCCAGTTCCGGCAGACTATATTTAGAAGCCAAAACTTCACCTTGTTCCGTTATTTTTATTCGTCCTTTTAAAG
>MWOY01000054.1 GCA_002026015.1 Prochlorococcus sp. HOT208_60m_808G21 | reverse complement strand
CTCTTTTTTCAGCAATTCCTTGTGCTTTTTTAAATTTAAAACCTATTTTGGTAACGAGGGATCCAAATAATAAATAAATTACAACTGACATCCATCCCTGCCAAGACAAACATCCCCACAAAATTGTGCCTAAGATGCCTGCACTTACCCAACCACTTTTCGTCATCAAAGGAATCCTGCAAAATATATAAATCAAACTAAAATTAATGCAAAAACCTATAAAAAATTGATTTCTAATTAAATCCATATTTATCTAATTCTTTAATTTTAAATCAATTCTCCACTGATTTAGAATTGATGATGCGTTAATACTAGCCGTTGAAGTTCTCAAGATAGTTTCGGAAAGCTTAACAAAGGTAATATTATTTTTTTTAAAAAAATCAATTTCTTTAGCGGACCAACCTCCTTCAGGACCAATTACATTCCAAAAAATACCTCCTTTTTTATTTCCAAATTCTTGTTGTTTTCTTAACCATTGATTTAAGTCATATAGTGTTTCTTCTCTAGTTATAGAAATTGAAACTCTTTCTTGA
>MWOY01000053.1 GCA_002026015.1 Prochlorococcus sp. HOT208_60m_808G21 | reverse complement strand
ATAAACATTCCCGATTGGCTTCTGAAAGATATTAATAATTTTGAAAAATCAAATAAAGAAAATGATGAGAATCAAAACCTTATAGTAAAGGCTTTTAAACTTGCATATAAAGCTCATGATGGACAATTCCGTGCGAGCGGCGAGCCATACATTATCCACCCGGTTGCTGTTGCAAATCTCCTTAAAGAAATAGGTGCTAGTTCATCTGTTATTGCTGCAGGCCTTTTACATGATGTAGTTGAAGATACTGGCATTGATTTATCTGAAATAGAAACAAATTTTGGATTAGAAGTAAAAATACTTGTAGAGGGTGTAACAAAATTAGGCGGCATTCACTTTAACAACAGAACTGAAGCACAAGCTGAAAATCTTAGGAAAATGTTTTTGGCTATGGCCAGCGATATCAGAGTTGTCTTAGTTAAACTTGCAGATCGACTTCATAACATGAGAACAATTGAATGGTTAAATGATGAGAAAAAACTAAGAATAGCGAGAGAAACTAGAGAGATTTATGCACCATTAGCTAATCGACTAGGAATAAACAGATTTAAATGGGAATTAGAAGATTTAGCTTTTAAATTCCTAGAGCCTAAAGAATATCTAGATCTTAAAGATCAAATCGCCGTTAAAAGAAGTGATAGAGAAAAAAGATTAAAAGTAACTTTGAATCTTATGAAAGAAAACTTGATTTCAGCAGGTTTGAAAAATTTTGAAATAACAGGAAGGCCAAAACATCTTTATGGCATCTGGAGCAAAATGGAAAGACAACAAAAGCATTTTCACGAGATTTATGATGTTGCTGCCCTAAGAATTATCGTGGACAATTCAGATAGTTGTTATAGAGCTTTAGCAGTTGTTCATGATACTTTCAAACCGATTCCAGG
>MWOY01000052.1 GCA_002026015.1 Prochlorococcus sp. HOT208_60m_808G21 | reverse complement strand
TCCCTAAAACGAAAACGAACAAAGATTTGTATTACTTGCAATCACTTTCGCTTCAGCACTACAGAAACTTTTGCTACAAACTTGATCTATCCAAAATACGAAAAACGCATACCACTTGGTGATCATTTACTTAAATGCTGTGAGTATTGAAAAAAAAATAGGACGATATTTTCCCTTGAAGCATCTTAATTATTCTCTAATTAAACTTCTCTAGGTGGAGATATTTAATTATGTAAACAAAGCATTATTTTATACAACTTAAAAAATTCTTTTTAAGTAATTTTGAAGAATGATTCAATTCTATTTCTCCATATTTTTATTAGTTGTGCTTACATTTTTTGCACTTTTATTAGATTCACCAGAATTGGCATCTTTAATTCAAACATTTTAGAAAATAATAAATCAGCATTTTTACTGATTTACTTTCTTAATAAGTAAGACTTAGGTTTAACTTGTTGAATAGGAGGGATCTAATGATTGACAGTCCACCAGAGGAGTTTAATTATAAAATTTAAATCTAGATAAAACTAATGCTAAATCTGGAATGAATCCTCTATTTGAGATTCATTCCTTTTTAATTTCTTTCTAAAAAAATTTAAATTATAATCATTTAATTTTAAAAGTAAAAAATCTGTTCATATTAAAATGATTTGAGGCCCAAGTCTCCTCTTAGATAGTGTCTAACTTTACCTGAATCCAAAACCGGTTTTTTGTTCTTCTTTATCTTCCCATTCATTGATAATTAGTTTTTTAGTTTTAGTAAATTTTTAAGCTCTGAATTCGAAGCATCAGTATCTTTTTGAAGATTTATACAAATTTGTTTTATTTCTTCAAAAGCATTATCAATTAAGATTGTTTTTTGATCTGGA
>MWOY01000051.1 GCA_002026015.1 Prochlorococcus sp. HOT208_60m_808G21 | reverse complement strand
CCCGCGATAGCTTTTTTGGCCCTAGTTACTAAAGCCTTTTGTCCTGTAATTGTTGCCATTTCATTTAAAGAGGCTTCAAGAGCTTTCGAATTCGAAGCTGCTTCACCAAGACCTCTGTTAACGTTGACTTTGACAACTTTAGGTACTTGATGAATATTTTTAAGACCAAGGTCCTTTAAAAGTTTTGGTCTTATTGATTCTTTGTAGCGATTTTTTAGAGTCATAATTTTTTGTTAATTCTGGTCTTTGTCAGAATTGATAAATTAGAAAAAGTTGAAATCTGGTTTCTGATGAAAAATTAATCAATTACTTCACCAGTTTTCTTCAATCCTCTTTTCTTAACCCCCTCTTTATCAATAAAGTATTCAATCTTACTTGTAAGATTTTTATCCTTTGAAAAGAACATTACATTTGATGCATGTAAAGATGCTTCTTCTGTAAGAATTCTTCCAGTTTCTCCTTCCTGAGTTGGTTTTACATGTTTGGTCCTAAGGTTAATTCCCTTTACAACTACTCTATTTTCAAGAGGGATGGTTTTTAAAACTTCACCAGTTTTTCCTTTGTCCTTGCCATTAATTACTTTTACCAAATCTCCAGTTTTGATTCTCATTTTTATTCTCTGGAAATTTTTCTTTTGCTTTAATGAATCCAACATTTAAATCACCTCCGGAGCAAGAGAAACAATCTTTGTATAGTTTTTATCCCGCAGTTCTCTAGCTACAGGACCAAAGACTCTAGTACCTTTTGGATTCTT
>MWOY01000050.1 GCA_002026015.1 Prochlorococcus sp. HOT208_60m_808G21 | reverse complement strand
ATTTTCCTACTTTTGTAGGAGTGAAATTTAGGATAGTCGGTTGTCCAGGAATAATATCCTGCTTAATTCTGAACTCTGGTACCCAAAAAGCATGAATGACATCTTTGGATTCCATTTTCATGGATACTTTTTGATCAACAGGTACGTGTAGTTCTCCTGATATGAAATTGCCCTTGGGATAATTAAATAGAAATGCAAATTGCATAGCTGAAACTTCAATTGATAAATTATTTATTGCGATTTCATTATCAGAAGTTTGACTAATTCCAGCCCATATTTTTTCATTGTTAGAACTCATCATTTCATGGTTATGATTTAGTTCTTTCATCCCTCCCATTCGATCGTAGATGTTATAACTATATAAACCTATTATTAAAACAATTATTGAAGGAATAATTGTCCATACAATTTCTAAGCTTAAATTTCCCTCTAAAGCTATACCATCGCCTACCTGATCATTCCTTTTCCTAAATTTAAATAAGCTATAAATAACTGCTATTGTCATTCCTATAAAAATAATTAATCCAATGATGAAAAGAATTTTAAAAAGTTCATCATATATTGGTGCATTAATACTTGCTTCAGCTGGGAGCAAATTTACATTAAAACCAATCCAAAAAGAAATAGCAAAAACGAGAGAAATAATTAGTATTAAATAAATGTTTTTATTTAACAATTGTTATCTAAAGATTTGTACTTATATCCTCAAGATATTCAATTTTTTTTTTCTGCATCCTTTGTTAAAAGAAAATCATTTAAATTCACAACTTCTTAAGATTTTTGAAATAAAAGGCGTATTATTAATAACTTTTT
>MWOY01000005.1 GCA_002026015.1 Prochlorococcus sp. HOT208_60m_808G21 | reverse complement strand
TCTGAAGATAGTGAAAATGTTCATCACCATGCTCATCTTTAACGACAATCTCATTAGCGTCTACATAAGATACAGTTCCATTAACTTTTGTTATGGGAACCATTCCCGAATCTCTAGCAACTTGAGATTCTAAACCTGTACCAACTAAAGGACGTTCTGGTCTTAACAATGGAACGGCTTGGCGTTGCATATTTGATCCCATGAGAGCTCTATTAGCATCATCATGTTCCAAGAAAGGAATAAGTGAAGTAGCAACTGAAATTACCTGAACCGGAGAGAGCTGAACGTAATCAACTTGATGGGGGGGTACTTTTTCAAAATCCTGTCTATATCTCACAGGTATTAGATTTGCAATTATATTGCCGTCCTTGTCAGTAGCGACGTCTCCTGGAGCCACCCTACACTCATCTTCTAAATCAGCAGAAAGATAAACCG
>MWOY01000049.1 GCA_002026015.1 Prochlorococcus sp. HOT208_60m_808G21 | reverse complement strand
AGATGGAGGAGTTCATAGTCATATCGATCATTTATTAGGTTTAATAAAATGGGCATCTGATAATAAACTTAAAAAAGTTGCAATCCATATTATTACTGATGGTAGAGACACTCCTGCAAAAAGTGCTTCGAAATATTTAAATCAAATAGAAGCATGTATAAAAAAATATAACGTAGGCGAAATAGCTTCCATATGCGGAAGATACTGGATTATGGATAGAAATCTTTTATGGGATAGAACAAGAAAAAGCATATTCTAATTTGACTGATCCAGATATTCAAATAACAAAAATTTCTCCCAAAGATTACATAGAAAAAAGTTATGCCAAAAACATAACCGATGAATTTATAGAGCCCATACGAATGTCTGAAAACTATCTTAAAGATGGAGATAGTTTGATTTGCTTTAACTTTCGTCCAGACAGAGCAAGGCAAATAGTCAAATCCCTTTCAGACAATAAATTCTCAGGCTTTGAAAGAAAAAATTATCCAAATCTAGATTTTGTAACTTTTACTCAATATGACCCGAATTTTCCCGTTAAAGTTGCATTTCCTCCTGAATCACTCAATAATTTTATAGGCCAAATAGTGTCAGAAAACGGACTTAAACAATACAGAACTGCTGAAACTGAAAAATATCCCCACGTAACATACTTTTTCAATGGAGGAGTTGAAATCCCATTACCTGGAGAAGAGAGACATTTGATTCCATCTCCAAGAGTCGCAACTTATGATATGGAGCCCGAAATGTCTGCGGAGGAATTAACTATTAGTTGCTCTAAAGCAATTAAAAGCGGTAATTATGCTTTTGTTGTAATCAATTATGCTAATCCTGATATGGTTGGTCATACAGGCAACATGGACGCAACAATCAAAGCTATAGAAAAAGTAGATAAATGTTTAGGTCAAATAGTTAATGCTACTGGAGAAATGGGCGGAAGCATCGTTATTACTGCCGATCATGGTAACGCAGAGGTAATGAAAGGATCTGAAGGTGAACCATGGACAGCACACACAATAAATAAAGTTCCATTAATTTTGATTGAAGGTGAAAAAAGAAAAATACCAAATATGGGAAATGAAATTAATTTAAGAGAAAACGCGGGCTTAGCAGATATTGCTCCCACTTTATTGCAATTATTAAATCTACCAATACCAAGAGAAATGACTGGCAAATCGCTTATTCAAGAAATTGAATTAAAAGGTTATAATAAAGTCATTCAACACGTTTAAAATATAAAAATTTTTTTAAGCAATGATTCAAATTATTAGTTGGATTTGGGTATTCTCTGGAATTCTTCTCATTCTCTTAGTTTTACTTCATAGTCCCAAAGGTGATGGTATGGGAGGAATAGCAGCAAGTGGAAGCTCTATGTTCAACAGCGCAAGTAGTGCAGAAAACTCTCTAAACAAAATAACTTGGACTTTTTTAGTTATATTTCTGTCCCTCGCAATTATTCTTAGCGCTGGCTGGATTTCATAAAAGTTGAACAAAAAAGGGACCATTTTAAATGATCCCTTCTAAAAATTTATAAAAAACTAATATTTAGTTAGTAATCAAAGTCGCCGCCCATACCTGGAGCACCTGCTGGAGCAGCAGAATCTTTTTTCTCAGGTAAATCTGCAACTATGCATTCGGTAGTTAAAACCATTCCTGCTATTGAAGCTGCATTTTGTAATCCTGAGCGTGTAACTTTTGCAGGATCAACTATACCAGCAGAGGACATATCTACATATTCTCCTGTAGCAGCATTGAATCCATCGTTAAATGGTTTAGTTTTTACATTTTCAGCAATTACAGCTCCATTAGAACCTGCATTCTCAGCAATTCTCATAAGAGGGGCAGTAAGTGAAGCTTCAACAATGTTAGCTCCAATTAATTCCTCTCCTTCTAGATTTTTATCAGCCCATTCTTTCAGAATAGGAGATAAATGAGCGAGAGTTGTTCCTCCTCCAGGTACAATTCCTTCTTCAACAGCTGCTTTTGTTGCATTAATAGCATCCTCAAGACGAAGCTTTTTATCCTTCATCTCTGTTTCAGTAGCAGCCCCAACTTTAATCACGGCTACTCCTCCAGCTAATTTAGCCAGACGTTCTTGAAGCTTTTCCTTATCGTATGAGGAATCTGTTTCATCCATTTGCTTCTTAATTTGATCACATCTAGCTTTAACTGCTTGCTCATTTCCTTCAGCTACAATAGTTGTAGTTTCTTTGTTGATAGTTATTCTTCTACCAGTTCCGAGCATATCTAAGGTAGCATTCTCTA
>MWOY01000048.1 GCA_002026015.1 Prochlorococcus sp. HOT208_60m_808G21 | reverse complement strand
TAAATTGCCAGTTTCGGAAATCAAGAAAATACCTTCATTAAGTGAGAGAAGAGCAGAAATAATTATTCCAGGAGCCTTGATATTAAACTCCGCAATGGAGATGTTGAACTTTGATGAATTAATAATAAGTGAGAGGGCTCTTCGAGAGGGTTTGGTTGTGGATTGGATGCTTCGTAAAGGGATAATTAAAAATGAGTTAAATATTCAAGGCAATATTAGAAAAACAACTATCGTTCATCAGGCCAGAAAGTTTGGAGTAGATAATACAAGAGCTGAGAAAGTTATTGATATTGCCTTTCAAATCTATGATCAGACTAAAAATATCTTTCATAGCGATAATGACCCTAAAGCTAAAGAACTTCTTTGGGCAGCTTCTAATCTTTATAATTGTGGGAAATATGTTAGTGTTGGTTCATTTCACAAACACTCTTGGTACTTAATAAAAAATTGTGAGTTGTTGGGATATTCTGAAGCAGAAACAAATATTATTGCTTCAATTGCTAGGTACCATAGAAAGACTCTACCCAAGAAAAGACATGAGTCTTGGCAAAATTTAATATCCAAAGAAGATAAAACATTAGTTCTTGAAATGTCATTAATTCTAAGACTAGCAGCAGCTCTTGATCAAAGACCTGACAAGGTGATCTCCTCACTTCAAATAAAATTGCAGGAAAATAATCTTACATTTCAACTTTTACCTTTAAATAGAAACCATGATCTTCTTCTTGAAAAATGGAACTTAGGATTATGCAGTAATGTAATAAAAGAACTAAAGAATTTGGAATTAAAAGTTATTTAGTTTTTTTAAAAAGTTCTTGTTTTGGAGTTTGATTCTGAGAAGAATCTGAAAATAAATTAAAAATTAAGGACGAGGCGATTAGTCCGAGAAAGCCTGAAATTAAAATAAATATTAGGAATCCTAGTGGATTAAAATTCTTAGATCGCTTAGATTTATAATTATTTTTGGAAACTTCTTCAACTATTTCTTCAATTTTTACTTCTTTCCTCTCTGTCTTGAATTCATCCATTAAAAATTCTGTATCA
>MWOY01000047.1 GCA_002026015.1 Prochlorococcus sp. HOT208_60m_808G21 | reverse complement strand
TTATTTTAGATAATTCGGATGATAAAAAAAAATGGATCAATACGATAAAAGAGCTTCTTTAAGCTTTAGCTATTTAATTTTTCCAAAAGAAGTTTATTTGCAAGTTTAGGGTCAGCTTTACCTTTTGTTCTTTTCATAAGTTGACCAACAAAAAAACCAAGTAACTTAGTCTTGCCATTTTTGAATGCTTGAACTTCATTTGGATGTTCATTTAAAAGTGCATTAATTATTGGTAAAATGCTTGAAGAATCAGATATCATTGCCAAACCTTTTTCTTCAACTAATTTTTTCGGAGAAATATTTTTTTGAATAAGTTCAGGTAAAATTTCTTTTGCAATTTTTCCACTAATAATATTTTTTGAAATCATGCTAATCATTTCAGCAAGATTTTCAGGAGTAAGCTTTAATTCACTAAAACTTAATTTGTTTGATTTTAAATAGCCCACAATATCACTTGTTACCCAATTTGAAGCTAGTTTTGCCTCGGCACCATTTGCCACTGTTTCTTCAAAAAAGTTTGCCATGCTTATTTCATCAGAAATTACCCTTGCATCATATGCAGACAACCCAAATTGATTTACATATTTATTTCTTTTCTTTGAAGGTAATTCTGGTAGTTCTTTAAACCATATTTCTTGTTGGGCTTTTGTTATTTCAATTGGACCTAAATCAGGATCAGGAAAATATCTATAGTCACTGCTACCTTCTTTTAATCTCATACTTTTCGTTAATTGCTTAGCTTCATCCCATAACCTTGTTTCTTGGAAAATTTTTCCTCCATTTTCATAAACTTCAATTTGTCTCGCTATTTCATAATCACAAGCCTTTTGAATTGCAGAAAATGAATTCATATTTTTTATTTCCACTTTGGTACCAAAAGGAGCA
The DNA here is from genome assembly GCA_002026015.1 of Prochlorococcus sp. HOT208_60m_808G21. Classification (GTDB taxonomy): domain Bacteria; phylum Cyanobacteriota; class Cyanobacteriia; order PCC-6307; family Cyanobiaceae; genus Prochlorococcus_A. The sequence goes on along the minus strand of MWOY01000047.1, from coordinate 239 downwards.
TTAGGCCCTTTTCTAACTGAAATATTGACATCACAGCGTAATGAACCCTCTTGCATATTTCCGTCTGATACTCCTAGATATCTAACTGTTCTTCTAATCTCTGAAGCATATTCAGATGCTTCTTTACCTGATTAATAATTTCATCATTTTCTTCGGTCTGGGGAAGTTTTATTGCTACCCCTAAAAAATTTTTTTTGGGTCTAAATATACTGTAATTTTTTGATCTACCATTGAACTTT
>MWOY01000046.1 GCA_002026015.1 Prochlorococcus sp. HOT208_60m_808G21 | reverse complement strand
AAACTTCCATTGTTTAATTTCAAAGGTCAGTCTTTACTGACCTTTTTATTTACATTTGGTATTCTCAATCAACTGCTCTTGAGCATTTAAAATTTTATCCGTTTTTGGTGCAAACTCTGAAAATAATAATGATAACGCTAAAACTTTATCAGTTTTAACATTCTTATTAATTTCTCTTATCCATTTATTTTGATTATCTTTTAGTCCATTTGCTATTAAATCTAAATCAAGAAAAGATTCATCTGATGGCAAGAGCCTAATTTTTGTTTCCATACCTATTGGCGTATCACTTGGTTTTATTCTTAATAGAACATCATCTCCCTTTTGAATACCTTTTACCGGCCATCTAATTGGACCCAATATCTCTGAAGATTCCCAAACGATAGAGCCATTTTTGATGATTAATAATTTTTGAGAAGGACTAGATATGTATATAAGAGGTTTATTGACCTTGATTTCACTGAAGTTTATAAGTTCATCAGATGTATATGATATTTCTGGAGTGACGAGACAAATGTTTTTGACGGCTTCGCCTTGATTTCCCCTTAAGGTAGAAAACATAGCAACTTGTTGAGATTGTATTGAAGCTAACTTGGTTGTAGGAGAGAGATTTGACCCTAAAAGTATTGCTAAACCTGCTGTTATCCCCGCTGTAATATAAGCTGCCCTTTTTCTCAAATTTATAAGAGGACTTAATTTTTTATCTTCCCGTAAAGATTTTATAAATTCAGGGTTTAGTACCTGTATAAAAGTAAAAAATCTATTTATACCTCCTTTAAAAAGATCTACCTCAAGTGAAAAATAATCATCTTTATTAATTTTCTGAGGAACCAGCTTTGAAAATTCTTCTGCAGTTAATACACCTTTAAAAAATATATAATCATATTCATCATCAATTTGTGCGAGGAGAATTAATTGAGGAGGAAAATGCTTGTACTCTATTTCATTTGGCTTTATTTCAACCTCATCTGCATATATTCCAGTAGTGATAA
>MWOY01000045.1 GCA_002026015.1 Prochlorococcus sp. HOT208_60m_808G21 | reverse complement strand
TTATTAGGACTCCCTTTTCATTATCAAATAAATCCTCGTAGGTTCACCATTATTATCAGGAAGATTATCTGGAGAGAAGAAGAATACCATCACAAGTATTGTTAAAAAATATAATTTAGATTTAAGACTCACACCTAATCAAGATATTTTACTTTGTAATATTCCCAGTAAAAACAAAGGTGAAATTCAAAAATCTCTATCAAAAATTGGATACGAAAATTTAGAAAACATTAATGAAATACAAAGACACGCTTTAGCTTGTCCTGCTTTACCACTTTGTGGACTTGCAATGACTGAAGCTGAAAGAATATTACCTGACGTACTAAAAAGGATTGAAAATTTACTATTAGATCTAAAAATACAAAAGACAATATTATTCAGAATGACAGGATGTCCGAATGGATGTACCAGGCCTTATATGGCCGAATTAGCACTTGTTGGAAGTGGGCAAAACAAATACCAATTGTGGTTGGGGGGAAGTAAAAATCTACAAAGGCTTGCTAAACCTTTTTTACAAAGAATGGAACTTAACGATTTAGAAAAAACTCTTCAACCATTATTTGATAATTGGAAGAGTAATTTGGATTTGGATTTCGGAGATTTTATAAATACTCAAGATGAAAATTATATATTAAATTTACTAAATGAAAATCAATAGAATTTAAATTTTTCCATAGAGAGCATTTGCTTTTTTATTTTTCCAAGCCCATAATTGATCACCATAACTAAAATGCCACCATTCATTAGGATGTTGAGCAAATCCGAATTTAGTCATAATTTCCCTTAATAAATTTCTTCTACTATTCCAAATAATTGCTCCTTCATTCTTCATGTTTGCATAAAAATAGGGATTTGAGGTCTCGTCCATTTGATCAACCATGCTTCCCATTTCAACAAGATTTCCGTCTGTATCTGATAAACATACATCCAACGCACCCCCAGTTGAATGAGGGGGAGGACACCTATTGTCATGAGAAGGATATGCCCAAAA
>MWOY01000044.1 GCA_002026015.1 Prochlorococcus sp. HOT208_60m_808G21 | reverse complement strand
TATATGAAAATCACTTATTAACTTAGATTCATCTCTAGCACAGTGAATAGCACTCTCGTTCATTAAATTTGCAAGATCTGCTCCCGAAAATCCAACTGTTCTAGAAGCCCAATATCCTAAGTCAACTTCGCTTGAAAGTGGTTTGGAAAGTGAGTGAACTGAAAGAATTTTTTTTCTTCCTTCTAAATCTGGAAGCATTACTTCAATTTTTCTATCAAATCTACCTGGTCTTAATAATGCTGCATCCAAAATATCTGGTCTATTTGTTGCTGCTAAAACAATAATCCCGGAATTATCAGCAAAACCATCTAATTCAGTTAGAAGCTGATTAAGGGTTTGTTCTCTTTCATCATTTCCACCTCCGATCCCAGACCCTCTTTGCCTTCCAATAGAATCAATCTCATCAATGAAAATTATACAAGGAGATTTTTCCTTAGCCTTAGAGAATAAATCCCGAACTCGGCTAGCACCAACACCAACAAAAAGTTCTACAAACTCTGATGCCGATATTGAGAGAAAAGGCACTCCTGATTCACCAGCAATTGCTTTAGCCAATAACGTTTTACCTGTTCCTGGTGGGCCAATTAAAAGAACTCCCTTGGGAACTTTTGCTCCAAGATTTTCAAATTTCTTTGGTTCTTTTAGAAATGTTATTACCTCTTTTAATTCCTCAGCGGCTTCAGGGACACCAGCTACATCATCGAATCTCGTTTCCACATCAACAATAGTTACAAATTTAGCTTGATTTTTGGTAAAACCAAAAGCTCTAGAAGCCAATTTTGATGTACTCCTCAAGATTAAGACTATAGCTAATATGAAAATCAGGAAAAGGCTTATTGAAGCAAATGAATTAGCAGCTGAGGATTCTTTTCTACTATTGTTGATAGTGAGAACCACCCTATTCTCAGTAGCTTTTTCAAGAATTAATTGATCGTTGTAAAGGATAGGTATTTTAAATTTATCGCCATTTTTATACAGAACATCAATTTCTCTCTGCCTAGGATAGAAAAATATTGATTCTATTTTCCCCGTCTCTATATCTTCTAG
>MWOY01000043.1 GCA_002026015.1 Prochlorococcus sp. HOT208_60m_808G21 | reverse complement strand
AGCCATTTCACCAGTATCTGGCTGTGAAACTAACAAATTTTCAACGTCAACTCCTAGAGAGGCTGCATAAACTGGATCGAGTGCATGCTCAGCATCTACAAATGCAGCTACTCCTCCATTCTTTTGGACTTCCGCAATCGCGTGAAGCGTTAATGTTGTTTTTCCTGAACTTTCTGGTCCGTAAACTTCTACTACTCTCCCTTTTGGATAGCCTCCTCCTAATGCTAAATCTAAGGTGAGCGCTCCAGTAGATATCGTTTCTACTTTCATTCTTGAGGCGTCACCAAGTCTCATTATTGATCCTCGCCCAAAATTTCTTTCTATTTGACCTAAGACAAGACTTAATGCCTTGTCTTTTTCTTTTGATTCAGTTTTTTTCTTTTCTTCAAGGCTCATTGTTTGATTTATTGGTTAAAGTTCATGTAATTATTCTAAATTTGGAATTTTTTATTTAAACCAAACTTCATAAATACAAACTATAGTACATCTGTACTCTAGCTGATTATCTTTAAATTGCAACTAATTCCTCAAGGTTATCTAACTTTAATAATTTTATTTCATTACTTAAAGTACACTTATCTGATACTTTCAAATATCCCCAATCAGCTAAGTAGCATGGAATGTGAGAAGTTTCTGAATTTTGTTTGATATCTATTAGAG
>MWOY01000042.1 GCA_002026015.1 Prochlorococcus sp. HOT208_60m_808G21 | reverse complement strand
GCAGGTTTAATTCTTATAATGATTTCAATAAAAACAATAATTATTGGGACCATTACCAACTCATTTTTACCTTCAGATATAAATTTTGTTATAAAATTTGCAAACGAAAAATAACCTGTCAAAACAGAAATTAGACCAATAGATTTTGTTCTCCAAGTATCACTTAGAAAACCAAAGAATAAATTATTTAACTGGTAGGTAATTCTTGAAAAATTAGTTTTTTGCATTACTTAAAGACACTAAAAAATTACTTAGAAAGTTATAGTCAACATATGATTTTTTTAGTTTAGGACCTTTAATTACATTTGCCACATTATTCTCATCACCAAGACTGTCTAAAATACAGTCTAATTTGAGATTTTCCTCAAGAACAATTGGGATATTTGAAGGTACAAAAATTGTAGGTAAGTTAGCTGCCAAGGAAGATTTCAATCCTGGATTGGAGTCTTCAAAAACAATTGAGTTATTTTTGTTTATACCACTTAATTGGATTGCCCTTAAATATGGAAATGGATTTGGTTTCTTTAATTCAACGTCTTCACTTGAAATAATGAACTCAAAAGGATTGAAGCCATTAAAAAGATATTCAACAAGTAGATTGACTTGGATTCTTGAACTTGAAGTAACAATAAATTGTCTTACTTTTTTTTTATGTAGTTCATTTATTAATCTAAAAACACCGGTTTTTAAACTAACGGAATTTTTTTTTATAATTTCTAAATAATGAGACTGCTTTGTTTCATGAATTTTGAGAATTAAATCTTCTGAGAAATCATCAAT
>MWOY01000041.1 GCA_002026015.1 Prochlorococcus sp. HOT208_60m_808G21 | reverse complement strand
GGTTGAATTTATATTCATTTCCTTATCTTTAAACTTATTAAAAACAAACCACTTAAAATCGCCTAGACATACTGGATCTACGAGTCTAAGTAATGCCTCTCTTCTTAAAAGAGCATTTGATAAATCCTCCTTAAATTCCTTCTGAATACCATAAAGTCTCTCTGCCAATCCAAGTGCCAACAAAGCCTCACCTTGTTTAGTTAGTCCAATAGTATTAAATCCAAGAGTCTCAGCATCATTAATTAAAGTTTCTATGCACACATGAGATGTTAAATCGCAATTACCAGGAGAATCTAGGACATTATTGATCATTTTTTGATTTTCATAAGAAACTATCGTCCCATCAGAATTTTTAGAGGCGTAGTATTTTTTAGCTTCCTTAGCGTAATCAATTATCAATAAAATACCATTGTTAATTTTTCCATAAATAGCTTCTAACCATTTTGAGTTATCTATATGCCATTCTGTCGTCCATCCTTCAAGAGCGTCTTCAGGCGGGATAGTGATTCCCAATTCACTTTTAGCAAGTTCAATACTTTTTTTCAATTCACTTGTAATTGGCATTTCATCAAAAAATAATTTATGAGAATTTTTGTCTATAGAAACTGCTTGTCGAAGTAATTTTCCTTTTGAAAAGGTTATTCTTTCTACTGGCAAAGCATCTAAAACCTCATTTGCAAGAACTATTCCATTTATATTATTTCCCTCTAGTTCTTCCAAACGTTTCCATAAAATATCAATACCTAAGTTTAAAAATCCCTCCAATTTATTTTTTTGTTTTTCTACCATCCCTTCATTAGGTTCAATAATTACAAAAGAAACTCCTTCCAAAAAATTCTTGTTATTTTCTAAAAAAAATTTAATTAATCCACACATAAAGCTTCCATCTCCTGCTCCA
>MWOY01000040.1 GCA_002026015.1 Prochlorococcus sp. HOT208_60m_808G21 | reverse complement strand
AAAAACAGACAATCTTGGACGAGTTGCATCTCCGATTAAGAATCTCCCTAATCTTCTATGTCTTTTTTGGGTTTGTAGTTTCCTGGAAAGTTTGGTCATTTTTTTAATTGGAATTATTTTTTGCCAGATTTACCAGCTTTTCTGAGAATTCTCTCATCATGATATTTAATTCCTTTGCCTTTATATGGTTCTGGAGGTCTAATTGATCTGATTTTTGCTGCTTCATTACCAACAATTTCCTTATCAATTCCAGATACGGTAACGTTTGTATTACTCTCAACTTTGTATGTTATACCATCAGGGGGGATCATTTCTACAGGATGACTATATCCTGCACTTACAACTAGATTTTTACCTTTTACTTGTGCTCTTGATCCAACGCCTACAATTTCTAGTTTCTTTGAAAAACCTTGAGTAACCCCTTCAACCATATTTGCAATTAAAGCTCTACATAAACCATGTCTCTGCCTTGATTGTATTTTAGTGGTGGTAGGACTTACGACAACAGTATTATCTTTCTTATCAAAACTAACTCCCTCAGGCATGAGACGTTTTAACTCACCCTTTGGACCCTTCACTGTAACTGTTAATCCATCAAAATCAACTGTAACTTTCTCTGGAATAAGTACTGGTGTTTTTCCGATTCTTGACATGATTAATTCTCCTTAATAAACATAGCAGAGGACTTCGCCGCCAATGCCTTGCTTTCTAGCATCGCGATCACTCATAACGCCTTTAGAAGTTGATATTATGGCAACTCCAAGACCTCCAAGAACTTTTGGTAAACCTCTAGTATTTTTATATATTCTCAAACCAGGTTTACTAACTCTTTGCATAGATCGAATAGTAGGAAATTTATTTTTTCCACTATATTTGAGGCCGAGTATTATTTGTGATTTATAACCTTCACCTTCCTCATTAATATCAGAAATGAACCCCTCTTTTTGAAGTACTTTGGCGATACTTAAGGACATTTTTGAACCTGGGATTGTTGTGGTTGTATGCTTTTTTTGACTCGCATTTCTAATTCGAGTAAGCATATCTGAAATAGGATCGTGATTTGACATAGTTTTAATTTAATTCTTACTAAAAGGCATTCCTAACTCCTGCAAAAGAGCTTTACCTTCTTGATCTGATTTTGCACTAGTGACAATAGTTATATCCATACCTCTTATTGAATCTATTTTATCAAAAGAGATTTCAGGAAAAATCAATTGCTCTTTCACGCCAACGGTGTAATTACCTCTCCCATCAAAACTTTTTGGATTAACTCCTCTAAAGTCTCTTATTCTTGGTAAAGCTAGATTTATAAATCTCTCCAAAAAAGAATGCATCCT
>MWOY01000004.1 GCA_002026015.1 Prochlorococcus sp. HOT208_60m_808G21 | reverse complement strand
ATTTTTTTGGAAGGCAAAAAGGACAAGTTGAAAGATATAGAGGTTCCGAATTTACTGTTGAATTCCTTCAAAAACTTAAAGTAGAAGTTGTCGTAGAAAATGAAAAGGTTAATTCAGTCATAGATGCGATTGCTGAAGCAGCAAAAACTGGAGAAATAGGTGACGGCAAAATATTCATCACATCAATTGATTCAGTTGTAAGAATTAGAACTGGCGACAAAGACGAAGAAGCTCTTTAATTCAAAGTGTTTCTTTCACTAAATTTCGTATATATTCACTATTAATACTTTTATTTGATTGACTTCCTAAGGTCATCCAAGCTAGATATTCATGATTCCCGGCAGGACCTACCAGCGGAGAAGCTATCAAATTCTTTATATTCCATTGAAAATTCTTAGCAGCATAGATAACAGACTCTATAGCCTCAGTATGGAATTTAGGATTGCGAACAACACCTCCTTTACTGACTTTGTCTTTACCTACCTCAAATTGGGGTTTAATTAAAAATATTCCCTCAATACAATCACCTTCTAATAAATTACCAATAGATTTAAAAACTAACTTTAATGAAATAAAAGACAAATCAGCAACAACAAAATTTGGTAATTCATTACTTCTAGATAAAAGATCATTAGGTTTTAAATTTCGAATATTAGTTCGTTCAAAAAGTATGACTTTTGGGTTATTTCTAATCTTCCATGCAGTCTGTCCATAACCAACATCTATCCCATATACTAACTTTGCTCCTTGTTGCAATAAGCAATCAGTAAATCCCCCAGTAGAGATTCCTGCGTCAATACATATTTTATCTTTTACTTTAATTTCAAGTTTATTAAAGGCCTCCAATAATTTTTCGCCGCCCCTTGATACAAACATAGGTTCGGAATCAATAAAAAATTCAGATCCATTTAATACTTGTTGTCCTGGTTTATCCCATACTTTTCCATTTATATCTCTAACCTTGCCCGCAAGAATTAAACCTTGGGCTTTTTGACGAGTTTCGCATAAACCAGTTTTAAAAAGATAAAGGTCTAATCT
>MWOY01000039.1 GCA_002026015.1 Prochlorococcus sp. HOT208_60m_808G21 | reverse complement strand
ATTTATAAGATATATTTTTTAATTCTAAGAGAGTATTATTCATCTAATTTTATTTAATTTCCTCCCGATTTCCTCTATATTTTTATATTGTTTTGATTCTGCCTTTATAAATCTTTTTGCATTGAACATATCTAATATCTGTTTATGTGATTTTTGCTTTATATCTAAATTTAGAATTACTGATTTAAGTTCTTTTGTAAACCCTTCCCCGAATCTATTTTCAAGATCACCTTGAGCTACCCAATGATAGTCAGCATATTCTGGTGTGATCCAGAATAATTCTAAATTACTTGTTCTTTTGGGATTATTTTTAAGATTGTTTTCCCAAACCTGTTTATTTAAAGCTCCAGCATCAAATGCCCCACTATTAACTAAAGCGATAGTGGCATCATGACTCCCACTAAAACCTGCTTTTTTCCCTTTAAAATGTTTAATTTCTACCCCTGCTTGATTTAAAAAATATTCTGGCATTAATCTTCCAGAAGTTGAGTTTTCAGAGCCAAAAGTAAATCTTAAATTCTTTAGTTTTTTAAGTCCTTTAATGTTTGAAATTGAGTTAAGTTCTAAATTTTTGTTTACTATAAAAACACTTTTAAATTCCTTATCGAGATCTCTTTGAGCTATGACAATTGAATTAGGTGTTTGTAATCTTGCTTGAACTCCTGATAAACCTCCAAACCAAACCAAATCTAAATCTTTAGTTCTAAATCCAGTTACTGCTGCTACATAATTAATAACAGGAATGTATTTAACTTCTACATCAAGTTGTTTGGATAATTCTTTTGAAAATAAATTAAATCTTTTGTCCAAAACATCTTGGTTTTGATCAGGTATTGCTCCAACTTTTAAAACTTTTGGATTTGAAAATACAGGTGATGAAAAAACAGAAAATAATAGAGATGAACTTAGTAGGAAATTCTTTAAATTAAACATCAATTACTTAAATTAATAGTATTCAGAGATTGCTTTTTCAAGCCTCTGTAGTCCATCTTTTATTTTAATTTCTGAAGCTGCACAAGATATTCTTATACATTGATCAGCTCCAAAAGCTTTTCCTGGTACAACAACTAATCCGTAATCTTGAAGAGCTTTATTACAGAAATCAACAGAAGTAATTGAGGAGTTGGGTAATTTTGGAAATGCGTAAAATGCTCCGTTAGGTTCTTCAATATAAATTCCATTTATATTATTAAGGCCCTCATAGAGAAGTCTTCTTCTTTGATCATAATGGCAATTTATCATTGAGAAAAACTCATTATTAATTTTTAAAGCCTCTAAAGCACCTTTTTGAACAAAAGAGCAAACATTACTTGTACTTTGACTTTGTAATGCTGAGGATGCTTTGATTACATCTTTGGGACCTACTAAATAACCTATCCTCCAGCCAGTCATAGCCCATCCTTTTGCAAACCCATTTATTATAAAAATTCTATCTTTTAAGTCATTTGCCAATGAAGATAAACTGTAGTGTTTAAATTCTTTTTTAAGGATTAGTTCGTAAATCTCATCAGAAAGAATATTGATATTTGGATTTTCTCTAACTAAATCGGCAATTTGTAATAATTCTTCCTTTGACATAACTCTTCCAGTAGGATTATTAGGAGAATTGATAATTATAAATTTAGTTTTTGAAGAGATTTTAGACTTCAAATCTTCTATATTTATTTTGAATCCATCTTCTGCAGAAGAATTTGTAAAAATTGGCTTCCCACCCGCCAACCTAACCATCTGGGGATAACTTAACCAATATGGAGAA
>MWOY01000038.1 GCA_002026015.1 Prochlorococcus sp. HOT208_60m_808G21 | reverse complement strand
CTTGTATCTCTTCCAATTATTATTGGACTTTTCTTCTCTAAGCTTGAGCCTAGAGCATAACCTACTTTGTAGGCTAATGAATAGGTTATTTCTTCATTAAATCTTCCTCTTATTCCATCAGTTCCAAAGATTGATTGCATAATTAGATTTCAGAAATAAAAGAAATTCGGATAATTATTTAATTATCATTTTATCAGTTGATTAAAAGCTTATAGATTTCAATTCTCTTTATCTGTTTAACTTATTTAAGATGTTTTTAGTTCATTAATTCCTTAATAGTGCAATCTGAGAGCCGAGAGCAAATTTTAAAGCAAAATTTTAAAACAATACTTATTTTGATTATATCTATTGTTATCGTTTCACTGTTTTTGTTTAGAAATTTCTTGTTTAAATCAACTTATATTTTAAAGAGTTTTGGAGAATTATCTGTTGACCCTGAAATAGCTTTTACGAATAATAAGCCTACATTTCTGGAATTTTATGCTGAGTGGTGTGAAGTTTGCAAAGAAATGGCTCCACAAGTTTCTGCTTTTAAAGATGAATACGAAAAAGATATTAATTTTGTTTTTTTAAATGTTGATAATCAAAAATGGAGTAATTACATCCAGAAGTTCTCTGTCAACGGGATTCCTCAAGTAAATCTTTTTGATAAAAATGGTAATCTAATATCTACTTTTATTGGTAAACAAGATGAAATAAAAATAAGAAAATCTATTAATAATTTAGAAAAAGAAGAGAAACCTCATGAGGAAATTATTAATGCAAAATTTTCAACAATTCAAGAAAATAAAAATAATGAGGTTAGTCCTCGTAGTCATGGATAGTTTTTACCATTCTAAAGATTTTGTTACAATTGGAAAACTTTTTTTAAAAATAGACTTGCAATTTTGGGCGATAGACTTGTGCTCTTTTTGGGTACCGTGAGCTGATCTTAAATGAATGTAATGGATCCACGATCTGCATGATCCAGACATATAGATTCTTGTTGGAGTTGCTAATGGTAAAACAAATCTCGCACACTCTTTGGCTACGCCTTCAGCAAGTAAATCTTCATATAATTCTGAAGCAGCCCGAAAGTGTAAACCAATTTTTTCATTGAATCTTTTTTGTAACTCATCAGGGAGATCAGGAATGGAATTTTGCCTGTTTTTAAAATCTTGACGTCTTAACTCTGGTAAAGGAATATTACCCAATTGAGAACTATCTGCATATCTCTGCGAAAATTCCTGGAAAGTAAATGATCTATGTCTTAAAATTTGGGCAGCTATTCCTCTGTTAGTTTCTATTTGCAGTGTCATAAATGACTGTTCAAAAACACTCCAATGTTCATGTTTTATGCAGTAACTCAATAATTTTGAATAGTCTTCATTTTCTTGATTTTTCGGATTACTAACTCTTGCAATGTAAGCCATTGTTTTTTCTGCATCAGGAGTTAGCGAAATTAGTTCAACTTTACTCATTTTAGATCTTTGCAAGAGTTACTTTTTCTGGTTGGTTTTGATATTTACCTCTTCTATCTTCATAGGTTGTAGAGCACGGATCACCTTCAAAAAAGAGTGTC
>MWOY01000037.1 GCA_002026015.1 Prochlorococcus sp. HOT208_60m_808G21 | reverse complement strand
TCTTTTTTTTATTCTTATTTAATTATTCTTTTATTAATATTTATAGAAAGTATAATGAAGAGAAAATTAAAGGGAAAATATTGAAAAATATTGATTTATACAAAAAAATTGAAGAGGCTAAAATAAATCTAAAAGCAGGAAATCCATTAGAGGCAAATAAGATTTTTCAAGAATTGTTAAAAACAAATAATGCATCTCTTGATTTACTTTATGAATACGGTCTATTTTGTAAAAACTTAAAAAACCATAATTTAGCAAAAAGGGTTTTTTTAACTTTAATTAGAAAGTTCCCATCATCAATAAATTCTTATATTTTGTTGGCAGAAATGTTAAGAATGGAGAATAAATTTAATGATGCTGAGAAGGTACTCCAAAAGGCTTTAGCAATTAATCCTAGCCATGGCGATTTACTTTATAACTTAGCTCTTTTGTATTTTGCATTAGGAAACTTTGATAATGCATTAATTTATATTGATAAAGCTATTAAATTATCGAGAAATAATTATATTTATCAACTTTTAAAGTCTGACATTTATATCAATTACTGTAAAGTTGATGAAGCATTACATATATTAGAGGGCTTAAAAAAAAATAATAAAGTCCAAAAGATAATAATAAAAAAATAAGAATTAATATAGCTCTAGCTAATGCATATATAAAGAAAAGAGAGTTCGTAGAAGCAGAAAATGTTCTTTTAAGGTTAATCAAAAAATATAAAAAATTAGAATTGGCTTATTTAAATTTAAGTATTCTTTATCGAGATAAAAATCATTTAAGTAGAAGTATAGAAATATTAAAAAAAGGAATAAATTTATCGCCTAACTTCATGCCTTTTTATACCAACTTGGCTTGTTTTTATAGAAATTCAGGCCAGCTTAAACTTGCAATAGAGACTAATTTATTTATTATTTCAAAAAATAAATCTGACTTTAATAGTTATTATGAATTATCTGGAATTTATGATTTTAAGAATCATAAAAATGAATTAAATTTTTTATTGAGTACAAAACTTGAGAATCTCAATTCAAGTTCAAAAATATATGCGGCTTTTGCGATCTCAAATTTGATGCATAAACAAGGAAATTTCAAAGAAAGTGCAAAAAATCTTAAAATCGCAAATGATGAAAGTCTTAGGCATAAAAAGTCTGACGCAAATATAAAGATAAAGCATACTGAATTTTATAGATCATTAAAAATTAAAAATTTAAAGAATAAATTTTCTAATAATTCTTGTAAATATATCTTTATTGTGGGCATGCCTAGATCCGGAAGTACTTTACTTGAAAATATATTGAGTTTGAATCCTGAAGTAACTGATATGGGTGAGGTTTCCTTTTTAGAAGAATCAATAAAGGGAATTAAAGATTTGGATGATGTATTTGACCTCTATGAAAAAAAAGTCATTAATCAATTTAAATCCTCTATTATTTACACCGACAAGTATTTATTTAATTATATGTACTGCCCTATAATTTCTAATTTTTTCCCAGATGCAAAAATAATTAATTGTGTAAGAAATCCTCTTGATAATATTTTATCTATATATAGGGCAAATTTTTTAAATCAGCCTTTCTCTTTCTCTTTGGAAGATATCTCTAATCTATATTTGCATTATTTTGAAATTATGGAGGAATATAAAAATAAATATAGTGCAACTATATATGATTACAACTATGAGGAGTTAGTTAAAAATCCTAATACAATAATACCCGAGTTAATAAATTGGCTTAAATGGGATTGGAACGAAAAATATCTTTCACCCCATGAAAATAAAAGAAATGTTTTTACAGCTAGTAGTGCCCAAATAAGAAAAAAATTTTATTCTTCTTCCATAGGAATTTGGAAAGAGTACAAAGATCTTTTGGAACCTGCAATTGAAATTATTAAAACAAATGAAATTCTTGCGGATAAGATGCAATAGTAAAGAGAAAGTTTTTAGTAATAGCCGGCTCGAATTTTGTCTACCGGAGGTTGTTAATTTTAGGCAGATAGATTAATCTTAGAAGACATTTAAATGTGTGAGGAATTTTTATGAAGCTTTTTAAAAGCTTGTTAGTAGCACCAGCAACGATTGGGCTACTAACTCCATTTTCTACGTTTGCTGGCGAGGCAAACTTAAATGAAATATCAAAATACTCTGATCTAGAGCAAATTGACTTCGCTAATGCATTTGTAAATGAAGAACCAAAATATGATTCTTTACTAGCTGGTGGAGAAGGTTTAGTAGATAGTTATAGCCCTGCCGGTGGTTTCTCAGATAC
>MWOY01000036.1 GCA_002026015.1 Prochlorococcus sp. HOT208_60m_808G21 | reverse complement strand
TCTATATCATTATCAATAAATTCTGAATATTTGATGATTTCATTTGCATTAACATAATCTATTCCCTTTGAGTTGTATCCTGCACTTTTTAAGCCATATTTATTTGAATGTTTGAACCATATTAAATTAGCTTCGTATAGTATGGGTGAAAGAAAAGTTTGGCAATCTTCTTTGATTAATGGTTCAAAATATCCTTTTGAATATTCAGCTGGATTGTGAATAAAAAATTCTTCTAGTGCTTGTATTTTGTTTAGTGGCGCTGGAATTTCAACCTTACCCTCCAAAAGATGTTTTTGTCTAAATGAAAATGAAATTTCCAGTATTTTATCTAAATCTTCAATATATTCCTTTATGGGTTTTAATACCCGAGAGGTTATTCTTGATTTACTTTTTCTAGATAGAAGCGCGTCAGTATGATCACTTCCAATAATAAGAGAGCACTTTACTAAAGTAAGATGAAATGACCAATCAATTATTTCATTATCATTATTTAAATGAACACAGAGGCTTATCGCTTCACTCTTTTCACCAAATTTAAATTCAGAATCATTTCTTATGGCTTCACTAAGGTAGTTTTCCCAATCATTTAATAAAGGTAATGATTCAAAACCTTTTAATAATATTTCTAGCGATTTTTTACTATTTAAATCTACTCTTTCTGCAAGATTATTTGTATGTATCCATAATTTAGTACTTTTATTTTTCCCCTGCTCTATTTGCATCATTGGGAGCATTGGAGAATTATTAGAATTCCAACTTTTGAATAAATAAGAGTTTTTATCTGTAAGGTCTATCCTCTCCCTTTTTTCTATTTTTCTTGATTCAATATGATTTAAATCGCATGATTTGGCAATATTGCTTTTAGATAAAACAAAGTCTGTATCATATTCTTCATTATTGTTTAGTTTCAGTTCTTGTATCACATGACCTAGTCCCTCTTCTTGACCTATGGGAAATCTATCAATCTCAACTTTTACTATATTCTTATTGTCTGGATTGAAAGTGTATTTTTTATTTTCTTTTGGAAGTTTAATTTTAGAAAGGATCCTATCGTCTATTGGTATTGCATATACATCATTATTTAATATTTCAACCTTAGAAAGAAGTATTTGATTTGATCTTTCAAGAATACAATCAACTATTCCCTCAGGTGATCTTCTTCTATAACCCTCTTTTATTATCCTTACTAAAACTTTATCTCCATTCCATGCATAGTTAAGAAGATTTTCTTTAATGTAGATGTCTTCTTTGTCTTTTCCCCTTACAGCAAAGCAATAGCCTTTGCTACTACATCTTATTTTGGCGACAAGATGATCACTATCATTTATGCAGGTATATTCATCATCTTCATTTTTATTAATTATTTCAAGTTTTTCTAGAGCTGTTAAAGCAATATCTAATTTATCCTTATCAGATTTCTTTGTTATTTTTAAAAATCTGCATAATTTTTTATATTCTAACCCTTCTGACTGATTAAGATTATCAATTATTGAAGATGATGTGAACATGATCAAAATGAAATTATAAATTATTTTGGTGTATACACTTCATTATTACACCTTATTATCCAAGCTTAAAACTAATTATTTTCTTTCTCTTCTTTTTCTTCTTTTTCTATGGTGAAAGAGTTGATAAAAAGCCTCATACCAATAATAAAAAATGTAATGGAGGCTATTGACTTAAGAACTACTTCGGGTAGAAAACTTGAAATAGAGCCACCTGTCAAAGCTCCTAGTAAACTTGCAAAAACAAGTGCTGAAGATGATCCTAGAAAAACTGCTAATGGTTTATTTGAAGTGCCGCTTATAGTTAAAGTAGCTAGTTGAGTTTTGTCACCTAATTCAGCTGTTAAAACGGTTAGAAATGTTGATAGTAATAAACTTAAAACCATTTATAAATAATTTTTGAAAGTTTCATAAGCTAATAATATACTTATCAAAATCATTAAAGCACCAGTAGATAAAGCAAACTTGCTAGGAGATATTTTTTTTGATACCCATTTACCAATAAGAACTCCTACTATGCTGGAGCTTATTAATGCAAGAGAGCTGCCAAGAAAAACAATTATTGGCCTGCCCGATTCAGCAGAAAGCATTAATGTGGCTATCTGAGTTTTATCGCCAAGTTCAGCAATAAAAATTGTTGTAAAAGTCGTTATGAATATAGAAAAAAAACTTTTTTCTAAATTGTTTTCTTTTTTTTCTAATTTACTATTCATTTTCCTGAAACAGCAATTCTATAAGTTTTCATCTCTTTACTTTGGTATCCATAATTTGATGAAATATGTTGTTTGCAGCAATCTATTAAAAATTTGTCACCAGATTTCAAATATCCTTTAAATGTAGTTGAAAATTCATTTACCCGGCAAAAA
Organism: Prochlorococcus sp. HOT208_60m_808G21; assembly: GCA_002026015.1. Classification (GTDB taxonomy): domain Bacteria; phylum Cyanobacteriota; class Cyanobacteriia; order PCC-6307; family Cyanobiaceae; genus Prochlorococcus_A. Next base: position 188 of record MWOY01000036.1, on the reverse strand, counting down.
TGTGGTCTGGTTTCATAAATTAAGCATTTTTTATTTTCTTTGTCTAGGTTTTTACACCAACCGTCTCTAGCAGTCATCGAATTTATCAAGGCAATATCTTCTTTATTAAGTTTGTCAGCCAAATCGCTTCTTTCGTTCAAGTCGAATTTACAACAAGCTCCACAATTTTCTATACATGTCCATGATTT
>MWOY01000035.1 GCA_002026015.1 Prochlorococcus sp. HOT208_60m_808G21 | reverse complement strand
GAAATTGGATCTAATGCTGAGCATGGCTCATCCATGAGAATTATTTCAGGTTCAATTGCAATGGTGCGAGCAATACATAATCTTTGTTGTTGTCCACCAGATAAAGAGTAACCGCTATCGTTTAATTTATCCTTACATTCGTCCCATAAAGCTGCTTTTCTAAGTGAACTCTCCACTAATTCATCCATATTTCCAGTAAAACCATTAATTCTTGCTCCAAATGCAATATTTTCGTAGATAGATTTAGGAAAAGGATTAGGTTGTTGAAAGACCATTCCTATTCTTCTTCTTACTTCGACTGGATCAACTCTTTTATCGTAAATATTAGTTCCATCAAAAAGGACAGTCCCCTTTAGTGAGCAATTAGGAATTAAATCGTTCATCCTATTTAATGATCTAAGAACAGTTGATTTTCCACATCCTGAAGGACCAATAAGGGAGGTTATATTTCCTTTTTTAAAGTTACAAAAAACATTTCTTACTGCCTCAAAGGTTCCATAGCTAATAGAGACATTCTCAAGAGATAAGATGATATTTTTTGGTATTTTTTTATTAGTTTTAATCATTTATACTCTCCT
>MWOY01000034.1 GCA_002026015.1 Prochlorococcus sp. HOT208_60m_808G21 | reverse complement strand
TAATCAAGAATTAAAATCATTTTCAATAAAATTTACTGATAAATCAACCACTCGTCTTGGAGAAAGAGATGAGGATGGTAATCTTACTGAAGAATCAATCCAAAGGGCATTAGTTACTCTTAAGCGATTTAAGGAATATTGTAAAAGTAATGGAGTAAAACAAATAGTAACAGCAGCAACAAGTGCAGTTAGGGAAGCTCCAAACGGTCAAGATTTTATTAGAAGAGTTCTTGATGAAACCGATATTCAAATAGAAATGATGAGTGGTTCTGAGGAAGCCAGATTAATTTACCTTGGTGTTCTGTCTGGGATGTGTTTTGAAGATCAGTCTTTTGTAATCATAGATATTGGAGGAGGATCTACAGAATTAATACTTGCAGATAAAAAAGATGCTATAGCTCTTACCAGTTCGAGAATTGGTGCGGTAAGACTTAAAAATGATTTTTTAAATAAAGGGTCTATCACTTCAGAAAGATCGAGTTTTTTAAAAACTTTTATTAAAGGATCTTTAGAACCATCTGTTCGAAAAATAAAGAGTAGATCTAAGGGAGATAAGCCTTTATCTATGGTTGCAACCAGTGGCACTGCAACCTCATTAGGAAATTTGATTTCAGATG
>MWOY01000033.1 GCA_002026015.1 Prochlorococcus sp. HOT208_60m_808G21 | reverse complement strand
GATTTCCCATCAGTTGGTCCAGACGAGAATTTTAGGGATATTGACTTTGATAAATATCCAGAAGGAAAACTGAAAAGATCAATTATCGATCTAAAGACAAAAACTTGTGAACTTGAAACTTTCAGTGAACAATGTTGTGAATTTGCTGTTGTTAATCCTAAAAACTTAGGATTAAAATCAACTTTTAGTTGGATGGCAAGCACATCTCAAAAGCTGGGAAACGCTCCACTTCAATCAATAAAAAAAATAAATTTAACTTCTAAGGAAGAGATTTTTTGGTCAGCAGGTCCAAGTGGATTTGTTAGTGAACCAATTATGGTTCCATCAGAAAACTCTTCGAAAGAAGATGAGGGATTTTTATTTATACTTCTATGGAACGGAGAGAGAAGAGGAAGCGATTTAGTGATATTAGACGCAAAAGACTTAAAAGAATTAGCTGTTTATGAATTACCCATTTCAATTCCTCATGGCCTTCATGGATCTTGGGTTAATTGAATTTAAGAAAATATATCAATTAAATCTGGAATAATTTTTTTTAATGCTTTGCCTCTATGACTACAAGAGTCTTTAATATCATTATTCATTTCTGCGAAAGTTAATCTGGTAGAACCCTCCTCAAAAATTGGGTCATAACCAAAACCACCATTTCCTCTTGGGCTAAAAATAATATTGCCATGACATTTTGCCTCAGATTCAATAATCACTTCACCATTTGGGGAACAAACACAAATATTGGCAATAAAGAAAGCACTTCTATTTTGAACTCCATCAAGTTCTTTTAAAACTCGTTCAATTCTCTTCTGATCATTTTCTGCATATCTAGATGAGTAAATGCCAGGCTTACCACCTAGTGCTTCAATACAAATTCCTGAATCATCTGCTATTGAAAAATTATTCGTTTTTCTCGAAACTTCAGTCGCTTTTTTAATTGCATTATCTCTAAATGTCAGTCCATCCTCTTCAACTTCTAATGATTCTGGCCCATTTCTTAATAAT
>MWOY01000032.1 GCA_002026015.1 Prochlorococcus sp. HOT208_60m_808G21 | reverse complement strand
ATATCAGCGAAGAACTTTTAAAAATTGGAATAACAAATAATAGGAAAATACTTGTAATTTCAAATGAAGAAATATCAAATTTGTATGGAGAAAAATTCTTAAATAATTTAAAAGATAATCAATTTCAGGCCAAAATGTTCCTTATCAAGGCTGGAGAATCATATAAAAACTTAAAAACCTTAAGTGAAATATATGATGTTGCATTTGAATTTGGCTTAGATAGAAATTCAATAATTATTGCCCTTGGAGGAGGAATTGTTGGAGACGTAAGTGGTTTTGCTTCTGCTACTTGGCTGAGAGGTATCGAATATATTCAGATACCAACAACATTATTATCAATGGTTGATTCATCTGTGGGAGGGAAAACAGGAGTGAATCATCCAAAAGGTAAGAATTTAATTGGAGCTTTCAATCAACCTAGAGCAGTTTTCATTGATCCAGAAACTTTAAAAAGTTTGCCTAAAAGAGAATTTAATGCAGGCATGGCCGAAGTAATAAAATACGGAGTAATAAGAGACAAAGAACTTTTCGAATATTTAGAAATTGAAAAAAACAAGAATGAACTTATAAATCTCAAGAATGAATATCTAATTAAAATAATTAATAGTTCAATAAAAACAAAGTCTCATATTGTTTCTCAAGACGAACATGAAAATGGTGTTAGAGCAATATTGAATTATGGTCATTCTTTTGGTCACGTTATTGAAAATTTATGTGGATACGGCAAATTTCTACATGGTGAGGCAATATCAATTGGTATGAATATTGCGGGGAAAATAGCAATTGAGAAAGGGTTATGGTCTAAAGAAGAATTAGAGAGACAGCAAAATCTCTTAGAGAGTTATGATCTTCCTACAGAGATCCCCAAAATAAATAAAGAAGACGTTCTTACAATACTTATGGGCGATAAAAAAGTTCGTGATGGCAAAATGAGATTTATATTACCCAAAGAAATTGGTGCAGTAGATATATATGACGACGTAGAGGATTCATTATTTTTAAAGTTTTTTTCTTAACGCAAACAGGTTGAATTTATATTCATTT
>MWOY01000031.1 GCA_002026015.1 Prochlorococcus sp. HOT208_60m_808G21 | reverse complement strand
GTTTTAGCTTCTGTGAAATCCGTCTAATCATTGCTTTGATAAATACTTTTTCAGGTAGTTTTTCTTCATTACCTTCCTCTATGGCTTCAAGTTGATGAGCTCCAATTTTTAAATCAGAAGCCAATTCTTCAATTGATTGATTTTTACTTACCCTAGCCTCTTTAATGAAATTTCCGATTCTCTTCAAAGAGGAATCTCCTCTTTTATTGTTGATTCCCGAAACAGATTTTATTTCTTTCAAAGCAAATAAATTTTTACTAATTATAGTAATTAATATTTTTCTATCAACTTTAAGATTATTTATTCCTAAAGAGATGCCTATAGGATGGATTATAAAGGGAAAATAATAATTTTTGAAGACATTAATGAAGATATTTATAAAATTGATCGCATGTTGACTTACCTTAGGATGACTAAAACAATTTCTGAAATTGCGGGTATTGGATTCGGAAGTTTTTCTAATGATTCCTGCGACCTTGAATGGAAAGATTTACTAAAAAGCTGCATTATTGAAAGACTTCAAGAGTTCGATTTTCCTATTCTTTTTGATCTCCCAATAGGCCACATATCAGGGAATGCATGCATCCCGTTAGGGTATGAAGCAACCTTAAATGGTGACAACGGCATTCTTAGTATCGATAAACCTTTTTAACTAGGAGTTCTTCACAAAAAGTTTTGCTATTTTCAAATCTATAGGGGATGTAATTTTTATATTTGAATAAGTTCCTTCAATAATCTTAACTTTCCAATCAAGCATTTCGAATAGAGAAGCATCATCTGTGACTTTCCAGTTTTTATCAATTGCCATCTTATGAGCTTTTTTTAATCTATCTACTAAAAAGCCCTGAGGAGTTTGCGCTGCCCATAAATAATTTCTGTCTGGTGTTTCTTTAATAAAACCTTCATTATCAACAAACTTTATAGTATCTGTTACCTTAGTAGCCAAAATTACAGCTTCATTTTCATCTAATTGCTGAGCACAAAGGTCTATCAATTTAGGATTAATTAGACATCTAGCGCCATCATGTATTAAAACTTTTTCAGCATCTTTTGGTAACGCTTTTAAACCATTAAAAACTGACTGTTGTCTGG
>MWOY01000030.1 GCA_002026015.1 Prochlorococcus sp. HOT208_60m_808G21 | reverse complement strand
ATTATTAATACAAATTTAAAATAAAGGTCTGTTCTTAATTACCTGAGCATCAATTTCAAAGATATTTGCGGCATTCAATATTCTATCTTCTTCTAATACATTGCCTATTAATTGCATTCCTATTGGTAATCCTTTATTATCAAAACCACAAGGGATACTAATTGCTGGGAGGCCTGCTAAATTAGCAGGAACAGTTAATAGATCAGACAAATACATTGAAAGTGGATCATTGACAAAATCTCCCTTTAAAAAAGCAGTGGTTGGGCAAGTTGGAGTTAATAAAACATCTACTTTCGTAAAAGCATAATCAAAATCTTTTCTTATAAGTGTCCTAACTTTTTGTGCCTTCTTGTAGTAGGCATCACTGTATCCAGCTGACAATGCATAAGTACCTATCAAAATTCTTCTTTGTACCTCATCTCCAAAACCTTCAGCTCTACTTTTTGAAGTCATGTCTATAAGATTTAAACCTTCATTCGATCTGTAGCCATATTTAACTCCATCATATCTAGCTAAATTTGCGGAGGCTTCAGATGGTGCAATGACATAATATGTCGCAATTCCATCGTTAAATCTAGGACATTCTACTTCGATAATTTCAGCTCCCAAAGCTTGGAATCTATCAACTCCAGATAGAACAGATTCCTTAACTTCTGGATTAAGCCCTGGGTGTTCAAAACATTCTTTAATGATTCCAATTTTTAAACCCTTTATAGATTTATCTAAGTCAGTCAAATAATTTGGTACTGGCTTGTCAAGACATGTTGAGTCAAAGGGATCTTTACCAGATATTGTGTAAAGAATTTCGGCCGCATCTGAGACGGTATTAGTAATTGGGCCAATTTGATCAAGAGAGCTAGCAAATGCTACAAGTCCCCATCTGCTAACTCTGCCATAAGTGGGTTTAAGACCTACGACGCCACAAAAAGAAGCTGGTTGCCTTATTGATCCTCCTGTATCAGAACCTATAGCCGCTGCACAAAATCCAGCGGCAACTGAAGCAGCACTTCCGCCTGAACTGCCTCCTGGGACTCTATTAATATCCCAAGGATTTGAAGTGACTCCAAATACAGAAGTTTCCGTTGAACTACCCATTGCAAATTCGTCTAAATTTGTTTTTCCTAAACAAATTCCCCCTGAAGACCATAATTTACTTGAAGCTGTGGATTCATAAGGCGCAACAAAGCTTTTGAGCATTTTACTTGCACATGTTGTTGCAACTCCTTTGGTGCAAATATTATCCTTTATTGCTATTGGGATCCCCGCGAGAGGAGGCAGTTTTTCTTTATTTTGAATTAATTTATCAACGTTATCTGCTTGCTCAATAGCATTATCTCTTGTAATACAAATATATGAGTTAATTTCAGGATCTTTTTGATCGATTTTTGCAAAGATATCATTAACTAATTCCTTAACAGAAACATTATTACTGGTAATTTCTTTTCTTAAAGAATTAAAATTCATATCTTATTTATTTCTTAAAATCAAAATTATCAAACAGTTAATGGTTCTTCTTTTTTGCAACGCACTAAACTATGTTTAATATTTTTAGATCCTTCATCAGAAAGATCTTTAATAAAAGAAGACATATTTTCTTTTAAACTACGTTTAGTAATAAATGGTCCAAACCAGTAAGTACTACTAGGTTGATCTGTTTCAATTTTAGCCCACCAAGCTAAACCGAGTTTGTTTCCAAAGTTTCTAATCAATTTTATTGGCCTAGGAGACCATCAATTCTTGTTAAATTCTATACAATTTTGTAGTGAAAATTCAATAAATTTTTATTAATTATATAAATGTATTGAAACAACAACATTTTAGTAGTCTTTAAAAATTGAGATTAGAAACAATAAAATTATTTACTTGTCAAGTGAAATAGGGATATGGCAGCCGCCACAGAGGCATTTAAACTTGAAGTCTTACCTTTAAGAGGAATGCTTAAAAGATGATCACATTTTTTTTGAGTAAGCAAAGAAATACCTTTATCTTCAGATCCTACTACTACTACCAAGGGTGCTTTTTCTTGAAAATTTGAAATAGATAATTGACCTTCTCCAGATAAACCAACAACAAGATAACCATTTTTCTTAAGCCCCTCAAGTGCTCTATTTAAGTTAATAACTCTACTTACCTGTAAGTGCTCTAAGGCTCCCGCAGCTACCTTAGCGACTGTTCCCGTCAATCCAGCAGATCTTCTCTGAGGAATAATAATCCCCTTGCAATCAAATGCTTCCGCTGATCTTATAATCGCACCAACATTATGTGGATCAGTTATACCGTCTAATGCAAGTAATATAGGATTCGCACAGTTGCGTTTAGAAAAAGCGATTAATTTTTCTAAAGATATGGTTTTAGAGCATGCTAACTGTAATGCAACGCCTTGATGTGAAGCACCATAAGTTAATTGCGAAAGCCTGTTCCAAGAAACTTCTTCAATTAGGACTCCTTTTGATTTAAGATCCTTAAGCTTAATATAGAATTTATCTGAAGAAAAGATTTCCGAAGTACACCAAATTCTATTAATGGCTCTTTCACTAGTAAGAGCCTCGTAAACGGAATGTTTACCCCATATCCAGTCATCAAAATTCTTCTTACTAAAATACTCATGTTGGTTATCAGGATTTTTATTAGGAAATTCTGTATTAGATTTAAATATTGGCTTTCTCCTTTTTAAAGATGAAAAAGAATTAGATTTATCATTTTTATTAAAATTTTCAAAATTCTTATTTTTGGATGAATTGTTCAAAAATCTTTCATTTTTCTCTGTACGATTTGTATTTTTTAGGTAATAATCAAATTCAGAATTTTTTTTATGTTCTTTGTTATTTTTTCCGAAAAAATTTTTTTTAGAGGAGTTTTTCATAAGTTCAATTCATTTTTAATTCTAAATATTCAAAAAGTGTTGATAATCTTTGAGGATCTTTTAAAAATAGCCAGCCAACAAGAGTTTCAAAACCAGTTGCTCTGGAATATATGGTAGGGTCAGAAGACTTTGGATATCTCTTTGTTTTATTTCTAGCACGCCT
>MWOY01000003.1 GCA_002026015.1 Prochlorococcus sp. HOT208_60m_808G21 | reverse complement strand
TCTAGAAGAGTCAGCTTATCATCCTTATCAACTTAAGCAAATGATGGAAATCTAAAGGAGTTAAACTTAATTCTCAAAGCAGATGTTCAAGGTAGTATTGAAGCGATATTAGGATCACTAGAACAATTACCAAAAAATGAAGTTCAAGTCAGAGTTCTACTTTCTGCTCCTGGAGAAATAACTGAGACAGATATAGATCTCGCTGCTGCATCTGGGTCAGTAATCATTGGATTTAACACCTCATTGGCTTCTGGCGCGAAAAGAGCAGCTGATGCTAACGACGTTGATATAAGAGAATATGAAGTTATCTATAAACTCTTAGAAGATATTCAGTTGGCCATGGAAGGGCTACTTGAACCGGATCTTGTCGAAGAATCATTAGGGCAAGCTGAAGTTAGAGCAACTTTCGCAGTCGGTAAAGGAGCTATTGCGGGCTGTTATATAAAAACTGGTAAATTACAAAGGAATTGTTCGCTGAGAGTTATTAGATCAGAAAAAATAATATTTGAGGGTAATTTAGACTCTCTTAAAAGAGCTAAAGATGATGTAAAAGAAGTAAA
>MWOY01000029.1 GCA_002026015.1 Prochlorococcus sp. HOT208_60m_808G21 | reverse complement strand
ATGGGGTTTTAAAAGAATATTTAAAATAAAAAATGTATATATATAAATTTTATATGGTGCTGGATATTGTTATTGATTTACCTTCTCAAACTTAAGGCTAAAGAAAAATTCAATAGACCATATGAGGTGATTTTGAGGGAAGGTATTTTTGAGGGAAATATATTATTAGCTGAGACTTACTGATATAACTGATCGGGGCGACAGGATTCGAACCTGCGACCTAGTGCTCCCAAAGCACTGGGCGTTATTTTTAAGAAAACCTTGAGACTTTAGTTATAGCCTAGACTAACTATAGATGGTGGAACGAGTTTGAGACAGCTTATTGCTAAATCTTCGAAGATCATACAAGATGTTTATAGAACTTAGAGCCCCCTCTAGAGCCCCCTCATATTTCTGATTCTTAATAAGAAATAATTACTATATATAATGCGCAATGATTGACAGTTGATCTAAAATAATGGGCAATTAGCTCCTTTTTTTGTGAAGAGATTTCTAATTCCTTTATTAGCTGCTCTAGCTTTACCTGTTCAAGCACAAGTTGACCCTGAAGTCAGAAAAGCTTGTTTAGCTGCAGCAGACTTTGAAGGATGCGTTCGCGCCTATGCGCAACCTGTTGAAAAAAAGCAACAATTAGATTTTCTTGGAATGGAACTAATTCCAGGGTGGGAAGTTTACGAAGATAGAGCAAACAATTTTGTAATGTATTTTGATGATAAAAATGTAAGGAAAGTGAAAGTAAGGGGAGTTTACGGTAGATATATTACCTTTGATTATGTAACAAGATATTTTCAAGAATATATTCCTGGTACATCTGGATATTCCACGACTATAGGTTCAGGAACAACAAATTGTTATGGTTCTGGATTTGGTTCTGGATTTGGTTATGGATATGGTTCTGGATTTGGTTATAACTCTGGTTATAACTCTTCAACAAACTGTATCACTACCCCTCCAGCTACTATCAACATCCCAGGTACCTCTGCAACTCCAAGCGGCGTGAGACAGTACAAAACTAAAATTATTATTGATTGTTTAGAAAGAAAAGCTAAAGATATTTTTATTACAAAAGGGTACAGTAAGAATAGGAAGTGGAAATCTATTGAAGGGAAGGGAATTACTCAACCGATAGCTGATTTAAACTGCTCCAAGATTCAGTCTTTAGAGGCTTCAAATTATTTAAAATTGGAAAAAGGCAAGCCTAATAAACAAGATCTCTTAGCTAAAGAAATACTTCCTGGTAGCAACCCCCAAGAGATTACAGAAATGGTATTAAAATCCAAAAGAAAGGGTGTAAATTGTGATTCTCCTGTTTGGAAGAATAAGCCTAGATGCAATTAATGAAACGCTTACTTCTTTCAACACTTCTATAAATTACGCACTATTTAGGGAATCTTCGAAGATCCTAGAGCCTCCCCTAGAGCCCCTTTCTCATGTGAGAATGTAAACAATAAAAAAGAGAGTCTGGGAAACTCTCTAGTATGACTTGGTTTTTAAGAGTCGGGGCGACAGGATTCGAACCTGCGACCTAGTGCTCCCAAAGCACCCGCGCTACCAAGCTGCGCCACGCCCCGCTCATAAGATCTTAGTTCATAACAAGCTTTAATAAAAGTACTTTTAAGAAAAATTTGCTCTGTTTTTGTTATTTAGAACCCAAAATTTGCAAATATCTGCATCTTTGTAGCTAACTGTAGCTAGCCGTTGTCGCTAAAAAAACTCTAAAGAGTAAAGTTGAGGCTAAAACCAAAAGAAGAAATAGTTTAAGTATCTAAAAGGTCTTTAAGTATTTCTATCTTATCGCTTCTATCAGCAGTACTTTTTCTCATCCACTCTATAAATTCATTGACTTGTTTTGATGAGAGACTAAACCATTCTTTCCCTCCTCTTGCAGGCGAATGCCACAATTTAAATTTCTCATGGAATTTAGCTTCCCAATGTAATGCTTCATTTCTGGTTAGAAACCATGTTATCGATATACCTTTCAAATCTCCGACATTATATTGAAGTCTGATTTCTTTCTTTCTTTCTCCTGGGTTATTACTTATTCCGATTTTATAATCGCCACTAATAGTATCCTGAATAAGATATAGCGCGCATTGTTCAATCTCTTTCTTCATTTTTTCAAGATTTATACTTAATATCCCATTTTTTGTGGATTATAATTTGCAAAATGACTAATTTAAAACATAAACCATTTACTTATATTTTTACACCAATATAAAAATGGCGAAAAAAAGAGACTGGCTTAAGAAAGTAGGAGAATGGTTGATAAATCAATCGAAGGAACAGGATATTAATAAAGATGCGTTTGAAAAAAGAGAAATAGTAGAGGAAGAATTACATAATGTTTTAGATAAGCAAGAAACTAATCAATATAAAACACAAAAAAAGAAATCTATTTTAAACGAAATAACAGCCGAAAGAGCTTATAAGATTTTCTTATTGTCTTGGGAAGATGAGGGATACTCTCCAAGATATTTTTTAACTATTGGAGAAGCAAAAGTCATACTGGATACTCTTGAAATTCAATTTAAAGAGGAATTAACAAAATGGCTTTTCAACAGTGCAAATCAAGTTGAAATTATTCATGATCTTGAAAAGATCATCAATCGAGGAAGACCAGCTGCTTCAGACAATATTAATTCCATTAGGGCCTTTTCTTTTATAAGTATCTTATTGAAAAAAGATCAATTTGATTTTATTGAAACGAGAGAAGAGGAACAAGTAGAGG
>MWOY01000028.1 GCA_002026015.1 Prochlorococcus sp. HOT208_60m_808G21 | reverse complement strand
TTTTTTTTAAATTTAAAACAATTAAATCAAACTTTCAATAATTTAGAAGTTGTTAATTTAAAAACTTTTTTATCTATAGTTTCTTGATTTAAAAGAATATCAACTAATTTATCTAGTAAGACTCTATTTCTTTTCAATATTTTTATTGAATTATTTAATGAAATTTTAGAAATATTTATGATTTCTTTATCTATTCTAGAACTGGTATTTTCTGCTATGAGCGGCTTTCTTCTAAATAATCCATCTCCCAAATACATTTCATTATTATCAGAATCCATAGAAATTGGACCAATAATTGAAAATCCATATTTTGTAACCATTTCCCTTACGATATTTGTCGCATAAGAGATATCATTTAAGGAGCATTGTGTAATTTCACCTTCACCAAAAACTATCGTTTCTGCAGCTCTTCCAGCTAGAGCAATTTCAATTTTTGAAAACAATAATTTTTTTGAAATCAATCCACTAGAAATAACATCTTCATCAGGGCATATTTTTGTATATCCTCCTATAGATCCAGATCTATGTAAGATCGTAATTTTATCAACTGATTCAATTCCATTTCTCACAGCAGATACAATCGCTCTGCCTACCTCATTATAAGCAATAATTTTTTTCATATTTGGAGAAGTTCATGAAATTATTGAAAAATTGTGCAAATCTAATGAATTTAGTCAGTCAAAAGTTACAGGTTTATTGGTCGAAGAAGCGTTGAGGTCTAGAGGTGAATTAAATAAATCTTTTGGTCAAAATAGGATAAAAAAAAGAGATTTGATCAATTTTTCCTTAGATCAAGAAACATATTCTGAAAATAATAAATCTCAAGAAAATGGGGACGATTATACAGTTGATAAATAAGTATTATCTGATGATATCAAAATGATGTATGAATTTATTGAGTTTAAGTATTTTAAGAAAGTTATGAAGCAAAATAATAATATTTTTGAATAAAAAGTGTCACACCCCTAATGTTTATATTAGAATTCTTTTCAATGGAATTTAGAAGTCAAGCAATAATAAATATTTATGAAACAATTTCTTATCAACTTCTTTAAGAGGGATCCAAAATAAATTGAATTCTTAAAAAATCAGCGGACTAAATCCTCGTGGAGATATGAACCTTAGCCCGCATTAAAAAAATAGCAATAAAAAAATATAAATACAATAAGTATGTAAATTTACTTTTGATTTAAATTTACAATATA
>MWOY01000027.1 GCA_002026015.1 Prochlorococcus sp. HOT208_60m_808G21 | reverse complement strand
GCAGCTACAGGATTATTTCTTGCCATTATGACCAAATTTAATGCTGCCAATGTAGTGATGTTTAAAGTAGGTTTTGCTGCAAGTTTTGCTGCAAAGTTGGCGGATACTTTTGGTAGCGAAATTGGAAAAAGATTTGGTAAAGACACATACTTAATTACTTCACTTAAAAAGGTGGATAGGGGAACTGAGGGAGGAATAAGTATAGAAGGAACATTAGCTAGTGTTTTGGGATCAATATTTATGGCTTTTATAATGCTTCGTCTATCAATTATTTCTACAAAATATCATTTTATAGTTGTTGTAGTTTCTGGATTCTTGGCAACACTTTCCGAAAGTATTATTGGTGCTAAATTTCAAAACAAATATAAATTAAGTAATGAATTGGTAAATGCTATTCAGACAAGTATTGCTTCTGTTTTTGCTATCTTTTCTCTTATTTTATATTCATATTTTTTAAATTAATAATATTTGGAAAGACCTAAGATCCCTTCCATTTTGTAAGAATCTCCCAGCTTTTAAGTCTTTGGAAAAGCCAGAAATGACCTTCGGAATTTAGATGAATTCCATCATGCGTAATCCAATTTTTACTCCTTTTATCAGAGTACATTTCTCTAAAAGTAGGAAGAAATGGGACATTCTGATTGAGGCAAACTTCCTCCATTCTCCTTTCATAAGAATTACAAAAATCATTTGAGTACCATAGACATCCTGCGAACGGCATTTTGCTTTCGTCAACTGGTGTCAAACCAATAACAAATAAATTTGTTTGAGAGTTCATTTCATTAATTAGCCTCTCTAATCCATATTCAAATCCATCTATATCTAATTGATGTCTTCCATTTATCTGACCAATTGCTGCAGTGTCGTTAAGACCTACATTTAGTAGGATTGCTTTAGGTTTATTCCTTCTCGTTTCTCCTCTAGATGACCATTCTTTTTCCCATCTAGATGAAACTTTTTCTATCCCATCTCCCCTAACGCCAAGTTGATAAATAACTGGCCCATTTTGGTTATTACCCCAATCTTTTCTAAGCCTCTCACACCATCCACCACCCTCATTATCTCCCCATCCATAAACTGAGCTATCTCCAATTACAATAAGCTGTTTTGGTAAACTATTCACTATCACCGAAAAAAAAATAATTACTTGATTTAACAAATTATTCTTACAAATCAAGTTAAGCTATTTTTGATTTTACCATTTATTAATTCTCCAACTATTGCGATGGAGCTATAAGCTATCAAAACTATGGTAACTTCTTGCCATGCGAAGGAACTTAATGATTCTTGCAATTGCCAACCTAGACCAACACTTCCAATAACCCCAACAATTGCTGTTTCTCTAATAATGATGTCAGATCTATAAGCGCAATATGCTAAGTAACTTTTTGCTTGTTGAGAAAATAAACCTAAAAGCCAACTAGTCTTTTTTGAGATTCCTAGAGATTTCATTGCAATATAATTTCTCTTGTCTTGGCTATCTAGATTTGTAAAAAGTAATTTGCTAGTAATACCAGCGTTATGGAAACCTAATGTTAAAGCTGCTAAAGATAAAGAAGGATTATTAAAAGTTAATAGAGTTAGAAGTATTACAGGTGTAGGTATTAAACGTAATAAAAATGCAAAAATTTTTATAAAAATTTTAGAAATATTGTTGTTAAAAATTCCTATTACTAATGGAGGTAAACTAATTGCGATTCCTGTTGATAAAAGACTTAAAATTATTGTTTCTAATATAAGTTTTAAGAAATCAAATAATCCTAAATCTGAGCTTGATTTAAAAAGAGAACTAACTGAATTAAAATTATCAAAATTATTAT
>MWOY01000026.1 GCA_002026015.1 Prochlorococcus sp. HOT208_60m_808G21 | reverse complement strand
ATTATCAATAAAATACCATTATCAAAATTATTATTAAAAATAAAATAAAGAAAATATGAAAAAGAAAATAGAATTGTTATGAAAAAAACTGTAATAAAAAAAATAGATAGGATTTTATTTTTAGTATTAAATTTTATTTTTTTGAATATTAATCCAGAAAGAATTAGCAAAATTGCTAAGGACCATAAATAAGTCCATAACTCTCTAAAATTCAAAGTTTGGAAAGATAAAAAAATACTGGTGCCTATTCCTCCAATCCCAAAAAGTCCTAAAATCACGGTACTTCTTATAGAACACTCTAATCGATATAAACCAAAGTTTTTAAATGTATTTATTATTGGATTCCATATTAAAGTTAGTAAAGAAGAAAATTTAGGTGCATTTATTTGATTTATAGATTCAAAACTTTTGTAGTCAATAGTTTCTAATTGTTCAGCAGAAACTTTTGAATTTACAGCAATATAAGGTATACATATAGCTATTATTCCTATCGAAAAATTTATTCCATATATTTGCATTAATATTATTCCCCAAACCACTTCGTGTATAGATCTAATGATTGTTAGAAAAAACCTTATTATGCGGTAGAAAAAATTTGGAATATTAAAGATTTTATAAAAAATATTTGAGGAAATTATTCCAAAAATTGCTCCAAAAATAATACTTACTAACCAACTAAAAAAACCAATTAAAATAGTTTCATTTAATCGCTTAATTACGGTAATAATAATTTCATTATCGATCTTGGGATTAAATGCAGAAATAAAGAATTCTTGGAATAATTTAAATCCTCCAAAATGGATATTGTTTATTAATTGATACCCTAGAGGTATGCATACCAAAATTGGAAGAAAAGATAATGAGGTATAGTTTAATTTTAATTTGTTCAACTAATTAATATATTTTCTCTAAATGAATCTTCTTTAAGTTATTTCTTTTGATATTGAAAAAAATTTTACCATCCCTTATTCCAATAACTTTATCGAAATCGTTCAGCAAATCTAATCTATGTAATGCAACTAATGCCGTCATTGGGGATTTTTTTGTTTTATTTTTATCTACATTTTCTAGAAGAAGGTTTTTAATTGTTGTTATCAATTTGGGATCTAGATTATTAAAAGGCTCATCTGCAAGTAATATATTTGATTCTTGAATTAATGATCTAGCTATAGCCACCCTTTGTTTTTGCCCCCCAGATAGGTTTCTGATTTTTTTGTCGTAAATAGAGTTATGAAGTCTACATAATTTCATATATTTATGCGCCTTCTTAAAAGAACTTATATTTAGTAAATTTTTAAAAGCGAAATAAAAATTGTTTTCCGCTAGTAGTCCACAATTAACATTTTGTTCTGCAGAGAGATCTTCTATTAATCTTAAATCTTGCCAAATAGTTGTTATCTTACTTTTCTGCCTTCTATCTAATTCCTCAAAACTTTTAT
>MWOY01000025.1 GCA_002026015.1 Prochlorococcus sp. HOT208_60m_808G21 | reverse complement strand
GTATCTGAGAAACCACCGGCTTCAAAGTTATTTAGTCTAGCTTCTAGACCGTCTACACGGCTGTTTGTCACTGCAATTTCTTCTGCAGCGTTGAAGTCGTTAATAGTGACTTCGTTCGCAGTTGCTGCCATAGGCGCAAGTAGGCCTAATGATGCAGGAGCTACGAGTAAGCTCTTAAAAAGCTTCATAAATTTCCTCACACGAAATTTAAAGTACACCCTACCTTACTGTATAAATACAGCTAAATTCAAGTATAAGCTGATACATTTTCAATCTACTTTTCTCTTGCCGTAATTATATCTATTTTTTTTGAACTTTAATCAGTTTTAAATCCTAGTGGCAACAATGCTTTTGGAGAAAAAAACTTCAAAAATAAAACTATTTAGCAGGCGATGTGCCACAAAAATTTGTGTCTGTAAATCAAAAAATTTCTCTCAAAATATAAAATAAAACTATTCTTGAGAAGATTTAAATTCTTAAATTAAACACAATTTGCAGTAAAGGAGTTAAAAATAGTACTTATGAGAGGTTTTGGCTCAAACAAACAATCTTTAAAATATAAAAATAATATTTTTGATAAAGATCGATTAATTACACATGCCTTGGAGATGCATCAAAAAGGTAATATTAAAGGAGCTAAGAGTTATTACGAGAAAATTTTAAAAAAAGGCATTGCTGATCCAAGAGTTTTTACAAACTTAGGATTGATATTTCAAATGGAAAATGATTATGAAAGGGCAATAAAATTTTACAAAAAATCAATAAATTCGTTCCCTGAGAGTCACGAAGCTTATTCGAATCTAAGCCGTATTTTATTAGAAATAGGTCAATACGACTTGGCCGAAAAATATTTAATTAAAGTTATTAAATTAAAACCTAATTTCCTAATGGCTTACCAAAATCTATTTAATGTTTATATCAAAAGTAATAATAGAAAAAAGGCAGGTAATGTCTTGCATGAATGTCTAAAAATAGCACCAAATAATCCATTAATAGTTTCGAATATAGGTAGATTCCTTTTGGAAGAAGATAATTTGAATGAGGCTAAGAAATATATTAAAAAGGCTATCCGTTTAAAGCCTGACTTTTGGATTCCTTACAATAATTTAGCTACTTTAGAGGCTACTATCGGAAATCTGCTCGAAGCAGAAAAAAATTTCCATAAAGTGATTGAAATTAATCCAAATTACGTAGAAGCTTATGTAAGTTTAGGTGAAATTAAAAATGATCTATTTAAAATTAATGAGGCAGAAACATTTTTTTTAAAATCTTTAGAAATCAGAAAAGATTTTGTTAATGGTTATTGTTCCCTCTTCAGATTTTATGAGAAAACAAATAATTTATTAAAGCTCAAGGAACAATTAAATACTCACGATGGTAACCCAGTAATTAAAAATGAGTTGTTAATGTATAGAGCTAGAGTTCTTTTTAGAGAAAAAAACTTCTCTAAAGCAAAAGAATTAATAGATGAAGTTTGCTTGAATTGGGTAGAGAAAACTGATGCGAATACAAGATTAAATTTTTGGTCATTTAAAGGTTTTATAGAAGAAAAAGCAGAAAATTTTAAGGAGGCTTATCATTCCTTTACTAAAAGTCAATTAAATATAAAATACGAAAAATGCAATAAAAAAGAATTTAAAAATTACATAATAGATTATGAAAAAAATCTCAATAACAAAAATTTCTTTTTAAAAAGAGATTCTTTTTTTAAAAAAAATAATAAAGTTTGTTTCTTAATAGGATTTCCAAGATCCGGAACTACTTTATTAGATACAGTTTTACGTAGTCATCCCAAAATAGATGTAATTGAAGAAAAACCTATAATTTATTCTTTGGAGAAAATTATTAAAAATCAGTTTAAATATCAACTTGACGAAATTTACAAATTAAATGAAATAGAAGTTGAAAAATTGAGGAAGTATTATTTAGAAAATATTTTAAGATTATCAGATAAAAAAAATGCTGAAATTATCATAGATAAATTTCCATTCCAAACTGTAAGTTTGCCTCTTATAAACTTTATTTTTCCAAAAGCTAAAATAATTTTTGCCCACCGCCATCCCTATGACACTGTTTTATCCTGTTTTCAACAATCTTTTGAACCTAATAATGCAATGGCAAACCTTAGGTCACTTAGAGAATCCTCAGAAATTTATAATCTTTCGATGAAAATGTGGGTTAAATATAAAAAAAATTTAAACCTCGATTATACAATGTCTAAATACGAATCACTAATAAATAATTTTGAGATTCATACAAAAAAAATTATGAATTTTTTAGAAATTGAGTGGGATTCAAGTATAAAAAATTACAGAGAAACCGCTTTAAGAAGACAGAAAATTAATACACCTTCTTCTTCTCAGGTTGTTCAACCAATTTATAAATCATCAATAGCAAAGTGGGAGAATTACAAGACATATTTTTATGATTGCCATGTTTTTCTAGAAGAATGGATTAAGTACTTTAAATATTAAAAATTTGTTTTTTGAAACCAGATTAAATTTTTTAAATTCATGAAAAAGTATTTAAGACTTAGATAATTAGCTTCCAATTAATTAATTTAACTTATTTTTTTCGAAATCTTGTAAGAAACTTTTTCTGTTTTGTATTTTTTCTTTTTTCTATTATCAACTGCATCAACATACCAACCAGAAGCCAATCTTGTGTCAATTTCCTCGTAGCTTACTTTTTGATTTAATTTATTTAAGGATTTCTTTTTATAATCCATTAATTTTCAAAATTTTTATTTGTAAAAAATATAGCACTTAAATTGAATATGGGCAGTTAATTAATTTGGTTAAAAATTTTTACCAGAATTTTAAAAATAAATTTCTTTTAGGTTTTACTTTCCTGAAATCTTTAGAAAAAAGAAAAAAAACTTTTATTTCCCTCAACAGAAAAAATAATTAGTTATATTTTTTAAATTAAAACTTACACCTGAGGAGCACAAGGTCAAATGACTCATATCAATTTTATTGTAAATTCTTTACCCAGAGATTTACTTGAATTCGTTTTTTTTCTAGCAGTTGGTTTCACAGCAGGATCGGTAGGGATGATTTAGTTAAAGGAAATAAACTTATAATTACTCTGCCAAATTTATAGCTAGAAGTTCTACATTTATAAACTAATAAATTCAAACATTAAATTTTTTATTACGGTTTAAACTTCAATTCTCCTGTCTTTCAAATAGAAATAATTGAATGAACTGGAAAATCAAGTTTTGATCTGCCTTTTAATTTATTTAATTCAATAACAGTGATTAAACCTAGAATTTTCTTTCTTTGATCTTGAAGCAACTTCGATACACAATTAACTGTACCTCCAGTAGCTAATAAGTCATCTACTATTACAAAAGAATTGAATTTTTTCAAGGCGTTACTTTGTATTGAAAGAGAATTTTTCCCATATTCCAAATCATATTCTCTTGTTAAAAGATTTCCTGGCAGCTTTCCCGGTTTTCGTGCCACAATCATGGGTTTAGATGATTCTAGAGCAACTGCAGAACCAAAAATAAATCCCCTCGCATCTATAGAAATTATTGCTTCAGCATTTTTTAAAAATTTATTAGAAGACATTTTTAAAATAAGGTTCTGAAAAATATCTGGATATTGAAGAATTTCTAAAACGTCTTTAAAATCAATACCTTTTTTTGGGAAATCCTTATAAGTGAGAATCAAATCTTCTAATTTTTTCATACTTCTAAGTCTCGAAAGAAATTCAGTTGGATATCCTTGTGGAATTTAGTTTATATTATAGATATTTCTTAATTTAAAAAAATTTCAACACCAATTTATAAGTAATGTAATTTTTTGGTTTGGATAAACTAATTTATAGAATAGTAGAAAATTTTTTCTAAAAAATAGTAACTTAAATCATTTTCTAGCCTCAAAAGTGATTTTTTATAAAAAAATTTAGGAATTTGGTCTTTTATAGATGTCTATTATGAACTTAGATCTCATGAGCGGGACGTGGCGCAGCTTGGTAGTGCTGGTGCTTTGGGAGTAACCTAATATCCAAGCCAAAAAGATTGCAAACACTAAAAGGTATATAATTTTATTACAACCTTTTAGCGAGCATTAGCGAGATTTAACAAAACCGTTTGAAATACTACGATCAATATTGTTTGTATATTGAAAAACTCTTTTAATAAGAATGTATTACTTCGTTAAGCGTCAATAAAAAAAAGGTTATTATTTAAACTTTTTTATGTAAATATAACAACTATATAATTTAAAGGATTTAGATTTTGAAGAAATTAATAGCTTCTATATTTTTTTTAAGAACTTTCTTTATACCTTTATTAAAGGTATTCAATTTTAGATTTAAATGGAAGCACGACATAACAAAAAGAGACTTTTACTTAGAATCTTTTAAACATAAAGGTTACTGGTACTACGGTAGAAATAGAGAACAATTTGAAATAGATGCTTTCTACAGACTAATTCAAAAAGGAGATAAGGTGTTAGAAGTTGGTACTCATATAGGTTACGTAACTCAAGTTTTTGAAGAAATTGTAGGTGAGGCAGGACAATTAGTTGTTATTGAACCAACGCCAGAGAGTAATTATTATCTCAAAAAAAATGTATATCAGACGACTAAAGTAATTTGTAAAGCAGCCTCAAATTATTGCGGTGAAGGTAGTTTCTTTACAATGAATACTGGAGGATTTACAAATTCCTTAGATAAAGAATTTCTCATATCATTTGAGAGCAAGCAATCCCAAAAAAATATATCTTCACAAGTAAAAGTCCTTAAGGTAGAAGTAGATACACTAGATAATATTTGTAAAGAGCAAGATTTCTACCCAACTTTTTTAAAAATAGATGTTGAAGGAGCTGAATTAGAAGTTTTAGAGGGCGCAACAAACATTCTTAAATCAATAAATGCATTAATGGTAGAAATTACCTTTCATAAAAAAGAAATATTTCAACTATTAGAAAAATATGGTTTTCAAGAGTGTTATGAGAATTCAAAATCAAGAAATTATTTTTTTAAAAAATAGGCACTAATATCTTTTTTTAGTCAAAAAATTTTTCGATAATAATTAAGTACTAAAATTACTGTAAAAATCATTTTATATCCTAAAAGTGTCTCTTTATAAAAAATTCAGGAATTTACTCTTTTATAGATGTCTGTTATGAACTAATATCTTATGAGCGGGGCGTGGCGCAGCTTGGTAGCGCGGGTGCTTTGGGAGCATACAAAATACCAACCGAGAAGTATTGCAAAGACTAGAAATTGATAAATTATTAAAAAGTATTTAGCTACAGTTAGCTACAAAAAATTGGTAGCGCGGGTGCCTAGAAAGCACTCTAAAAATCTGTTATCACTAAATGGCAACCTATATCAATAGTAAATTGAAAATATTTGCTTTAATAGTTTCCCTTAGTTTTCTATTTAATCCAATTCAATTAAAAGCCAGTGAGCTTAGCCTAGAAGAGGAAATTAAAAAAGCATTTGAAAACTATCCATTTGAGTGCGACCAAAATGGTTCTACCCCTGAGATAGCTGCTTGTGTTTGGATAGACTTAATCAAAAGCGATCGTAAATTAAGAAAAGAAATTAATAATTTAGAGCTCTACACGAGATGGACAAAAGCAAGGAATGAACTATGTAATTATTTTCAAGAAAAATTATATTCTGGTGGGACAATTAGGCAAATAACAAGGCCTGGTTGTGCTCTAAGAGTGAATAATGAAGTCCAAAAATATTGTCTTACTGGGGACCCAACTTGCGGGTAATTATTATTTAACTCTCTCCCTCTAACCTTTTTAGCCATTCCAACCAATATTTACTTGCTTCATTAGGAGTAAACATTGAATCAGCATCTGGTATTTCACCATCAACTGCTGCTTTTGCAATATCTTTTTTAGATCGTATCCTCTCCATTTTATTCTGACACCAGCTCCAGCTATCACCATTAGGCAAATTTATATTGGTCAAAGGAAGATAAACACTTACCGAATCAAATTCTGTCCCATCTCTATCTAATCTTCCTATAGATTGCTCAAACTCTGTAGAAGTCCAGGGCAGCTGAAAAAATATAGCTTTATTACATACAGATTGGAGACCATCAACGCCTGTCCCGGCACACTGGATAGAGGCGACCAAAACTTCTGTATCTCCTCTTATAAATTCATCAAGAGAATCTTTAAAGCCTACCTCAGTGGCATCTTTATCATTTCCGGTATATACACAAAAACTAAAGTTACTTTTTTTAAGCCAATTCGTTATTGGAACTAATGTCCCTTGTATGAGAGTTATAAAAATAATTATTTTTTCCCCTTTTTTAATACACTCTTTTAGCACTCCTAATTTTGGTTTAACTAAAAGCCTTTCTACATCGTGATATAAACCTCTTCTTGTGAATGCAATAATCTCAGGAAGTAATGCTGAAGCATCAACATTTTTCGGGATAATCTCCGTCCTAGATAAATTTCCTGGGTTCATCCTGATTCCATTTAATATGAAGTGTTGGTAGAGATTCATGCATGAATTAAGCTCATCATTAGCTTTCACATCAAAAAGAGTTTCTTGAGTAACGAGTTCAACTAAAGATCTTCCCTCATAAATATTATTGATTACTGGTGTTGCAGATAATCCCAAAACTCTTGTTTCAGGATTCAAGTTGACCGAAATACGAATAAATTGATTTATTAAACTTCTTCTCTGACTAGATTCATTTAATTTTCTTTTTTTTGATTGATGTATCTCATCAATCACTATCATGTCTGATGAAAACTCAGTACAAAACTTTAAAAGGTTATCGGAGAATCTATCTTGAAATCTTTCATGATTTACGATTACAACATTAACTTTTTCAAGCACTGGATTAACTAACCAATTTTCAGGTTTTACATGAAGAATTGCATCTGGGAAACCTGATTTAAAAGTTCTTAACCAACTGTCGATAACTCCATTTGGGCAAGAAATAAAAATTCTTTGCGATTCACATATTTGAGAAGCCAATATAGCTGAGAGAGTTTTTCCCGTTCCAGTACCACTTAAGTTAAGTATCCTTTTATCTCGCAGTAATCTAAAGGAAACAAGCTTTTGCATTAACTTTGGTTTTCTTTCTCTTCCCTTTAAATCTCTAAATTTATAAGAATCAGGAATCTTTAAATTTTTTGCACCATTATATTCTTCAAGAAATTTCTTACGAACTTCTTCGCTATAAGTATCTATTCCCAAATTACTTGATTCAAGATTTCTAATTAAAAATTCTTCATCCGAGAAACAGCTATCCCATAATTTTGATGATGCTTTCGCTTTAAGAAATTCTATTCTCTCAGCATCCGTTCCAGATCCCTCCAAAATGCCTGCAGCCTTATCTAGTGCTCTGAGAGTTCTTCCTGGATCGAGGTTAGGAAGATCTTCTTTTGTTATCTCATTTAATTTAATAGATTTTGAATCTTCGTACTCTCTTTTAAGAATCTTTGCTTTTCTTTTAAGTAATCTTAATTCTTTTTCTTCTTTAGAATTTTTAAGTCTTACTTCACCACCAAGATTAAGTAGTTCTTTAATTGAGGGTACTTCCAGATTATTTGACCAATCCTCTAAATCCTTTTTATCAACCACACCTGTCTGAACAGCATCTATTAAGACATCAAAGGTACGACTAAATTTTTCCTGTTCTTTTCTATTTATTCCTTGAGCTTGAAAAAGAACATATAATTCTGCCGGACTTAAAACGGTTAAATGTTCACCAAGATCTCTTACAAAAGCCTTTATAAATTGAACAGTAACTTTTTGGGAAATTCCTGAAAAATATTTTCTCTGAAATCTTTGAGCCACTTCTAGCCATGCAAGATTTCCAAGCTTTGTTAATGCAGCCACAGCAGAAGCTGGTTTTTTGTTTTTATATTCGTCTAATTGCGTAGCTTTAAAAAAATCAATTATCTGTCCATAACTGGGCATAAGATCAATATTCTGATTAGCAAATTTATTTACATCATCAAGTAATTTTGAAAGTCTTCCTTCAGTCCAATAAGCTCTACTTCCATCAGTATTGACAAGTTGTCCTTGATATTTAAGGCCTATCTTTCGTGCAACGACACTTTGTCCCCCATGCCTCTGAACAACACCTTTGATCTTATAGGGTGTACTAGTTTGCTTAGGCATCAGATCAGGTTCACCAAGTACTCTCGCATGTCTGTATAAATATTCTTTAAGGTTATGAATATCCTGCCAATAACCATTCCCAACAATTCCTGAAGTATTAGTCACAAAGTCGTAGTGATAATCGTATTCTTGATTTGGGATATCTAAATTATGATTTTTATATATTTCAAGTCTTTCGAAAAGACTCATTTTAGAAATATTTTTTAGGAAACTACTATTTTCTATCAATGAATTCTTTTCATTAAGGAAAGGTAAATGCCTGTATTTATCAATGTAATCTCGTAGTAAATTATTTTCTTTCGCATACTTTTTCTTCTGGAAGTAGTCAGAAAAATTTGATCTAAAATCATTTGAAGAAATATCCAAATAATTAAGAAATCTACTTTCCATTTGTCTAACATATTCTCTTGAAAAGTTAAAATATTTTCCAATATCAGTAAGGGATTCACCTTCTAACCTCTTAAAAATCAATTCAAGATATTTAGGATTTTTAAAAATAAGCTTTTTGATATTATTGATCCACTTTATTGCTTCAAAAGAATTCTTATGAATAATGAATTTTTTAAAAAGTAAGGAGATTACATAATTTCTTATATTTTCATCTATGGAACTCTTTATTGATTCGACCTTAAAAGATGAAACTAATATATTAAATTCAGTCTGAATATTGTTACTATAATTTTTCGTTGCAAAACCACCTTGATTAATCTCAATAGTAAATTCAGTAAATTCGTCGAGTAATTCTATAATATTGTCTAAAGTCACTTTCTCTTTGAGAAATCTTTTTGTACATTCTTCCCAAAAAACTTCATCATAGTTTTGTTTTTTTATTATTTTTTTTAACTCTGTAGATTTTCTATTTGAGTTAGCTTGGAACATATAAGGTATTTGTATTCCCATTTTTCCTAAAGCACTTTTAAGGTCATCTAGTTTTTGTGGTCCAAAATTGCGCAATGCGAGAAAATCATCGTCATCCATATCAATCATGTCGGAAATATTGTCGATATTGCCTCTTCTTAGAGCGTTATAAGTTGGTATTGCTATCTCTAACTTTGATATAGGAATCTCTGGAGATTTTGAGGAGTTATTTTGATCTAATTTTTGTTCAGGTTGAATAGTTTTATTTGAAATTGTTTCTTTAACTTCAATAACTTTTTTTTCGACATCCTTATCTGAAGAAGTTTCAGAAATCAAATTATCAGATGAATCTTTTTCTAAGTTTTGATCACTAAAAAGTGGATGAATATTTTTTTTACTAAATAGGTCAGAATTCTTTTCTACTTGTTCCTCTTCTTT
>MWOY01000024.1 GCA_002026015.1 Prochlorococcus sp. HOT208_60m_808G21 | reverse complement strand
GAATTTACTAATAAACATTTTCTAATTCCCAGGAAATCTGATAATTCTTTTTCCATACTGCTGCCTTCAATGCCTAAAGTCAGCCAAAAATCTAAAGTGGAAGAAATTGCAGCTACAACTTCTTCTTCAGTAAAAACTCTACCAGCATAAGGTATTGGCATGCCAACTTTCCATACTGAACGCAGATCATCTCCCTCAGGCCTAAATGCTTTATGTGCTTTCTTTGAGTAATCACTTGTTAACCTTAAGATTTCTTTTTTTAATTCAGTTATATTTTCCAATACTCTAAAAATCTAAAAAGGATTTAAGTAAATATATTCTACAATCAAATTTTATGGTTTATCAACCTTAAATTTAATTTTTGAATAATTGCTTATTTATTAAGCTAGAAGCAAGATTAAAAATAATGATAAAACTCAAATTTTTTTAATTTTCCTCTTTAGAAATATTTTGAAAAAATTATTATTAAATAAATTGACTTATTTCTTTAATAAAGTAAGGAGATTCATTTTCTTTTTTTTCTTGAATTGAAAAGAATTACTTTTTAATTCAATAATTTTAATTAGGAGTATGAATTATTAATAAACCATTATTTAAAATTAATACTTTATCATTTGGCTCTAGGCCAATTCCATTGACAATATAGAAAATATTAATAAGACAAAAATATAAAGATTAATAGATACTTTTTATATTATTTTTGAAAAGATAAAATTCCTCTAGCGTATTTAGAAA
Organism: Prochlorococcus sp. HOT208_60m_808G21; assembly: GCA_002026015.1. Classification (GTDB taxonomy): domain Bacteria; phylum Cyanobacteriota; class Cyanobacteriia; order PCC-6307; family Cyanobiaceae; genus Prochlorococcus_A. The sequence continues at coordinate 257 of MWOY01000024.1, read as the reverse complement.
ATCTTGATGATTGAATGGGGATAAATTCATTAAGATAGTCTTCAGAAATATTTATAGATGTTTTAACTTCCATTACATTTTCAGGATCCACAATTATGGTGTTAGTAAGAGAAAGAATATTTTCATAAGAAATATTAGTATCAAAAGTTAACCTAAGCTTTTTATAAGAAAAATATTCTCTTTCATATTTTATAATTAAGCTAGGCCTTAAAAAACCATATTCATTATCAAATATTTTATATTTTTTCAGATCATGT
>MWOY01000023.1 GCA_002026015.1 Prochlorococcus sp. HOT208_60m_808G21 | reverse complement strand
TTAGTTCAGGATTTAAGTAATCATAATTTTCTAATTCATTGCATATATCTATTTCTTTTCTCAAACTCTCACAAAGTAGATCAGAAATTGCCATTTGACCCCCAACCCATGCAGGAATAAGAGAACTTTTTCTTGTTGATTTTTTAACGTATAAAATCATATCTCTAATTCTTACAAATTGGAGCATTTTACCGGCGAAGTAAAATGTATCGCCAGGATTTAATTTTGAAGCAAAATTCTCCTCTAAATTACCTAAGGATTTACCTTTCATATATTTAACATTTACAAATTTGTCACTTGTAATTGTCCCAATATTAAACTTATGCATTCTTATTAAAGATTTGTCTTTTACAAAATATTTAAAGTTTTCATTATTATTTTGTGATTCTTCTTTAACTATCTTTTTATATTTTGGGTATGCTTTAAGACATTTTCCTCCATATTCTAAAAAGTCAAGACACCAATTCCAATCTTGATCTTTTAAGTTTCTATAACTCCAGCAATTTTTAATTCTTTCTTTCTCAATTTTTGGATCAAAGCCATTTCCGCATGCCAAACTTATTAGATGTTGCAGAAGAACATCATAAGATAATTCAGGAAGTCTAATTTCTTCAGATATACCACTTTTTATTATTCTTCTCATTGCACTAATTTCTAATAACTCCAAAGAATTAGTAGGCATAAAAATTATTTTTGATTTTCCGCCTGGTCTATGAGCACTTCTTCCCGCTCTTTGGATAAGCCTAGCTAAATTTTTTGCACTACCAATTTGAACAATTTGATCTACAGGTTGGAAGTCAACCCCTAAATCTAATGAGCTTGTGCAGACTACCCATTTTATTAATCCGTCTTTAACCCCTTCTTCAACTCTTTTTCTATCTTGTTTATCTAGGGAGCCATGATGAAGTGCAATTTTGTCTTCCATCTC
>MWOY01000022.1 GCA_002026015.1 Prochlorococcus sp. HOT208_60m_808G21 | reverse complement strand
CAAGATTAAGATCCAAATTCTTTAATACCTTCCAATTTTAAATAAGAACTAAAAAATTACCCATTAATAACAAAGGAATAAAGGAATAAATGCAAACATTTTTATATTTAAGCTTTCTTAATTAGCCAGAAAAATGTTACATAAGAAAATAATATCCAGGCAAATATCTTCAATGGCAAGTACATCTTTAAGGTATAGAGCAATAATTCGATTTTGGTTATAAAGTTTAGATTGATAATTAATAAAAATTGTGATCGAGCGTTACACATTACCCGAAATGGGGAAAATCTGGACTGATAGTGCAAAATTCCAGAGTTGGCTTAAGGTTGAAATAGCTGCATGTGAAGCAAACTTTTCTCTGGGAAAAATTCCTGAGAATGCCATGAAAGAGATACGTTCAAATGCAAAGTTTGATGAATCTAGAATTACAGAAATTGAGAAAGAAGTTAAACATGATGTCATAGCATTTCTTACAAGCGTTAATGAATTTGTAGGAGATTCTGGAAGATACATACATGTTGGTATGACCAGTAGTGATGTACTTGATACTGGCTTATCTCTTCAGTTAAAAGATTCTTGCGAATTGTTATTAGAAGAAATTGAGAAACTAGAAAATGTAATCAGATTATTAGCAAGGAAGCATAAAAATACCTTAATGATTGGCAGATCTCATGCGATTCATGGGGANCCAATTTCCTTCGGTTTTAAACTTGCTGGATGGTTAGCAGAAATAATAAGGAACAAAAAAAGATTGTTAACACTGAAAGAATCTGTAGCTATTGGACAAATAAGTGGTGCAATGGGAACTTACGCTAATACAAATCCCAAAGTAGAACAAATAACTTGTGATTTACTTGGCTTAAAGCCAGATACAGCGAGTACGCAGGTCATATCGAGAGACAGGCATGCAGAATATGTTCAAACTATTGCACTAGTTGGCGCGTCTCTAGATAGATTCGCAACTGAAATAAGAAATTTACAAAGAACTGATGTTTTAGAAGTTGAGGAGGGCTTTACAAAAGGGCAAAAAGGAAGTTCTGCCATGCCTCATAAAAGAAATCCTATTCGAAGTGAAAGAGTAAGCGGTCTAGCAAGAATTTTGAGGAGTTACGTCTTAACAGCACTGGAAAATGTTCCACTTTGGCACGAAAGAGATATAAGCCATAGTTCAAATGAACGTATCATGTTACCTGACGTATCAATATGTTTGCATTTTATGCTCAGGGAAATGAAAGATATAGTAAGTAATTTGGAAGTTTATCCAAAAAATATGCTCAAAAATTTAAATATATATGGTGGTGTAATCTTTAGTCAGAAAGTTTTACTTTTGCTTGTAGAGAAAGGGTTGTCTAGAGAAAAAGCCTATAGTTTAGTACAAAAAAATGCGCATCATGCATGGAATACCGAAAATGGGAATTTTAAACAAAATATAGAGAGAGATAATGAAATAATGGATTTTATTGATCAAAGTGACTTAGAAGAATGTTTTAATCCTTCAATTCATCTCAATAATTTAAGTGTAATATGGGAGAAGTTAGGTATCTAGGATTACTGAAAACCTTATCTAAGTTAAACCAGTGTTTTCAGAGGAATAATGACAAAAAACTTTAGGATTGAAAAAGATAGTATGGGAACAATAGAGGTTCCCATTGAAGCTTTGTGGGGCGCTCAAACACAAAGATCGATAAAAAATTTTTCTATTGGAGAAGAATTAATTCCAATTGAATTAATTTATTCACTCACCCTCATAAAAAAAGCTGCTTCAATCGCGAATTTCAATTTAGGGTTAATAGATAAAAGAAAAAAAGATTTGATCGTAGAGGCATGTACAGAAATACTTGATGGACTTCATGATTCACAGTTTCCCTTAAAGGTTTGGCAAACAGGAAGTGGCACGCAGACAAATATGAATGTTAATGAGGTAATTTCAAATATTGCAGCATTAAAAACAAATTCAGAGCTTGGTAGTCATCAACCAATTCATCCTAATGATGATGTAAATAAATCTCAGTCAACTAATGATACTTTTCCTGCTGCTATTCAAATATCAGTTGTTAATGAAATAATCAAAAATTTAGTTCCAACGATACGAGAACTTACTAAGATTCTTGATAAAAAAAGTGAACAATGGAAAGACCTTATAAAGATAGGAAGAACCCATTTTCAAGATGCAGTGCCACTTACTTTTGGGCAAGAAATATCAGGATGGTCAGAGCAACTTAAAGATGCTGAGAATGCAATTATTATAAGTCTGAATGAATTGTATTTTTTACCTTTGGGAGGAACTGCAGTTGGAACAGGGATTAATTGTCCAAAAGGATTTTGTGAAGAGTCTATAAAATCAATTTCCGATGATACTAATCTAATGTTCTATAAATCAAAAAATAATTTTTCTATCATGGCCTCTCATGATCGTCTAGCTCAAGTAATGAGTCAGATAAAAATATTAGCAGGTGCATTATTTAAAATTTCAAATGATATAAAAATTCTATCTTCTGGTCCAAGATCAGGAATATATGAATTAATTATTCCTCAAAATGAACCTGGAAGTTCTATCATGCCGGGTAAAGTGAATCCAACTCAATGCGAAGCCTTATCAATGGTTTGCACTCAGATAATGGGTCTTGAATATGCAGTCTCAATGGCAAATTCTAGCGGCACTTTACAGATGAATGAATATAAGCCTCTAATTGGATTTAATATTCTCACAAGTTTAAAATTACTAAAAAATGTAATAGAAAACTTCAGAATAAATTTAGTTGATGGGATGGAACCTAATCAAAAGAAAATGAAGTTAAATTTAGAAAATTCACTAATGTTGGTTACAGCCATAGTGCCAAAAGTTGGTTATGAAAAAGCAGCTAAAATTGCAAACCTTGCCTTCAAAGAATCATTAAATTTAAAAGAGGCAACACTTAAATTAGGTTATTTAAACGAAGATGAATTTGATGAAGCAATGAATATCAATTCAATGATTTGATTAAAAAATTTAAGAATTATTCTCAATTCTTTTTGTTGCAGGATTTATATCTTCAGAGACTTTTATAAGATCATTAGATTCCGAAACAGGAAAACGATTAATAGCTTTTAATGCTAGCTTTGCTTTGCTTTTTAATTTATTACTAACACCAATACAGTATTGCACTTGAGAAAGGACATCAATTGATCTTCTAATAATCCTCACTACATCACCTTCGTCTAATGAAGTATTAAAAACCAAATCTTTCCATTTTTTTCCTCTAGCCCATTCATAAATAATTCCAGTCAACTCTGTTTCTAAATAGATAGGAATTTCAATATGAAACTTATTTTGTTGAAAAGAGACTAATTTTCTTAAACCATCTAATTCATTAAAAACATCTATTAACTTTAAAGAAGGCTTGAAATTACACCAAAGATTAGGCCTCCTTACATCGACACATATAGCTTGAATAATTGCAGCTAACTCAGGAGGATCTAAATCGTCTAAATAACCACTAACTAAAACAAGACCAATCCATAATTCATTTTCACTTCTTATTGCACCCACTGTTTGTCCAACTTCTGTCAATTCCAAATCATTTAAACAACCAAAATGATTCAAAATTTGTATCAAATCGGTAAAAGTTCTCCAGTTATGATTTTCTTTATCCTCAAGAAGTTTTTTTCTAATATTTATTTCTTGTTCAACATCAATAATTCTTTTTCTATATTTCTTTAATTTCTTGGAGTCTACAAATCTGTGTGCAGGATGATCAGTAACTATTTCTTCTAAATTATTAATTTGTTGCTGTTGTGCCAAAACTTCTGTTGTCAAATCATATTGTGGAGTTTGTAAATCATTTTTTTTAGAAACTTCAAAAATTCGATCCGAATAACACTTCGACATATCATCTCCCCTAAATACCTCTCCAGAAAAATACATCTTTGGCACTTCAAGTCCTAAGACATCAATTGCATCCAAATCATTAAAAATACTTACTATATATGAGGGTTTTATAAGAATAAATAAATTATCAATTGTCAAACACAATAAACTCTTAATTTTTTGGGATTCATATATTTTCTTACAAATTAATCCTGGAACAATTTTTCTTTTCATTTGAGGAGCTTTGATTGAAATTAAGCTTCCATCTTCAATATATGGGAGTGCATTAGTTATCTCTTCTGATAATTTTTCTGCTGATTGTTTTTCTAAAATTTTCAAGAGTCTTCTCTCTTCTTTAAGACGATTTCTTAATTTTTCGTATGCATCAAAATCTTTCCATGAAACGTTAGATGTAATTTTTTTTAATTCAATTAAATCCTTATCTAATTTTTCAAGAATTATATTCTCATCTGATGATTCACCTAAATATAAAAAACTACCAAAACTTCTTTTAATTAATTCTTTAGACTTCTCTAAAGTATAACTTTGTAGAAGATTAAGCACCATTCCATAGCTAGGAGTGAATTGACTTTCCAAAGAATTTGGTTTGCTAGTAGCCAGTGCACTTGCTTCTTTGGCACCTTCGAATCTTGTTTGTAATGTAACAACATATCCCTGAGTATCTTTTCCTCTTCTTCCAGCTCTTCCTGACATTTGCAAAAATTCACTGCTAAATAATAATCTATGCCCATCTTCTGTCCTTTTTGATAAGGAAGAAATAACAGTTGTTCTTGCGGGCATATTTATTCCTGCAGCAAGAGTTTCAGTTGCAAAAACAACTTTTATTAAACCTTGCTGAAATAATTCCTCAACTAATTCTTTCCATGCAGGCAATAATCCAGCATGATGAGATGCAATACCGCGTTTTAATGCTTCGCATTGAGATTTATCTTTAATTGCTTCCTGATTATTTTTAAGATAAACATCTAATTTTTGGGATATCATACTTGCTTCTGAATAACTTACTAAAGTTAAATCTTTTATATTCTCAATTGCCTTGTCACATCCTCTTCTACTAAAAATAAAATAAATAGCTGGCAACATATTTCGTTCAGCTAGTTTCGAGATCACAAAGCCAATTGAGGGAGACTTTGGTTGCATTATCCTACCCACTTTCCCTCTTATTTTCTGCCCTTTAGGAGCTCTCCAAATCTTACAGTTTGGATGAATCCCATTACCTTTATTATTTAAAAGTGGATGAAGGCCTTTAACACTACAAAAAATAAAATCAAGTGGGACTGGTCTCTTATCACTATTAATTAGTACTGTGGGCCCATGAACTTTTTCTATCCAATTTTGTAATTGATCTGCATTTGCTATTGTTGCTGATAAAGCTACTATTTGAGTTCTACTAGGGCAATGGATTATAGTTTCCTCCCAAACTGTGCCTCTTTGGGGGTCATTCATATAATGACATTCATCAAGAATTACAGATTCTAAATTTTCTAAGGGATCATCAAATTGATCAAATTCGCCATAAAGCATGTTCCTAAAAATCTCAGTCGTCATGACTAAGATTGGTGCTTCTCTATTTATGCTTATATCTCCAGTTAAAAGACCAACTTTATTCTCACCATATTGATTAGCAAAATCTCTAAACTTTTGGTTTGATAGGGCCTTCAAAGGTGTTGTATAAAAAACTCTGCTGTCATGAGATAAGCCTCTATATATCGCAAATTCACCTATCAATGTTTTACCAGAACCTGTGGGTGCTGTTAAAACAACAGAATTTCCGCTATTAATAGCTCGTATTGCTTCTAATTG
>MWOY01000212.1 GCA_002026015.1 Prochlorococcus sp. HOT208_60m_808G21 | reverse complement strand
AAAAAAGAAATGAAATTGAAAGATTCAAAAAATTAAATTCTTTTTGAAACTGATCAATTTAGAGAGGGTTTTTATCCCTCTTTTTTTTTATTTTTTATAAAAACAACGTAATTATTAATTTATTTTTTCGATTATTGATTATTAAAAACAACATAATTTTGATGCTTTTACTATTGATTTAAATTACACAAATGGCAAATTTAATTCAGTAATTAAGAGGTAAATAAATATGTTTAAAAAGAAAAATAAACAAATTAAAACCTCACCCAATAAATCAAATTTAGATCAAGTTTTATGGTTTATAGAAAATTACTTGCCCCAAAAGAGAGATAGAGGTGTTCAAAAAAAATTGTATATGGATAATCTAGAAGTAGAGACTATTAAGATATTTTCTAAATTAGCCTCTACAC
>MWOY01000211.1 GCA_002026015.1 Prochlorococcus sp. HOT208_60m_808G21 | reverse complement strand
TACTTACTTAAATGTTTCTAATCCTTCTATAGCGCAGAAAAATATTCCTTACTACCTTTGGGATCCTCTAACATTGTTTTCTCTCCGGGAGTCCAGTTTGCTGGGCATACTTCATCTGGGTTTGCCGCAACGTATTGATAACCTTGAAGAATTCTTAGCGTTTCATCAACATTTCTCCCTACTGGAGCCTTGTTAACAGTTGTATGCATAACTATTCCTTCGGGATTGATAAGAAACAAACCTCTATCGGCCTCTCCATCATCATTAAGAACATTATACGCCTGGCAAATTTCCCTTTTTAAGTCAGAAACTAAAGGGTAGTTAATATCACCTATTCCCCCTTCATTTCTTGGGGTTTGTATCCAAGCCAAATGACAGTGTTTGCTATCAACTGATACTCCAAGTATTTCAGTATTAAGAGCTGAGAAATCTTGGTATCTATCACTGAATGCAGTGATTTCAGTTGGACATACAAATGTAAAATCTAGTGGGTAAAAGAATAAAACAACCCATTTACCTCTTAGACCTGAAAGTGTAATCTCCTTAAACTCTTGATCATATACTGCTGTAGCACTAAAGTCTGGTGCTTCTTGGCCAACTCTTG
>MWOY01000210.1 GCA_002026015.1 Prochlorococcus sp. HOT208_60m_808G21 | reverse complement strand
GGGAAGAAAATCAAAATTTTGCTTTAATATCCCATGATGGAATTTTTGCACAACCATTATTCGGAATTTATCCCATCAATGAAGAAAATCATTTTAAATTAAAAAAAAATTTATCCTCTGGGAAGAAAATTTTTCTCGGATGGGTTGATCAAATTCCCCATAAATATTTCTATGCAAAAAATGGAGATTTAATTAATATAAATTCCAAGAGAGAATTCTTAAATATGAATAATGGGATTTAAGCAATTGGAGGATAATAGAAAAAGAAAGTTAAAAGTTTTAAGGTTATCTCTTAAACAAAATTGCAATTTTTCGTGTATTTACTGTAAGCCTGAGAACTATAGTTTGGATGTTTTAAATATCGAACAATTTAAAAAGTTAATTTTAGTCAGTTGCCGATTAGGGGTAAATTCTTTAAGAATCACTGGAGGAGAACCTTTATTGAGTTCTCAATTAGATGAACTTCTTTATGAAATTAAATCGCAAAGATTAGAAGAATCAAATCCAGTAGCTAATTTACAGGATATTTCTCCAACCACAAATGGATATTTGCTCTCTAAGAAAAAAGCTAATGAGCTTTTTAAAAATGGTTTAGACCGCATAACAGTAAGTTTAGATG
>MWOY01000209.1 GCA_002026015.1 Prochlorococcus sp. HOT208_60m_808G21 | reverse complement strand
GGATTCTGAGCGTTCTATTACTTGGAGGCAGTTCTATATTTGGTGGAATAAACTTTATCGCCACCATTATCAAACTAAGAAGGCCAGGATTAAAACTTATGCAATTGCCAATGTATTGCTGGGCAATGCTTGGAACAAGTTTATTAGTTGTTTTGTCAACTCCTGTTTTAGCAGGCACTTTAATTCTACTTAGCTTCGATATCATAGCTAATACAGGTTTTTTCAATCCTTGTTTTAGGTGGCAATGTCGTAGTTTATCAGCATTTATTTTGGTTTTATTCTCAGCCAGCTGTATACATTATGGTCCTTCCTGCCTTTGGTTTAGTTAGTGAAATTCTTCCTGTACATGCTAGAAAACCACTTTTTGGATATACAACAATGGTTTTTTCAATAATGGGGATAGTAGTTTTAGGTTTAGTTGTTTGGGCTCATCACATGTTTACGAGTGGAACG
>MWOY01000208.1 GCA_002026015.1 Prochlorococcus sp. HOT208_60m_808G21 | reverse complement strand
CATTTACTTTTACTAATCTATTTATGACCTCCTCTCTTAATTTCCAAATAGAAGTTTTATCTTTGTAAGGTGCTCCTAAAAGAGAGTAAGGGTGGGGATCTAAAAACTTTAAGCAGCTAGGTATAGCTATTAATTTATCTCCATTATCTTTAATTGGTATTTTATTCCAAATTTTCAATTGAAATTTGCAATTGATTTATAGTGGCATATATATCAAAAATTACAATGATAGTTTTCAATTTAAGAAATCATGAATGAATTTATTATCAGAATTATCAATGAGTATATTCCTTAAAACAATATTTTCTTTTAAATCAGGATCATCACTAACAATCTTAATAGCCTCTTCACGAGCCTTTTCAATAAGAAATTTATTGTTAGGTAAATTGTCCAGTACAAAATCAGGCATCTAAATCTTTAAATCTGAAACCTGACCTTTCAGAAGGATTACTAAATGAACTAACTGATTTAGTTGAATGGCCAGACTTAATTATTGGCAAATTTAGTAATGAATTTCTTGATCTTCCGGTTGA
>MWOY01000207.1 GCA_002026015.1 Prochlorococcus sp. HOT208_60m_808G21 | reverse complement strand
TTTAAAAATTGACCCGTAACTTTTTTTCTAAAATCAACTAGATTATGTGGCCCAGCTTCTCTAATCCAAATTGGTAAAGTGATTTCTTCCTAATTAATTCTTTTGACCATAAAGTTTCCCAACCTTTTCTAGCAATATGATAGGCACTTAGATTTTTGTTATTAATTGCTTCTGAGACTGCCTTAGCGACAAGTGGAGCTCTCCTTAAAACATTACCAATTAAATATCCAGATGCAGGATGTACCATAGAAGCCGCACCACCATATCCAAGTATTTGTTGTTTGAAATCTGGAATTGGCATGTTCATAGGGAGAAATAAGCCAAGCTCTTCATGTTGCATGCTTGTGATTGATATATTTCGATAAGAAAGCCTCTTCTCTAGTCTCTCTTTTAAATTTTCCATTGTTAGAGGATTTACCAAACCAAGAGATGTC
>MWOY01000021.1 GCA_002026015.1 Prochlorococcus sp. HOT208_60m_808G21 | reverse complement strand
AGGAGTTGACTTTGTAAGTAATGGTGTCTCTACTTCTGTAAATCCAAAATTATCAAGAAATTCTCTTGCAACTTTAATAATCTTATGTCTTGTTTTTAAATTTCTTAGTAATTTTCCTCTTCTTAAATCAAGATATCTATATTTTAATCTGAGTTCCTCTTTTGTATTTTCATAATCATGTATAGAGACTGGAAAAGGTAAGTTGTTTTTAATTTGGTTGAGAATTTGCAAATCTTTAACCTTAAGCTCTAACTCTCCAGTACTTAAATTTGTATTTATGGAATCTTTGGGCCTTTCATTAATAATTCCGTTAACCATTATTACTGTTTCATTTCTAAGAGTTTCTGCCTGTTTAAATAGATCTGCACCATCATCGGGGTTAATTGTTATTTGTAGGAATCCACTATGGTCTCTTAAATCAATAAAAATTACACCACCATGATCTCTTCTTCTATCTACCCATCCGCATAAATTAACTAATTTACCAATATCTGTATTATTGAGATCTTTGCAAATTTTGTTTCTCATCTAAGTATGATTTATTGATCAATAACTTATAATAATTCTTTAAGGGTAAATTTAGTTAATAATTATTTTTATAAAATGCTCTTTTTGTAATCACTCCTTTGAATTTTTTGCCTCTTATTAATATTTGAACTTCATTATTTATTAAGGCATGCGAAGTATTGATGTATGCAAAAGCTATAGCTTGTTGTTTAGTTGGAGACCAACTGCCGCTTGTGATAAACCCAGTATTTTCTTCACCTTTAAGAACTGCGCAACCTTTTCTTCCTATTGCTTTACCTTCTATAGAGAGACCAACTAACTTTTTTTGAATACCTAATCTTGACTGCTCTTCAAGAAATCTTCTTCCAAAGAATTGGTGATTATTTTCTAAATGTACTAGCCAGCCTAACCCTGCTTCATATGGAGAGGTTTCTTCATTTATGTCTTGACCATAAAGATGCATGCCTGCTTCAAGTCTAAGAGTATCTCTAGCTCCTAAACCACAAGGTGCAACATTTTTGGAAATTGAGAAATCCCATAAATTAATTGCTGCATTTTTAGATAAAAGTATTTCTAGTCCATTTTCCCCCGTATAGCCTGTCTTTGAAAAGAAAATTTTTTCTTTTGGCGAAATATGTTCAAAAATTTTATATTCGCATCCAAATTTAGGGATATGTGAGATCGAAGATTCAATCCATTCTTCAAATAAATCGAATGAGTTTTTTCCCTGTAGTGCTAAAAGTACTTTGTCTTTTTTAAAGTTTGTTATCGAAATTTCAGACATATTTAAATTATTTTTTATCCACTGACAATCTTGTGTATATCTACTTGCATTTACTATTAACAATAATTCTGATATATCATTTTCTTGTATACCAAGGTCATAAATTATTAAGTCATCTATTATTCCTCCCTTATCATTGAGCATTACTGTATAAAGCCCTTGACCTTCAGAAAAGGAGTATAAATTAGTAGGAAAAAGTTTTTGAATATAATCCTTTGGATTGATTCCCTTGATAGAAATCACACCCATGTGAGAAATATCAAATAATCCTGCTGAAGATCTAACTGATTCATGCTCTTTAATTAATCCTGAAAAAGATATGGGCATTTCCCAACCTGCAAAATCCACTAATTTTGCATTGGATTCAATATATTTTGAATAAAGAGGACTTTTTAGCAAATCCATGAATTATTTAGTTTGTATTTTGTATTTTTACACTGTAGTTTAGAAATTTTTTATTGCATATTTTCTAATGACAAAATTAAGCTTCTAAGTACTTTGGCTGCCACTATGCTACTTACTCCGCTTTTATCAATTTCTGGAGATAATTCCACAATATCTGAAGCTACAATCCTAATGTCTTTTAAAGTTTTCAGTATTTCTTCAAAATCATTCCAAAAAAATCCTCCCGGTTCTGGAGTGCCTGTCCCTGCTAATAAACTGGGATCAAACCAATCTAAATCTATTGTTAAATAGATTGGAGACTTAGCGTATGGTAGAAGAGCTTGTTTTAACTCATGTGCACTTCCGCCTGGACAAAAGTTAACAAATTGGTTGTTGTTATGCATAATTTCAAATTCTTCCTTAGTCCCACTTCTAATTCCTACTTGCAAAATTTTCTTTTCAGGTAGCACTTCTAAGCATCTTTTCATAGTACAAGCATGACTATGTTCATTTCCTATATATGATTCTCTTAAATCTGCATGAGCATCAAGTTGAACCAAGATCAAATCTGGATATGTTTTTACTAATGCTTCAATAGCACCTCTTGTAATAGAGTGTTCGCCTCCAAGTATAATAGGACTAAGGCGTTTACTTATTAAATAATTTGTTGCTGATTTAACCGATTCAATAACCGACTTTGAGTCATTTTTATCAATTAGTATTGATCCAAAATCAACATACATAATATCTTCTAAGTCTTTTTTTATTTTTGGACAATATGTTTCTAAACAAGAACTGACTTGTCTTATTGCTTCTGGACCAAATCTTGCTCCTGGTTTAAAAGAACATGTCCCGTCATAATTAACTCCAAATATACCAACTGAGCAATTCTCAGGACTTCTTTTTGCTCCCATATAAATTGCATTTTCGTTATCAAATAAATTTTTCGTCATCTTATGAATCTAGTTCTTTTACAATTTTATTTGGCATCATTTTGAATGCTGCATTTTGAAAATTTAAATTCCAAATTTCACATCCTTTTTCTATTTTTAGGACTTCATCATAATTTTGCTTTGATAAATTTAGATCTTCTGAAGAAGCGAATGTCCAACTCCAAATCCCGCTTGGATATATAGGTACAAATGAATACATAGTTTCAGAAACTTTAAATATATTTTTTAGGGTTTTCAAAATATTTATGTGAATATTTTTGAAGGATTCAGGAGATTCGCTTTGCGTTGCTAATATCCCCTTTGGTGTAAGTATTCTTTTACATTCTTTATAAAAAGAATCTGAAAATAATAAATTTGAAAATTCTGAGGGATCTGAACAATCTATAAAAATAACGTCGTAAAAATTATCTCTTGTTTTTTTTACCCATTTAACACCATCATCAACATGTATTTCTAATCTATTGTCATTCCATGCTTCGCCTCCAATTTCTTTTAAGTATTTTTTAGATATTTTGATTACCTCCTCATCAATTTCTACTAGATCAATTTTTGATATTTGAGAATATTTAAAGCATTCTCTGACAGTACCACCGTCACCACCACCAATAATTAGTACATTAGATTTTTCATCAATGCTACTTAATGCAGGATGCACAAGACACTCATGATAATATTTCTCGTCTTTTAAGGATGTCATCCAGCAATTATCTAACATTAAAGCTTTACCATAATATTTATTTTCAATAACAATAATTTCTTGATATTTTGAGGTTTTTTTAATTAGAATTTTCCCATTTAGCCCGAATCTTGAGCCTTTATGATATTCATCTATCCATGTTGTAATATTTGTCATTTGCTTTTGATGAATCTTTTCTTTTAAGTTTTTGCTTGGCTATTTGCCAAAGCCGTTGAAAGTCTTTGGGAGTTTGTTTTTTAATATTATCTCCTGCATGCTCTTCGACGATTGAAAATCTGTTTAAAAATTTTATATTAGTTTTTTGAAGAGCTGATTCAGGATTGATCTTTAAAAAGTTTGAGAGATTAAGAAGGGTAAAGTAAATATCCCCAAATTCATTTTTTATCTCTGAATCATTTTTACTTTTAATTGCTTCCTTTAATTCATTAATCTCTTCTTCTAACTTTTTAAAAATCTCATCAGTACTTTCCCACTTGAAACCATGTTCTTTAACAACATTTGTGATTTTATCTGTTCCAACCGTTGGCGGTAAATTTTTAACTTTCAAATTTAAATTTCTACTAATTGAAGATTTTATATGAGGTGCTTCTTTTTCTAAATTTTTTATATTTTCCCAAATCTGTTGTGATTTTTTTAATGTTACTTTTTCTTTTTTGTTAAAAATATATGGATGTCTATTAATAATTTTCTTGTTTAGATTTTTAATAACATCATTTAGTGCAAATTCTTTTTCTTCATAACCGATTTCAGCATGAAGCATTACTTGTAATAAAAGATCTCCTAACTCCTCACATATGTTATTTGCATTTTTTTCATATATCGCATCTATAAATTCATTACTTTCTTCATACAAAAATGGGATCAACGATACATGAGACTGTATTTTTTGCCATGGGCAACCCCAAGTTTTATCTTTTAATGCTTTGATATTAGATATTAAGATTTTAAAACTATTTATAGTCTCTAAATCGGAATTGTTTTCCAATTTATATCTATTGTTTGAGGACATAGGATATATTTTATTAATTAAATTTTGCCTCAATCATGAAATATTTAAATACTTAGTATAAATTTTTCAACTTCATCTATTAGAATGTTCTATTATAAGGGCGATTAGCTCAGCGGTAGAGCGCCTGCCTTACAAGCAGGATGTCCCTGGTTCGAACCCTGGATCGCCCATTTATTATTTTTCTAATGACTGAGATCGTCAATCTTTCAATCAGTCAAAACGCTGCTTCAGAACTATCTAGGCAAGCTTCTTTTGGAGGTTCTCCAGGAGAAATGTCTATTGATTTGGTTGAGGACAAAAATTGTTCCGAAGGATGGATGCACATTAAATTAAGGCCAGGCTCATTTAATGGATCCCCTATTTCAAGAACTGAAGGAGTAACTTTATATGCGGATGTAAAAAAGTTTAATTTACTGAAAGGTTTAAAATTAGATTATTACGGTGATTTGAGCGGTGGTTGATTTCTTATTTCAACACCAAAAAATGCAAAACGTTGTTCCTGTGGCTCTGGCTTCAAACTTTTGTAGAATGGATGTGTCTTTTTTTGCAAACTAATATTATTTTCATTAATTGGCTGCTCTCAAGATAAAATAAACAAAAAGTATATTGAAATAAAATTTACATATGACAGAGATGAATGATCAATTATCTTTAGAAAATTATTCACCTTTTGAAGTTGAGAAAAAGTGGCAAGAAAAATGGGAAAGTCTAAAGGCGTTTAGTCCTAACCCTCAGGATGATGGGGAGCCTTTTTGTGTTGTTATTCCGCCACCAAATGTAACTGGATCTTTGCATATGGGGCATGCATTTAATACGGCTTTGATAGATGTTGTAGTACGTTTTCAAAGACTTTTAGGTAAGAATGTTTTGTGTTTACCAGGAACCGATCATGCTTCAATAGCTGTTCAAACTATTCTCGAAAAACAATTAAAAAGTGAAGGCAAAACAAGCGAGGATATTGGAAGAGATGAATTTCTTAAAAGAGCATGGAACTGGAAAGAGCAAAGTGGTGGAAGAATAGTTTCTCAATTAAAAAGAATAGGATACTCAGTTGACTGGACTAGAGAAAGATTTACCCTTGATCAAAAATTAAATGAAGCAGTTATTGAGGCTTTTAATATTCTCTATAAAAAGAATCTAATTTATAGAGGCGAATATTTGGTTAATTGGTGCCCTGAATCTCAATCTGCCGTAAGTGATCTTGAAGTTGAAATGCAAGAAGTAAATGGTCATTTATGGCATTTTAAATACCCTTTAATTTCTGAAAGTGGTGAACAGTTAGATAAGTACTTAGAAGTTGCAACAACTAGACCAGAAACTCTTTTGGGTGATACTGCTGTGGCAGTTAATCCTGATGATGATAGATATAAAGAATTTATTGGTGTCAAAGTAAAAGTCCCTTTCGTCGATAGAGAAATACCCATTATCGCTGATTCACATGTTGATAAAGATTTTGGTACTGGTTGTGTAAAAGTTACTCCAGCCCATGATCCAAATGATTTTGCAATAGGAAAAAGGCACAATTTAAAACAGATTAATGTAATGAACAAAGATGGAACTTTAAATATTAATGCAGGTATTTTTCAAAATTTAGATAGATATGTGGCTAGAAAGAAAATTATCAAAGAACTGGATAACTTAGGCCTTTTGACAAAGATAGAGGATTATAAACATACTGTCCCTTTTTCTGATAGAGGTAAGGTGCCAATTGAACCTTTATTGTCAACACAATGGTTTTTGAAAATGGATGAAATATCACAAGGATGTCTTAATGAAATTGATTCTAAAAAACCATCGTTTATTCCTCCACGCTGGGAGAAAGTTTATAAGGATTGGTTAGAGAAAATTAATGATTGGTGTATCAGTCGGCAATTGTGGTGGGGGCACCAAATACCAGCATGGTATGTTTTAGATGAATCTCAAGACTCAATAGAACAAAATACTCCATATATCGTTGCAAGAAATGAAGAGGATGCCTTAATCGAAGCTAATAAAAAATTTGGATTAAATATTAAATTGGTTCGTGATAAAGATGTTTTGGATACATGGTTTTCAAGTGGTTTATGGCCTTTCTCAACCCTTGGTTGGCCAAATACAAATGATCCGGATTTTAAAAAATGGTATCCAAATAGTGTTCTTGTTACTGGTTTCGATATTATTTTCTTCTGGGTGGCAAGAATGACAATGATGGGGAATACTTTTACAAATAATATTCCTTTTAAGGATGTTTATATTCATGGTCTAGTTCGAGATGAAAATAATAAAAAAATGAGTAAAAGTTCAGGTAATGGAATTGATCCAATACTATTAATTGATAAATATGGTTCTGATGCTTTACGATTTGCTTTAATTCGAGAAGTTGCAGGAGCTGGACAAGATATACGGCTTGATTTTGATAGGAAAAAAGATACATCTTCAACTGTTGAAGCTTCAAGAAATTTTGCGAATAAATTATGGAATGCAACTAAATTTGTGTTAATTAATAAAACTTCTAATAATAATTATTCGCTTAATGAGAGTGATGAAACTTCTTTAGAGCTATGTGATAAGTGGATTTTATCGAAATTGAATCAGGTAAATATAAAAGTCGCTGCTTTGTTGAAAGATTATAAATTGGGAGAATCTGCAAAACTTCTATATGAATTTACCTGGAATGATTTTTGTGACTGGTATGTAGAATTTGCTAAACAAAGGTTTAATAATAAAGAGACGAATAATAGACAAATATCTGAAAAGGTTTTAATAAAAGTGCTCAATGATATTTTGGTGATGATTCATCCTTTTATGCCTCACATTACTGAGGAACTTTGGCATGTACTTCAACTTAAATCAGATAAAGAATTATTATCTCTTCAAAAATGGCCAACCCAAGAAAATAAATTTGTTGATAATAAGCTTGATAATTCCTTTCAGCAACTCTTTGAAATTATTAGATTGATTAGAAATTTGAGATCTGAATTAGGTCTCAAGCCATCAGAAAAAGTTCCTGTTTACTTAATTTCAGATAATGATGAATTGATTGATTTTCTAAAAATTTTAGTTGATGATATTCAAACCTTAACTAAATCTTCTGAAGTATTTATTTTTAAACCTAATGCTGTTGATAAAAAAGAGTTTGCTAAATCTTTTTCTGGGATAATTAGTGATTTAGAGGTTTACTTACCTTTTCAGGATTTTGTAAATATAGATGCATTAAAGGAAAGGTTAAACAAGGATTTAAAAAAGGTCACTATTGAATTAGATAATTTAAATAAGAGATTATCTAATAAAAATTTCGTGGATAAGGCTCCAAAAGATATTGTTGCTGAATGTAGATTTAAATTAAACGAGGGTTCGGTACAAATGGAGAGAATTACCAAAAAACTCGAACTTTTGAATTGAGAATGAATATATTTCTTGAAAATATTTATAATTTGTCTTCTTTTTTTGATACTGGAATTGGTATCTTTTCGTTTGTTTGCATTTATATTTTAATTGTTTTATTAATACTTCCAGCTTCTTGGCTATCTTTATTATCAGGGTTTTTATATGGCTCATATTTTGGATCAATTATCGTTCTCATTTCTGCTTCTATAGGAGCATCAGTTGCTTTTTTTGTATCAAAAAGTTTTTTTGCAAAAAAGCTAAAAAATCTTTTTAGCCGTTATCCAAAATTAAGTGTTATGGAAAAAGTAGTAGAAAAAGGCGGACTTAAATTAATTTTTTTAGCAAGATTATCGCCGATATTTCCCTTCAGTATTCTTAATTATTTTTATGGTTTGAATAATGTTAAATTCAGAGACTTCGCTCTTGGCCTTCTCGGAATAATTCCAGGAACTTTTCTTTATTGCTCAATAGGTAGTTTGACAAAAAGTATCCAGGAGTTAAAAAATGTGCAATCACCAAATAATTTATATATCACTATTGTTGGGATTATTTCAACTTTTTTAGTTGTATATTTCTCTGCTAAATACTCCAGAGAATACTTTGAAAACTCCTAAGAATTTACTCTTTAATATTCCAATCTCTAATAGATGCAATTAAGATAAACCACAAAAGTCTAAATTTACCTAGTAAAGTTTTGTCGGCTTCTAATTCGATATATTTTGCCTGTCCACAAGGTGTTTTTATGAAGTTGAAAACTGTTTTCTTCGTCATAAGTCTCTTAAAAAGTCCTGATAATTATTCTTACATTTTATAGCCAAGATTTTTAGTTTTTTTACTTAAAAACCATATTTTTCATTGACTACTTTGTTGAATATCATTTTTAAAATTTAAACTTTTTCTCCAGCTTTAAATCCTCTAAAGCATTTGAATCTAGGAAACCTAAGACTAAAAGCCACAGCATCCTTGGATTTAGTTTTAGCATCAGCTCTGATTTCTACAAGTTGACCAATAAGTTGATTCCGTTTTGCCCAATATTCTTCACGTTGGATATCACTAAATCCGCTTCCACAACTAAGACTGTATTCATACCCATCATCTTCCCCTTCAACTACGACAGCTCCTAGTCTACCTTTATTCCGACCTGTGCCTTCCTCAACCGATACAACCTTTAAAGTGACTTCAATGAAAGGTTTTGCTTTTAACCAACTGTGTGTTCTTTTACATTCATACATAGCATCAGGATCTTTAATCATTACTCCTTCATATCCACCTTCCACTGCAGATTTATTAAGCTCTACAAATCTTTTCTGTCCCTCAATGGTGTCAAGATCTACATTTTCCCATTCAAGTGTTTTTATATGTCTTAGAAGCATAGAATGTTTTGCTACCCATTCTTTTACTAATAAACTTCTTGCTCTTTGACTAGTGTTCCATCTCCCTTTTTGGAAGTTTTCAAGGGGACATAAGTCAAATAGGTGTAGAACTGCGTCTTTTGTTTGCTTGCCATCTTTTCTATGAACTTGTTTCATTAAATCTTGAAAGTTAGCACTCATTACTTCACCATCTAGGACTAAGTCATAAGGTGCAGGATCTTCTTTTAGGACGTTTTCTATTTCTGATATAATATGACCAAAGTTATAGAATTGTTTGCCATTACGAGAAAACATTTCTACTTTATTTTGTCTAATTATTGTTAAGACGCGCACACCATCCAATTTGATTTCAATTTGTTTTTTTCCTATCATTTTTTTTTCATGATTTGCACTGTCATGAGCTAAAGGACAAGAAAAAATAGGAATCGCATATTTGGGAAATTTTTTGGCTATCTTGTTAATTGTTTTTTCAGATACACCACATCTAAGATCTTTAATTAAAACTCGTCTATAATATCCATTCCACTCTTCTTTTGTGGCAGATTCCATAGCCGCAATAATTGCATCTCGAGCAGCGTGACCAGTAAGTTCTCTTTGAATAAGCTTGTTTGCTAATTCCCTAAAATCTTTCCATAAAAAATTTTGATTTTTTTCATTCTCTTTTTCAGGAATAATTTTTACACCAAAAGTTACCAATGGATCAAGTGCCATACGGATACCTTCAAAAAAATCATCTAGACCTTTTTCCATTGCTTCTGAGATGATTTTTTCTTTATCTAGTCTACTTGGGTGTAATTCTAATTGATGTATTATCTCTTCTTTAAACAATTCTTTTTGCCTCACAAGAAATTATTAATTCACTTTTGCTATTCTGTCTATTTTCCAATCATTGTTAGTTTTTGCGAATGTAAAATCTAATGGGAGCTCATCTTGTTTATCTTCTGATTTTAAATTCAAAGTGATTATGATTTGATCTTCTTGGACTCTAGGTCTTCCAGATTTTAAATTTCTGTATTTATTGAGGTTTAAACTAGCTAAAAATTTAAGAAAGTCTTGACGCTTCACATGAGTTTTATAAGTTTTTGTAGTCAAACCATACGCTGCATCAATTCTGCCAGCTGCTATTTGATCAAAAAACTTTCTTACTAATGGATTAATTCCTCTGGCGCTTATAACTAATTTGACTGCATTAAAAGTCCAAAAAGAGACTAATACAGCTCCGCCAACTAATAATGCTTTAATTCCTATATCTTTAACTAGTGTTGCATCCATGTTGATTTGAGTTTTTTATTACTTTAAGAAAAGAAATCGTTTTTGATGGCTTTTTTTGTCAAAATAATACTAATTTTAATCCATAATGCCTGTAATTCCTCTTTTACCTTTATTTCATAAATTTAATAGCCAATATTTTGAAAATTCTTTAGCAGTTAATAATCAACCTTTAGTAAAGGTTAGATGGAGTGATAATAGATTAAAAACTACTGCTGGTTTTTATAAAAGAAAACGAATTAATGGTTTTGTTGATTCTGAAATAATCTTATCGAAACCTATTTTGAGTAAATTATCTACAAGTGAAATAAACAGTACTTTATGTCATGAAATGATTCACGCTTGGGTAGATAGGATATTAAAAAAAAATGAGATACATGGTCCAAATTTCTTAGAAAAGATGAATGAAATTAATGAGAAAGAGAAGAATTTTCAAATTTCTGTGAGGCACTCATTTCCTATTGAAAGGAGAGAATTAAAATATATAGGAACTTGCCAAAATTGTGGTGAGAAATTTTTCTACAGGAAAAGGATAAAGAATATTGCCTGTAAAAAATGTTGTGTAAATTTCTTTAATGGATCATGGAATAAAAAGTGTTTAATTTTGTTTGATTAAAAATATAAGATGTGTTTTTGTTTCTATATTTGGAATTCTTTATTTTTTAATGTAATTTATACTTTAAAAAGCATAATAATTTATGGATTCAAGGAGAATTAGAAATCTTAGAAATAGTTTTGATAAAAATATTGTTGATAAACAGGTTGATAAAATTTTCGAAACTGGAAGACAATTTGTTGATGGAGTATCTGGTGCTAGGCCAGGAAAAAGAAGGAATTCAGATTTTCAAGGAATAACAAGTAAGAGTGTTAAAAAAGTAGGAAGATGGGTATCTGAAAAAGTGGATTTATTTTTTGATGAAGATAACGATGATTGGAATGATGAGAATTTTTACGATGATAAAAGCGATATTAAGACATTTTCCAAACAATCAAATTCTTATGAATCTGCTAAGCAGCACTCAAAAAGACCTTTAGAAGCAATATCTCTAAGGCAACCAAAAAATTTACAGACAACTGAGCAAAAAAAATTACCTTATGTGAAAGAGAGTAAGGAGGAAGAATGGCCGGATGAAACGGATTTCAAAGTTGAAAGATGGCAAAGAGCTTCAGAAAAAGAGAATAATACTTCGAGACATCAATCAAACCAACAAGTTCAATCAAAATCAAGAAATCTTCCCAGATCCAGAAGAAGAAGAGTATAGTCTCGTAAATTCTTTAATTCCTGAATAGCCTAATAAGGTTTCTAAATGTGGATTGAATACTTCTCTAATAATTGTAAGGGGCTTTTTGTCTCGAAAAAATCTATAATTTCTTGACCAGAATGGACCTTGAAAACAAAATTGATCTTCTAACCAATTTGAATTAACAAGTGAAATTCGGTCAACTTCTCTAAACAATTCTGATCTGTCTTGTGTCAAATTCTTCCAAATTGGTTCTTCTTTGGCTTTTAAATTTTCATTCACTTGTTCTGCATTCCACCAACTTTCAGCCCATGCTAGGTTTTTATTATTATTTTTAATCCATACTTGTCTTCTAATTAAAGGTCCATTTAATTGATTTAATTCTTTAGGACCTTCTTCAATGAATAGAGGATCTACTTGCATTGAAATTAATTTAATTTTCGTCTCTTGATTAGTTAAAAGCTGTAAATGTCTTGTAGGACTTCCATCCCCAAGCAGCATTAATTTCCATGGACCAGATATTTTTGGTAATGAATTTTTCACTAAAAAACTAGAGGCTTTTTCTTCCCATAAAATTTTTGGTGAGTTAAAAAGTTTATTATTCAGTGCTCAGACGGAATGCTTTTAAGATGATAACTTTTTTTCGACAAAAATATTTGCCTTTTCTTTTTTTATTTCTTTTATTTTTAGCCAAACAAGTAATGCAGTTAAATCAGCTTTGCTTACTCCAGGAATTTTTGAAGCATCACCAAAATTTTTTGGCTTTATCTTATTCAAATTTTCTCTAGCTTCTAAAGATAATGTCTCTATCTTTTCATAATTTATTTCTTGAGGCAGAGATTTACAGCTCTGACGATTTATTTGTTCAATGTTGTTTTTTTGTCTTTTAAGGTAACCTTCGTATTTAATATCTATTTCAACACCTTCCTGTATTGAAGAACCAAGATTTTTTTCATTCAACTTATATTTAATGAGATCTGAATAATGAAAGTTTGGTCTTTTTAAGAGTTCTTTCAAAGTTGTTGAGCCTTTGATTTTTGATCCCGTTTCTAATTCTATTTTTTTTGATATTTCATCGGTATTTTTTAAACGAGTATTATTTAATCTAATTTTCTCTTCCTCGAGGAGTTTCATTTTTTCTTGATAGGCCGACCATCTTTTCTCATTAATTAGCCCTATTTGATACCCTAGTGGTGTTAATCTCCTATCTGCATTATCTCCTCTTAGAGTTAACCTATATTCACTCCTACTAGTGAGAACTCTGTATGGTTCTTTAAGATCTTTGGTAATTAAATCATTTATCATTGTACCTATATAACTGCTTTCTCTGGTGAAGATTATTGGGTCTTTTTTGTTTAGTTTTCTTGTCGCATTGACTCCTGCAACTAATCCTTGTGCTGCTGCTTCTTCATAACCAGTAGTGCCATTAATTTGTCCTGCGCTAAATAAATATTCAATTTCTTTCGTTTCGAGTGATGTTTGGAGTTGTGTTGCAGGTATATAGTCATACTCCACAGCATATGCTGGTCGCAACATTTTACATTCACCTAATCCAGGCAAGGTCCTTAAAAGTTCTAATTGAATATTTTCGGGTAAACCTGTAGAAAATCCTTGTACATATATTTCAGGGGTATTAATTCCTTCTGGTTCTAAGAAAATTTGATGTGATTCTTTATCAGCAAATTTGACGATTTTATCTTCAATTGATGGACAATATCTTGGCCCCTTACTTCCAATAAAACCGCCGTAAATGGGAGTTAAATGTAAATTGTCTCTAATTAGTTGATGTGTTTTGGAAGTTGTTCTTGTGATGTGACAACTAACTTGGGTCATATTATTTTTTATATCTGGGTCAAATGAAAAATATTTATCTGCAGCAGTACTTGGTTGAATATCTAATTCATCAAAAATGATACTCCTTTTATCGACTCTTGCTGGAGTTCCTGTTTTTAAACGTTCTGTTTTGATACCAATTTCGTGCAAATTTTGAGTAAGACCTTTTGCTGCTTGTTCACCTGATCTACCAGCTGACATTGATTTATTTCCTATCCATATACTTCCTTCTAAGAACGTACCAGCTGTTATGATAACTGATCTTGCTGAATAATAACTACCAAAGAAAGTCCTTACACCTTTTATTCTTTTTTTTAAGATTTTTTTTGAGTACAATCCAATTTCTTCAGTTTTTGCGATATCAAGTTCAGTAATCATTGCTTCTTTTAAAGATAAATTATCTGTATTTTGTAGTATTTCTATCATCTTTTTTGAGTATTCTCTTTTATCTGTTTGAGCTCGTAATGCCCATACAGCTGGACCTCTACTTGAATTTAATATTCTTTTTTGTATAGCTGTCTCATCAGCTAATTTACCAATAATTCCACCTAATGCATCAACTTCATGTACCAACTGGCTTTTTGCCGGGCCGCCAACAGCAGGGTTGCAAGGTTGCCAGGCAATCCTATCTAAATTGAGTGTAAATAAGGCTGTATCAAATCCTAATTTTGCTGTTGTTATAGCTGCTTCGCATCCTGCATGTCCTCCTCCAATAACAATGACGTCAAATGATTCATTTGTTGAGTGATGATCTTGCATTTTAGGATCGATTTAATTAGCTAAATTCCTAAATCTCGTAAATTGAGGTTCAAATAATAATTTAACAGTTCCTACGGGTCCATTTCTATGTTTAGTGACAATGATTTCTGTAATACCTCTATCTTCAGTCTCTGGATTATAGTATTCATCTCTGTAAATCATTAATACTAAATCTGCATCTTGTTCAATAGATCCTGATTCTCTTAAATCGCTTAACATTGGTCTTTTATTTGTTCTAGACTCTACCCCTCTACTAAGCTGAGATAAAGCTACTACTGGTACTTTTAATTCTCTGGCCATGCTTTTAAGACCTCTTGTTATTCGTGAAAGTTCTTGCACTCTATTATCAGGGGTTGATCCTTCCATCAACTGGAGGTAATCAATCACAATTAATCCAAGTTCTTTTTTTTGTTCAGCTATTAATCTTCTGCAAAGAGATCTCATCTCTAAAACACTTAAGTTAGGCTTGTCATCTATAAATATTGGTAATTGACCTAATGAATTGATACCTTCTCCGAGTAATGGCCATTCATCTTGCTGTAATCTTCCTGTTCTTAGCCTGCCACTCTCGATTCCAACTTCCATAGAGAGTAATCTATATGTCAACTGTTCTTTACTCATTTCAAGGCTAAATACACACACAGGTAAATCTTGAGATTGTGCAACATTTTTAGCCAGATTAAGAACTATTGAAGTTTTCCCCATTGAAGGTCTTCCAGCAACAATTATTAAATCACTTCTTTGAAAACCTTGAGTCATTGCATCAAGGTCGTAGAAATTTACTGGAATACCAGCTACTGAAGTACCTAATGATCTTGACTCTATTTCATTGAAAGTACTTGTAAGGATTTCAGCTGCTTGAGTAAGGCCTTTTGAAGGTTTTTCTTGACTAATTTCAAATATTTTTTGCTCTGCTTTATCTAGAACTTCATTAGTATCTTGAGTTTGATCAAAACCTAGTTGAACCACTTCATTTCCAGATCTGATAAGTTGCCTTCTCATGAATTTGTCGTTAATTAAATTAGCAACTTGTTCTATGGATGCTGTAGAGGAAACATTTTCAACTAGTTCTACCAGTTTGCTGTTTCCTCCAATTTTTTCTAGTGATCCATTATCTGCTAACCAAGCACACATTGATGTTAAATCAGTTGGTTTACCCTGGGTATGCAACATTAATGCTGTTCTATAAATCTCTTGATGGGCATTTATATAAAAAGCTTCAGGTTTAATTAAGTCTGCAATTCTTCCAATAGCGTCTGGATCAAGAAGTATGCTACCAAGAACAACTTCTTCTGCTTGAACGTTTTGAGGAGGGACTAATCCCGAATTTTCACTATTAAAATCTTTTTTAAAATTTTTATTTTGCCCATTATTTGGAAAAGGTACTGAAACCATATCTTTAATTGCTTAGATATATACTCTGGCTAATTTTCAAAATAATGCAACAAATTGATTAACTTGTTACTTCAATATTTACTTCTGCATTTACTTCTGAATGTAATTTTATTTTTGCAGTAAAGGAACCTAAATTATGAATATCAGGAACAGTAATGTTTCTTCTATCAATTTCTTTTTTAGTTGCTGCTTCTATCGCTTCGGCAACATCCCCATTGGTAACCGTTCCAAAAAGTACACCATCTTCTCCGACCTGTTTTTTGATAGTGAACCTACCTATTGTAGATAATGCAGTTTGGAAATCTAAAGCTTCTTGCTTTAATTTATCAGCAGCGATTTTTTCTTTTTCTTTTTTCCTTTCAATTTGTTTAAGGACTGCTGGTGTTACATTCATTGCCTTACCGTAAGGTAATAGAAAATTTCTTGCGTATCCAGGTGCTACTTCAACTAGATCTCCCTCTTTACCTAGTGATGCGATTGATTCAGTTAATGCGACTTGTACTCTTTTAGCCATGAAAATATTAAACAATATAGTTAATAATAAGACCTAGAGGGTAACTTTACTTTTTTTGCAAGACCAAATTTCGCAAGAATCTTAATATGCTCCCATGTTATGTCTATCT
>MWOY01000206.1 GCA_002026015.1 Prochlorococcus sp. HOT208_60m_808G21 | reverse complement strand
TGCTCATTGGCTGGCTGGCCTCTCATGGCAAGTCGCAGGAATATATAGTGCAATAGTTCTAGCTACTGGACCAACAGTAGTCTCCCCATTAGTGGAACAAATAAAATTAGCTTCCCCACTCTCGGAGGTTTTAAAAGCTGAGGGCTTGTTGCTTGAACCAATTGGTGCAGTACTAGCACTACTGCTTTTAGAACTGACTTTAGGGGACCTTCGTGGGATTAACGATGTATTTGTAGCATTAATGCAAAGATTAGGGGGAGGTGTCTTAATCGGATTAAGTGCAGGATGGTTACTATCAGAAATTTTAAAAAAAATTAAAAATGAAGCCTCATTTGGTATAGAGCTTCAAGTTACCCTTGGATTTATTTTCCTTGTGTATGGAATTTGTGAATATTTTTTACCAGAATCAGGCCTGCCGGCTTCAGTCGCGGCAGGTTTTATTGTGGGCAAAAGAGAAGTTATAGATAAGGACAGATTGGATAATCTAATAGGTGAATTAGCTCAATTAGCAATAACAGTTCTTTTCCCTCTTTTAGCCGCTGACGTTTCTTGGGGTGAATTAAGTCCGCTTGGCT
>MWOY01000205.1 GCA_002026015.1 Prochlorococcus sp. HOT208_60m_808G21 | reverse complement strand
TTCCTGCTGCTATTTCTACCACTGTAGAAGTAGCAAAAAAAACAGATTTAAATGGTTTAGCGGGAACTGTAAATGCGATATCGAGAAATGCATCAAGAAAATTAGAACAAAAAATCTTTCCGGAATTATCTTCTGATAGAAAAGTAAGAATTTCATATATTGAATCATTTCCATTATGGCTTGTGTAGGATCTTTATAAGTGGGTCGGCAATAGCGAGGGTGAAAATATCATTAAGGCATTTAATAAAAAACCATCAATTGATTTGAGAATTAACCAATTAAAAACTAATTTAGATAACTTTTTGAAAGTACTTCATGAAAATAAAATTGATGCTGAAATTATTAAAGATTTACATAATGGAATTACTTTAAAATCTAATCCAAGATCTATAAAAAATTTACCAGGATATAGTGATGGACTTTGGACAGTTCAAGATAGATCTTCACAGTGGATAGCACCTCTTTTAAATCCAAAAGAAG
>MWOY01000204.1 GCA_002026015.1 Prochlorococcus sp. HOT208_60m_808G21 | reverse complement strand
GTGTTGATGGTGTTGAAGGTGTTGAAGGTGCACCTCCTATTATGCCAAAATCGTCATCCCAGTTATTCCCCAGTTATTCCCCCAGTTATTCCCCCAGTTATATTGATAACTATAATTTTGACCAGTAAGACCATTCCTTAGTTCTACTTTTAGATATGAATTTTGTGAAAAGTCGTCAGAATAATTTGAGTAATACATTTAGAAAATTAATTTAAGTGAAGTATTCTTCACGGGACATATTCTTATTGTTCTTGATTAAGTTCTTTGATTCCAAAATTCATATTTGGAATCACCAAAATTAATTCGGAACAATACTTATATGTACGAATCAATTTTCAAAATGAATTCAACTAATGATTTCTCAAATCCCAGTCCTACAAAAGAGGTTCTTGTAAAAGTTGGTATTCCATTGGCAGTGGCAATGGTAACAGGCAACCCTTTTTTAGGAATTATAACTGCAGTTAAGTGTGGTACATACGGGAAGGTGAATTAAAATGGATGACCTAAATTCAAGATCAACTCTTTCTAAATTATGCGTAGCTTATCTAAGCGACGCTTCTGAAGGAGGGTATAAATTGGTTTTCCCTGAAAGTACCCTTTCTAGATTTCTTTCTGATGATGTACACCCTTATCGTGCGATGTGGTAAAAGATAAATAATTTCTATTTATCAATGAAATGGGATACTTTATGCGATCAATCATTGGAGTCAAAACTTAATTCTTATGGAGAGAATGGTTTTACTAATAATGAAGGGAAATTTATATCAGGAGAAGAAATTAAGAAATCAGTCAATAGGTGGAGAGACTATGGTTGGTTTGATTATGAAATGAAAAGAGATAAAAAAATTAAAAATTATGGTAAATATGCTTTACCTCCTCTCCTGTTACTTACTTTCGCCTTGTAAAAAAGGTTTTTTATTAGATTTTTAAAGATGAATAACTGGATCAATGAATCTACTTATAGTGGGAAACCCTTATGAAGTGGATTGAACCTTATCAAAAAGAAAATGGCTCTTTTGTAAGAGGCCATTTTCGTACAAATCCTAATGAAACTTTTGCCGACAATCTCTCTAAAGATGTTGATAATGATGGAATTAATGGTTTTTTCGATTCTGATGCAGATGGAGACGGTATTTTTGAATCAATAGACATTAACAATGATGGTATAAGTGATTTTTTAACTATTGAAGGAGATAGCTTTTTGGAAGCTTTAAACTTTATTTTTTAAAATCAAAAATTAGACAAATTTTGCCAAAAACTTCTTGCCTTTAATTTTTTTGGATTTTCAAAT
>MWOY01000203.1 GCA_002026015.1 Prochlorococcus sp. HOT208_60m_808G21 | reverse complement strand
CTACCTCTTAAATAGGTACATAAATTATTTATGACATTAAGCTTAAATATTGGGAGCTTGTTTAATGATTCCTCCAGTCATGCATTGGTGGATGAGCTAAGAAAAAGAACATCAGAAGAGGAAATCTTAGATTTTGAGGAAAAATTTAACTCCAAAAACGAAAAAAATCTACACGTATATATATGTAGATTTCTAAAAAATAGAACAATATCCAGAGGGGTAGCCTCTAGATGGTTAATAACCATAATTGAAAACAAAGAATCAAAAATTGATGCTTTGCAAAAATAAAATATTTAGGTCAGCCCTGATAGTTTCCATAGAGCAATTCCAAAAATTGAGAATCCCATAATAAAAGTAAAAGCCAAAGCATTTACCAATTGGACCTTATCATTCATTCTGTTTGCGAATGGTAATAATTGAGCAAATAATGGAGTCTCTTCAACTATTGCGGATTTTTTTACTGCAGGTTTTTTGCTTCTAGAAAACATAAAACAAATTTTATAATCTTAAGAATTTTACATTTAAAAGTTCATTAAATAAAAAATACTTCTCAAAAACGAACAAAATGTAACCTGTGAGAAATTAAGCCGGGATTATGATAAATATTTTTATCAGAAACCTAAT
>MWOY01000202.1 GCA_002026015.1 Prochlorococcus sp. HOT208_60m_808G21 | reverse complement strand
ACAATTACATCCTGAGCAACATCAACTAATCTTCGAGTCAAATAACCAGAATCCGCAGTTCTTAAAGCAGTATCCACCAAACCTTTCCTTGCTCCATAAGAAGAAATTACATATTCAGTAACAGTAAGTCCTTCCCTAAAATTAGTTCTTATTGGTAAGTCAATGATTTCTCCTTGAGGATTAGCCATCAATCCCCTCATACCTACAAGTTGTCTTACCTGAGACATATTACCCCTTGCTCCTGAATTGGCCATCATCCAAACGGAATTTAGTGGATCATTTTGATTAAAATTATTCTTTACAGCATCTACTAATCTTTCATTAGTCTCAGTCCAGGTATCTATAACTTTAGTGTGTCTTTCAACTTCAGTAATTTCACCAAGTCTATAGCATTCTTCTGTAGCAGATATTTGCTCTTCAGCTTGTCCAATTAAATCTTGTTTAGCTTCAGGAACTTTTAAGTCATCTACTGAGATGGAGACTGCAGCTTGGGTAGCATATTTAAATCCTAAATCCTTTAGATTATCTGCCATGGCTGCAGTTATTGCTGTTCCATGAGTTTTATAAGCCCAAGAGACTAAATTTTTTAAGGCTTTCTTATCAACAACCTTATTTTTAAATGATGGGGGAGTTTTAGCTAGAGCAGGCATTGTGACTGGATTATTCTTTTTTGAGTTTTTAGTACTTTTACGTACTCTGGATGTTTTTTTAGATTTAGATGAAGTCATGATTTTTTAATGAATGAAAAATAGTTTTTAAAGATTACGTTGTAGATACAGAATCGATGATGGTATAGTTCATAACTACTCTCCCAACAGTTGTCAGCACAAATCTACTTATTAAATTATTATCAGAGTCAAATCTGTCCCTTCTTAAATTCCAGATTTCTAATCTTGAGCCATCTTCAAGCTCTTGAGTTTTTTGTGGGCTACGCATTTCGTCTTCATCTTCAACTTCTCCATTAAATCTAACCCAAACCCATTCGTGTAGTGTGAGTCTTTTATCTTCAAAGGCAAAAATGACATCTTCTAAGGAAGCAAAAGTAGTCTTATTATCTCCGAATTCTGGTTGTTGATAATTC
>MWOY01000201.1 GCA_002026015.1 Prochlorococcus sp. HOT208_60m_808G21 | reverse complement strand
CTTTAGTAATTAATCCCTCAGTACTATCTAATGGTAAAAAAGAGGAAAAAGTTTATAAAATAATTGAAAACTTTACCAAGATAATGAGTGAATCATGGAAGAAAGATAAATTCTTAAGCAAAATTCGTATCCCGCAGACAATTTTATTAGATGCCAATTCGAGAGTTTATGGAAGTTGTAGTCAAAGAGATAAAAACCTCAAGACAATAGGAGGAAGCTCATACTGTTCATCTACTAATACCATTTTTTTAGTAAAAGAGGATGTTGAATTATTTTATGAACTAAATGATTCATCTGGATTATTGTATCTTCTTGCCCACGAATGGTCTCATTCCCTTCAGCACGCTTGGGTAAGCAAAATACCTCATCCCGCAAAAGAACTTCAAGCAGATTGTTTGGCTGGAAGGTTCGTATCTATGTTTGAAGAAAATATTGATAGAAGAAAGATTCTTTCATTAGCAAAAATATCATTACACATGGGTAGCAAAATTCATGGGACTGGGAACCAAAGGGCTTATGCTCTTTTGACAGGTTTAGGAGTAATAGATGGAACCTGTAGTATTCCAAAAAATGAAAGAGCTGGCAAAAAAAAACCTAGAAAAGCAAATAAAGTTATTCGTTTAATGAATCTAAGATCAGGTTCAAATGGTATTAACATCAACAATTCTCCTCATAAAAAAAGCTTTGGAGAGTTAATTGAAAAATTTGTGTATTAGTAAATAATTTATTTTTGGAATCACTTATTGCTTATCAGAACAATATAAAAACGTAAGGCAATTCGCTTACATTGTCCGATGAAGAAAACTTCATCAATATGGTAAAACTTATTTTTTAATTACTATGTACGAATCACAATTTTCTCAAAAAACAGACTTTAAAGTTAAAAAAAACTTGGCTTGATTAC
>MWOY01000200.1 GCA_002026015.1 Prochlorococcus sp. HOT208_60m_808G21 | reverse complement strand
TGTTGAGTAAATATAACGCCTACTAATTTTCTATAAAACCCGCTACTTTTCCTTCCGCTAGTCGTTTTTTTAGAATCGAATAATTTTGTGAAGCCCATTTTCGAGAAATATCAAATTCAGTATCTAAATTCTCTATAAGTAATTTGCCAATTTTAAATACTTCTATGAAGCCTAGATAAATTATTACNAGCACCTTGGTTATANTTACTGCAACAGCTGCTATCTTTTCAATTTTTTGATCTTGCATTTGAATTTATTGAAGCCCACTAAAATTACCAGTTGTAAGAAATTATGCAAATTAATTAAAGAAAAATCTTATGGATGTTATTCTCATTGGGAAGTAGCTATGAAGTATTGAAGGCATTTTTAAAGGAGCTTTGGCAGAATCACCACGATCCATACCATGCGATTTATGGAATAGTTGGGGTAATAGTATTGTTGGTAATTTATAATCGATTACTAAATAAATATCAGTAACAAGAAACCCTTCCAGAAATTCCAACTACTGAAAGGGTTATTAAATCGACTCGCAACTATATAGAATCAATTTATGTCTTGCAGCAAAGGTAGAGAGTGCTGACGAGGTTTGGCCTCAATTAATTTATAGCAAAAGAATATCAAATAAACTTATTTAAACTTCCCAATCTATGTCATAGTTGTCATCAATATCTTTTTCATAAATCCTCGCAAGTTCTCGAAGTAAAGTTTTTACTTCCATATCTGTAGCTCCAGATTGGTCTTGGAACTTTGTGCAAATTTCCTTTAGTTCGTAATAAGCTTGTTCTAGCAATATTGTTTTTTGATCTGGATTTGCCATTTAATTTTTGTCAACTACTTCTCCGCCATACTCTCTTGCTATTACATCTAAACATCTAAGAATATCCTTGTTTTTTAATAGATCTGTTTGCTCTAAATAATTAAGAAGAGTTCTTATTTGTTCGATAGTATTTTCTTCTAATTCCTTCATAAGTCTATTTCTATTAACTCTATCTTATATCTAATAGGAGCTTCTCCGAACGCTAAGACAGTTGATCTTGTTGCATTTGTTTTTTATTCAGTCTTTCTTATTCAAATATTAAAAATACCTCCTATTAGGTCTCCTAAAAAATTGGCAGTTTTAATAAAATTTGCTTTTATGAGTGTAGAGTTATTTTTATTATGCAAATCTCATTTTTTGCAAAAGTAGTCTTGTTTTTAACTCTTTATTGTATTTCTGATTTATCAATTAAAAATAATATTTTGAGAAAAGTTATGAATAGAGCTAATAGAGCTAAAAAAAATTAAACTTCCCAAACAATAGAATTTTTAACTAATTTTTGGAATAATCAACCCACTACAGTTATGGGTATAGGTGTACCAATATTTTTATTATTAGGAATTTATATATCTTTACTCCAGACATATCAATAAATTAGTTAATTATTTTTTTTAATTTTTTTCTAGATTCCATTTATCAAATATTAATTTCATTTCTCTTTCGTAGTATTTTACTTTCTTCGCAAAAGGTAGTTGTTGAAAA
>MWOY01000199.1 GCA_002026015.1 Prochlorococcus sp. HOT208_60m_808G21 | reverse complement strand
AGAAGACTTTTAGTTCCAGCTGGCTGAACTGTTGTGCATCTATTTGGTCTCCTTAGATTATGCTTATCACAATATTCCCATACAGTTTCTTTTACTATTTTTCTCCAAGAATCTAAGAATTTAGCTTCCTTTTCTTTGAAGGCCTTCCCTTCTTCGCTATTTGGCCTTCCTGCTTCCCACCATTTCAACCATGGCGTCCCAAAGGCATGGACACAAAAATCAAATAATCCAGTGAAACTTACTCCTACGATAGGATCATATTCCCTACTTTTTCTGTAACGCTCAACTTCAAATTCATGATTAAGTAAGCATGCTACAGAAAGAGCGGCTGCTTTAAAAGCTTTTTTTTGCTCTTCAAAATTTCCTGGATCAATCTGATTTAAATGAACTTCAGCCAAATTGCAATGGAAATCATTTCCCAACATCTCCCCACAAGGGTTAAGTCCATATCGGCTCATCCTGTGGTCTAACTCTTCTTCTGCACAAGGACCATAACTACTATTTATCCAATTTCTGGCTTCATCCTTGCCTTGTTCTGAGTAGATTTCAATAAATTCCTTTCTCAATTCATCATCTTTGAGAATATCTGCATTTGACCTTGCAATTGCTTCTGGTGCAAATTGAATGGCTCCCTCACCTGAATGGAATTGTTTTGTTACTGCATCCAAAACAGTTTGGTAAGTGGGTTTTGTATGGTAAACCCTAGTATGATTGGCCATTCTGAGGGCATCTTTTTCAGGATCTATTCTCCAATTACCATTCTCATCTTGACT
>MWOY01000198.1 GCA_002026015.1 Prochlorococcus sp. HOT208_60m_808G21 | reverse complement strand
GAAACATCCCAAAAAAACTACAGGTCAATTAAGAAAGAATATAATAAATTAGATTTATTTAAATAATTCTTTTGATCACCAATATTTCTTATATCGTCGTATGAAATCTCAAAATAGCAAAGAACAAAAATCAGACTTTTCTTATAAAGAAACTTTAAATTTATTAAAAACTGACTTCTCAATGCGCGCTAATTCAGTTGTAAGAGAACCTGAGATACAGAATTTTTGGGCTAATAATGATATTGATTTCCAATTAGGTTCAAACAATTCAGGCGAAATATTTACATTACATGATGGCCCTCCTTATGCAAATGGAGCGCTTCATATGGGTCATGCCCTTAATAAAGTTTTAAAAGACATAATTAATAAGTACAAAACATTAAGAGGATTTAGGGTTCATTTTGTACCAGGCTGGGACTGTCATGGATTACCTATTGAATTAAAAGTTCTTCAGAATTTAAAATCTGATGAAAGAAAGAATCTTGACACTCTAAATTTAAGAAAAAAAGCAACAGATTATGCCCATATCCAAATTAATAATCAAAAGGAGGGTTTCAAAAGGTGGGGCATATGGGGAAATTGGGATAACCCTTACTTAACTCTTAAGAAAAGTTATGAATCTGCTCAGATTGGAGTATTTGGGAAAATGTTTTTAAATGGATACATATATCGAGGTCTTAAACCTGTTCATTGGAGTCCTAGTTCGAGGACCGCACTTGCAGAAGCAGAATTAGAATATCCGGATGAACATTATTCAAAAAGTATTTATGTTTCATTAAAAATTACTAATATATCTGAGCAAATTCTATTAAATTTCAATCAAGAAAATCTTAATATTAAAAAAGATTTTTTTCAAAATAATTCTTTCATAACTATTTGGACTACTACTCCTTGGACGATACCTGCAAATGAAGCAGTTGCAGTAAATCCAAAAATAAAGTACGTTTTTGCTATCAATGAAGAGAAACGAATTTACCTTTTTGCAAAGGATTTATCTTCTGAAATAAGTAAGAAATTTAATAAAGATTTCAAGGTGCTTTTAGAGGTTAGAGGTTCTGAATTGGAAAATATTGAATATCAACATCCTACTAAGGATAAAAATTGCAGAATCTTGATTGGGGGTGATTACATTACCACAGAATCAGGTACTGGAATTGTTCATACTGCGCCCGGTCATGGGATGGATGACTTTAATGTGGGGCAAAAATATGATTTACCTATTACATGTGTTGTTGATGAAAAAGGGAACTTAAATGAATTTTCTGGACAATTTCAAGGATCCAATGTCCTGAAAGATGCCAATGATTTAATTATTAAATATTTAAAAGGAAATAATTTTCTTCTATTACAAGAAAATTATAAACATAGATATCCGTATGATTGGAGAACCAAAAAACCAACGATTTTTAGGGCAACAGAACAATGGTTTGCCTCTGTAAATGGTTTTAGATCATCTGCATTAAAGGCAATCGAAGATGTTGAATGGATGCCAGAGACTGGAAAGAAAAGAATTTATTCTATGGTTGTTGGGAGAGGAGATTGGTGTATTTCTAGACAGAGGTCATGGGGTGTACCTATTCCAGTTTTTTATAAAAAAAATGGTAATGATATTCTACTTAACAACGAGATAATTCATCATATTCAAGAACTTTTTAGTGAATATGGAGCAGATATTTGGTGGGATTGGGATGTTAAGAATCTTTTGCCTGAAAGTTATGCAAAAGAATCGGATCAATGGAAAAAAGGGACAGATACAATGGATGTTTGGTTCGATTCAGGATCTAGCTGGGCCGCAGTATGTGAACTGAGAAGTGAATTAAAATATCCAGCAGATCTTTATTTAGAGGGTTCAGATCAACATCGAGGATGGTTTCAGTCTTCTTTGCTAACATCTGTTGCAGTCAATAATAAACCTCCCTATAAGAAAGTTTTAACTCATGGTTTTGCACTTGATGAAAATGGAAGAAAAATGAGTAAATCTTTAGGAAATGTTGTTGACCCAAATATAATTATAAATGGAGGTAATAATAAAAAAACTGACCCTGCTTATGGTGCTGATGTTTTAAGGCTATGGGTAAGCTCTGTAGATTATTCAGTTGATGTTCCAATTGGTTCAAATATACTCAAGCAACTTTCAGACGTTTACAGAAAAGTTCGTAATACTGCAAGATATCTTCTAGGTAATATTCATGATTATGATCCTAATGTTGATAGTTTTGAAATTGATCAATTGCCTCTCTTAGATCAATGGATGTTAGGCAGACTAGTTGAGGTTACAGATGAAATATCAAATGCTTATGAAAATTATGAATTTTCAAAATTTTTCCAAATCTTGCAAAGTTTTTGCGTTGTAGATCTTTCAAATTTTTATTTGGATATTGCGAAGGATAGGTTGTATGTAAGTTCTAAATCACAATTTAGGAGAAGATCATGTCAGTTCGTCATGTCAAAAGTTGTTGAAAATTTAGCCGTACTTATTTCTCCCGTGCTTTGTCATATGGCTGAAGATATTTGGCAAAATATACCATATTCAACTAAAGAAAAATCAGTCTTTCAAAGAGGATGGCCAATATTTTCGCAGTCATGGAAAAATCAAATACTTAATGAACACATTGCAAATTTAAGAAATTTGAGAGTTGAAATTAACAAGGCTATAGAAGGATGTAGAAACAAACAAATAATTGGAGCAGCTTTGGAAACTGAAGTTAATTATTTACCTGAAGATAAAGTTTTAAAAGATTCACTTACTTGGCTAAAAGAATTTGGCAATCAAGATGTAGATTTATTTAGGGATTGGCTTATAGTATCAAACTTCCAAGTGGTATCTCATTTAGTGGAAAATTCTCTGATTATTGATAACAATGCACTTGGAAAAATACAAATATTAAAAGCCCAAGGTCAAAAATGTGATAGATGTTGGCATTATCAAAAAGAAACTTTTATTGGAATAAAAAATACAAAATTATGCAAAAGATGTTCAAATATTATTAATTTTTGAATTTATTTAAATCCAGTTTTTTTGATTCAAAAAGAAAACTGAGTTTTCATTTTCTCTTATAAAATTTTCTCCTGTCTCTGTTAACGGTGCTTTATAAAGTTTAAAATTCTTAATTATATAATTAAGTGCTATTACTTTTTTTTCTGAATCTATTTCAATTGGATGAGTTGTTGAGCTACTGAAACCTCTGAAAATAATTATTTCTAGTTGTTCTTTTTGATTTTCTTTTTGAATGAAACCCTCTAGTTTGAGTATCCTATCGGGTATCTCGGAACTGATTTTTTCAAGACTATTTATTAAATCAATTTTTGCCATTTTCTGAGAAGTAAGAGTTTCTTCCATTTTTAGGTAATTTGATTATTGACCATTGAATGAGGCCTAAAATATAGATTAATAATGAAAATAATCCTAAGAATTTTGCTATCGGCTGAGTAAAATTAGCTCCAAAGAAAAAATTAAATAAATTTTTTAAAATAAGATATAAATTTGAAGAAGGCTGAAGCCATATTGCACACGCATCAGAATTAATAAAAGAAAAGCAGTTAAAGTTTTGTAAACTCTGAATAAAGAAATTGAGAGATATAAAAGTTATCGTCCATCTCCAAATTTTTGTCGTTGTTGTGAGAGAGTTAGAAAAATCATATTCTCTTAACTCATCATTAATATCGTTCCAAAACCAAACTGAAACTGTCATTAATAATGTTGAAATATTTGTTATCACGAGAGCATAATTATATTTACCTATTAAAAGAAGAAGGCTTATAAAAAATAAAAGGGATATTTTCCAATAAATTGAAAGAAGTTTATTAATGGCTTTATTTCTTTTTTTAATTGACCACAAGGATAGAGTAACGGGAATACCAACAAGGAAAATTATTGAAAGTTGAAATGATAGCCAAATAGAAAGTTGATTAAAAACGTTCAAAACTTTTTCGTACTAAACACATAATAATTAAACATCAAACTGTTACTTTTGAAATTAGTATTGTCATAGTTATGAATATTATGCATCCTTATATTATTGCCTTGGAATATATTAATAATTGTATGAGACAGCATGTTAATCCCCTTAGTAGTAATTTCAATCAAATTGAGAGAATACCTTCTTTGAGCGAAATGTTTGATGATTATAAATCGAATCTTCATTTGGATATTGGTTGTGCAGCTGGTGAGTTTCTATTTGATTTGGCTTTAGTTAATACCAGTTGGAATTATTTAGGAATTGAAATCCGTGAGAGATTAGTCAAAAATGCCAAATTAAAATTACTTGAAAGAGAAATCAAAAATCTATATTTTATATTTGGTAATGCTAATAATATTTTGAATGATGTCCAAAGTAAATTTATTATCAAAAATCTAAAAAGTCTTTCTTTTAATTTTCCTGATCCATGGTTTAAAAAGAGACATTATAAAAGGCGTATAATTCAACCAGAATTTATTAATATTCTCTCAAATTCATTGCAAAAAGGGACCTTAATTTTCATAAAAACGGATGTAAAGGATTTATTTGATTATATGGATTACACAATATCAAGTAACTTTTATTTTAAAACAGTAGATAAAAAAGATTTTAATTATTCCGAAAGTTTTAATCCAAATAAAGTTAAAACTAATCGGGAAAAATATGTGATTGATAACCAACTTGATATTTTTGAGAGGATCTATATAAAAATTTAATACATCGTTAATTTATGATTTTATCAATTTCTAAAAAGAGTTTATTTGTTATTTCGTTTGATAAAGAATGAACTTTTTTATGACTTTTGGCCTCAACTAGAATTCTTATAACGGGTTCCGTACCACTAGGTCTTATAAAAACTCTACAATTATCCGAATATATTTTCTGAAAAAACTCTATAGTTTGATCAATTAAGTTTTTGGTTTCTGGATTTAATTTATTAATATTAAAATCTAGGTTAATGTTAGTTAGTTTTTGAGGATAAGGTTCGAAACTACTTTTAAGCCAATCATTTAAATTAACATTTTTCTTTTTACAAAATTTAGAAATTTGAAGTGCAGTCAATATCCCATCTCCAGAAAAGTTATTAATTTTTGAAAGTATATGACCTGACTGCTCACCTCCTAAAACTGCTCCTTTTTCCTTAATTGCGTCATGCACATGTTTATCTCCTACATCAGTTCTATATAAAATTCCTCCAATTTTCTGCCAGGCCTTTTCAAAACCTAAGTTTGCCATTTGCGTTGATATTAGTAAATTATTTGTGAGTATTTTTTGTTCCATAAGTTCTCTACCCCAAAGAAAAAGAATATGATCTCCATCTAAAATATTCCCTTTTGCATCGATTCCAATTACTCTATCGGCATCCCCATCGAAGCTAAAACCCATATCTGCAGGACTCTCTTGTAATGCCTTTTTTAATGGTCCGAGGTTAGTAGAACCACAATTCATATTAATTTTCAAACCATTTTTAGAGTTATTGATAACTCTTACATCTGCACCAAGAGAATGAAAAATTTTTTTTGCCCAGGTTGCCGCTGATCCATAGCAAGTGTCTAATATTATTTTCATGCCGCTTAGATTTTCTCCACCCATTGTTTGGATTAGGCTTTTGATATAAATATCGATAAGAAATTCATTTGTATTTACGGGGATCAATTTTCTAGGAACAGAGATATTGTGATTTGACTCTTCAATATATTTTTGAATTTTATTTTCAAAAGATTTGGTAATTTTTTGACCATTATGATCAAAAATTTTTATGCCATTATATTCTGGAGGATTATGACTTGCAGATATCATTATCCCACTACTGAAATTCTCTTGTTTGATTAAAAAAGGTATAGCTGGGGTAGGGCAGATTCCTAGATTTATAAATTTTTTGCCACTATCGTTTATACCTTTTGTGATTGCCTGAAGAAGAATATCCCCACTAATTCTTGTATCTCTT
>MWOY01000197.1 GCA_002026015.1 Prochlorococcus sp. HOT208_60m_808G21 | reverse complement strand
CTACTTTGTAATAGCTGTTGTCCGCCAGAAACGGAGGGTGGTTCACCAGGACGTAGCTTCTTGTATAGTTCAAGTAACGCCTGATCTTCTGAATTAATACCTTCGTCATTAGCTGAATCAATTGAGTTTTGATAAAACTCGGGATGCCTAAGTTTATCTACCACATCATTATCTGAAAGACCCATTGCTCTCATAAGAACATGAGCATTAATTTTTCTAGTTTTATCAACTCTCACATAAAGTAAATTATTTTTGTCAGTCTCGAATTTTAACCATGCCCCTCTATTAGGAATAACGCTAGCATTGTAAGTTCTTCGACCATTTTTATCCAATTCATCTTTGAAATATACTCCAGGACTTCGAACAATTTGATTAACAATAACTCTTTCGGCACCATTAATAATGAAAGTTCCTCTTTCAGTCATTAGTGGTAGTTCGCCAATAAATACCTCTTGTTCTTTAATTTCCCCTGTCTCTTAATCTTGCATCTTCCGCAGCACGCTCAGCTTGCTCTGCTTCTAATCTAAGCTCAGCTTCTCGCTGGAGATTCTCTTCATCTTCCCTTTGAGTGATTAATTCAGAGACTGCAGCATCTTCTGCTTCTTGATCGTATTCATGTGAGTTTTTAACGTCAATCTTCCAACCAGTTAATCTTGCTGCAAGTCTTACATTTTGTCCTTCTCTTCCTATTGCTAGACTTAATTGGTCGGGAGGAACTAGTACATGCGCATGTTGACCTTCTGGGTCAACAAGTCTCACGAGATCGAC
>MWOY01000020.1 GCA_002026015.1 Prochlorococcus sp. HOT208_60m_808G21 | reverse complement strand
TTACCAAAAGTTTTCTTCCCAACTAATTTTCCTCTTTTGTTATCCTTTATTGCACCAGAGACTATTTCACTAGCACTAGCAGAACCCTCATTAACTAAGACAACTAAGGGTTTTTTTGTTAGAGCTTGACCGTTTCCTTTTTTTTTGTTTCTTTTAAACCATCTTTACTTACCGTACTTACTATTACTCCTTTGTTAATGAAGTGCCTTGAGATATCAATGCTTGATTCTAATAACCCTCCAGGATTACTTCTCAAGTCAAGAACATATCCTGCGACTTTTTTTGTTTCTAAATCCTTAATAGCATCTCTAGTCTCTTTTGATGCATTTGCATTAAATTGTTTAATTCTTACATAGCCAATTGATAAGCCGTTTTTAGTTTGATTGACTTTACTTGATACAGATTTTATTTCAATTTTTTCTCTTGATAAAATCTTAAAAAAGGATTTAGAACCTCTAAGAATTTCAAGCTTTACTTTAGTACCTCTTTGTCCTCTTATTAATTTCACGGCCTCCTCAATATTCATACCTTCAGTAGAAATATCATCTATGGATAATATTTTATCTCTAGCTTTAATTCCAGCGTCAAATGCAGGGGTGTCCTCTATGGGGGAAATAATTATTAAATCATCAGATTCTTTATCTTTAACTATTTGGATACCAACTCCAGTCAATTCACCAGAGGTATCGATTCTCATCTGATTAAATTCCTTAGGTTCTAAAAATCTTGTATAAGAATCATCTAAGTAAGAAAGCATATCTCTAATCGCATCATATGCTTCATTGCTATCTGAATATGTTTTTGATAAAACTTCTTTTCTTAGATTAATCCAATTGGACTTTTGAAATTTGCCGCTTGAATCAAGAAAATCTCTATATACAATTTGCCAAACATGATCAATTACTTCTTTATAACTATTATTTAAAACTGTTGCCTCTGCAAAATTATTTAAAAATAGTCCAGAAAAGGATGCCGCAAACAGAAATATATATTTTTTTTAAGCAATTTTCTTTTCTTTAAATAATTAGATTTTTTTATTATAAAAAGAATTTATTTATAATTCAAAATTTTGACAAATCCTTAAGGATCAATCCACTTCCCATCATCCTTAATAAGTTGGATTAAAGCATTAACCCCCTCATCTTCAGGTACTCTTTTTATCTCTTCTTTCCTTCTATATAAGGCAATAGTTCCTTTACCTTTCCCAACATAACCATAATCAGCATCCGCCATTTCTCCTGGCCCATTAACAATACATCCCATTATTGCTATATCTAGACCCGTTAAATGTGAGGTGGCGTTCCTAACTTTATCTACAACTTCTTCTAGATTGAATAGTGTTCTACCACAACTAGGGCAACTGATGTATTCAACCATTGTTTTTCTTAATCCTAAAGATTGCAAAATTGAATAGCACACTGGTATTTCCTTTTCTGGAGCTTCTGTTAAGGAAACCCTGATGGTATCTCCTAATCCCTCTGCTAAAAGTGTTCCAATTCCAGCAGTACTTTTAATCCTTCCGTAATCACCATCACCAGCTTCAGTCACTCCTAAATGTAAGGGGTAGTTATATCCTTCAGAGTCAAGCCTATCTGCAATCATTCTGTAAGCTGCCATCATGACCGGAGCCCTAGAAGCTTTCATAGAAATAATTATGTTATGAAAATCAAGCTCATCACAAATTTTGACGAACTCCATCGCAGATTCTGTCATTCCTAAGGGCGTATCACCATAAGTGAAAAGCATCCTCTCAGATAGAGACCCATGATTAACTCCAATCCTTAGAGCTTTGTTTTCAGCCTTTAAAACTTCAACTAAAGGGGTGAATCTTTTAAGTATTGTTTGCTTAATAGTTTCAAATTCCTCATCTGTATATTCAGTTCTTGTAGGGTCTGATTTTTCAAAAACAAACAATCCAGGATTAATTCTTACTTTATCAACATGTTTTGCAACTTCCATTGCAATTTTCATACCATTATGGTGAACATCAGCTACCAAGGGGGTATTGATATTATTTTCTAGTAATTTTGCTTTTATATCTCCTACTGCTTTGGCATGAGCTAAGGAAGGGACAGTTAACCTTACTATTTCACAACCCACATCATGAAGTCTTTTGATAGCTAAGTAAGCATTTTCGACATCCATCGTATCTTCATTTATCATCGATTGAACTCTTACTGGATAATCACTTCCAATAGCTACATCACCCACCATTACTGTTCTAGTTATCCTTCTCTCAATATGAGTTGAATATCTTTTGGAGAGACTATTAACCTCTTTTGATTGAGTTAATGACATTAAAATTCTTGATATTCAAAAAGGATTTCACTAAATTATACGGCATATAGTTTACCACTTACATTCTCTAGGTCTTTCAAAGTTGGATGGTAAGGTTTATTGATTTCTTTTGAAGGAAATCTCAGCAAATAAGATGGATGAAAAATTACCATAATTTCTCTCCCATCTTTTTTAATCCATTTACCCCTTAAATTACTTATCGGATCTTTAACCTCTAAAATAGCTCTCATAGCAGTTGAACCAGTAAGTAATATAAATTTTGGATCAACTAGCTTTATTTGCTGTAATAA
>MWOY01000002.1 GCA_002026015.1 Prochlorococcus sp. HOT208_60m_808G21 | reverse complement strand
GAAAAATGGCTCATATCACATTTTTATTAAATGGTAAAACGCATTCAGAAAGATATGATGAAGCTCAAATTTTATTAACTATGGTAAGAGACATTTGGCCATCTCCAAATGCATAAAAAAATGAGTTAGAGTTAGATTACTGGATCTTTGGTTAAGTTCTTCTTTATGTGCTCTGATCTGACTCTCTTTCGACATGAGGAGACTGTCGTGATGCGGTAGTAAACCGATCTTGTAATCGGAAACGAAAGCCCACTTTGAATCCTCTTCTGGCATTTCCAGGTCGATGCAGCAGAGAACTGACGGGGATCCGGTAAAAGGCTTAGAACTGCTGCTATAACAGCATTCTGAGCCTTTATATTTTGATTTGTTTTAGAGTGATGATTTAAATGATTTTCAATATTTATTCAAGTTGATTAATAAGGAACATATTTTTATAAGACATTTTGAGAAATCGTTTGCTGTATTAGATACTTTTA
>MWOY01000196.1 GCA_002026015.1 Prochlorococcus sp. HOT208_60m_808G21 | reverse complement strand
ATCAGTTCTTAGTTTAAAGTTCTCTTTTAATTTGTAGGTTTTTAATTTCTCAAGAGTTTTTATAGCTGCAGTGAGTTCCATTCTATTATTAGTAGTATTTTGCTCCGAACCACCTATTTCTAATTCGCTGTTATCTTCAAAAATTATTAAACCGCCCCAACCACCTGGGCCTGGATTACCACTGCAGGCTCCATCTGTTGCGGCTTCAATCGCAATACTATCACTATTCATAATTTTTAAAGCCGATATTAAGGTTATCGGCTTGAAAAAATGTACTCTTATTTAAGTGTAACTTTACCGCCAGCTTCTTCAATCTCTTTCTTTAAAGATTCAGCATCTGCCTTGGCAATTCCTTCTTTTACTGTTTTTGGTGCAGATTCAACAAGTGCTTTTGCATCGCCAAGACCTAGACCAGTTGCATTTCTTACAACCTTAAGTACCTTGATTTTTGCAGCTGCATCAAAGCTTTCGAGAACTACATCAAATTCAGTTTTTTCTTCAGCAGCCCCAGCATCTGCGTCACCGCCAGCTGCTCCTGGAGCTGCCATAACTACACCTGCAGAAGCTGCAGCAGAGACACCAAAAGCCTCTTCAATTTGCTTTACAAGCTCCGATGCTTCTAGAAGTGATAGAGATTTTAATGATTCAAGAATTTCTTCAGTTTTTGCGGACATTTTCTTAAAGTTAATTAGGTTTTGAATTTAGGATTCTGATTTTTCAGAATGTTGTTGAAGTGATCTAGCAAGTCCAGAAGGTACTTCATTAATAGAGATCGCAATTTTTGTTGCAACGCCATTAAGAGCGCCAGCAATTTTTGCCATCAATACTTCTTTAGATGGAAGACTTGCAATTTCTTTTATTTCAGAATCGCTTAGAAGTCTGCCTTCAAATAAAGCTCCTTTGGTTTCGGATTTTTTGGTGTCTTTTTGAAAAGATTGGATAGCTTTTACAGCACCACCAACATCTTCTTTGATTAAGACAAAAGCATTTGTTCCGGTCAATAAAGATTCAAGATCGTTCCAATTACTATCTCCATCAATAGCTTTACGCATTAATGAATTTTTAGTAACTTTGCAAATGCCGTTATTTGTTTGCAATCTAGATCGCAAATCTGACATCTCTTTGATAGTTAAACCTTTATAGTCAAGAACTACAGCCATTTCCGAGTCGTTTAATAGAGATTTAATCTCAGTAACGATTTGTTGCTTATTCTCTAGTGTTCGGCCCATTGATGTTTTTTGGATCGTAATTTAGGGAGAGCAGGAAATGCGGCAAAGTCCTTTTAAAGAGGCCGCTTTTATTAGATCCAAAAAGAAATAATTTAAGACGAGTCCTCGGTAGGAATTAAAAATTTAGAATAACTAAATTAACCTACTTTCTTTGGCCGTATTATTGCACTTTCGATTATACTACAAAGCGTTAACCTTCAGGTTGGTAATCTTGTACAGCATTTATGTCAACTTGAACTGAAGGCCCCATTGTTGAAGTTACATAAAAAGTTTTCCAATACTTTCCCTTAGCTCCACTTGGTTTATTTTTATCAATTGATTCTTGTAAGGTTTTTAAGTTATCAAATAGAGCCTCTTTTGTGAAACTTGCTTTTCCAAAGCGGACATGAACGATTCCAGCCTTATCTGCTCTAAATTCGAGCTTACCAGCTTTGAATTCTTTTA
Organism: Prochlorococcus sp. HOT208_60m_808G21; assembly: GCA_002026015.1. Taxonomy (GTDB): domain Bacteria; phylum Cyanobacteriota; class Cyanobacteriia; order PCC-6307; family Cyanobiaceae; genus Prochlorococcus_A. Next base: position 1,652 of record MWOY01000196.1, on the reverse strand, counting down.
TTGCATTAGCAATGTCATTAGTTACTGTACCAGCTTTAGGATTAGGCATTAAACCTCTAGGTCCTAAAACTCTTCCTAATTTTGCAACCTTTGGCATCATATCTGGAGTTGCAATAAGTAGATCAAACTCCATATTTCCTTTATTGATGCTTTCCACTAGGTCTTCTTCTCCAAATAAATCTGCACCAGCAGTCTTAGCTTTCGATACATTCTCACCACTTGTAATTACTGCAATTTTGATGCTTTGGCCAGTACCATGTGGCAATGCAACAGTAGTCCTTAATTGTTGATCAGTATATTTTGGATCAATACCTAAACGTATATGTGCTTCAATAGTTTCATCAAATTTTGCATTAGCATTTTCCTTGATAATACTAAGAGCTTCAAGTGGTGCGTAAATGCGATCTTCTATCTTTGTTGATAGAGCCGCCATTCTTTTGGATAGTTTTTTCATAATAATGTTGGGTGCAAACGGTTATTAACTAACCTCCCCTAAATAGTGAGAAATTTTGTACTGAACTCAATCAGTGATAGAGACGCCCATATTACGAGCAGTACCCTCAATTACTTTCATTGCTGATTCAACACTAGAACAGTTTAGATCAGGAAGCTTAGTTTTGGCTATTTCTTCTAATTGAGCTTTACTTATATTCCCCACAGAGCCTTTTGCGGATTCACCTGATCCTTTCTCTATACCAGCTGCTTTTGTTATTAAAACGGAAGCAGGAGGCGTTTTTGTGATAAAAGTAAAGCTTCTATCTTCAAAAACAGAAATCTCGACTGGAATTACAAAACCTGCTTTATCTTGTGTCCTTGCGTTGTATTCTTTGCAAAATGCCATGATATTGACACCATGTTGTCCTAAAGCTGGGCCTACAGGAGGAGCAGGATTTGCTTTGCCTGCTTGTAGAGCAAGCTTGATAACTGCAACAATTTTTTTTGCCATTAGATTAGAAAATTTAAGCTGAAGTAGAAAATCATAATTTTACTCGATAAACAAGAACAATTAGAAATTAATTTTGTTTATTGATTTGGGAGAATTCTAATTCTACAGGAGTCTCGCGCCCAAATATTGAAAGTAATGCTTTTAATTTATTTCTTTCTCCGGAAACTTCTATAACTTCTCCCTGGAAATCCTTGAATGGACCGCTAGTTACAATGATTCTATCTTTTTCTTCAATATCTAACTTGATTACAGCTTTTTTCTCTGATGCGCGCTTAAATATTCTATTAACTTCTTGTCTTGATAATGGTCGAGGTTTGATATGACCTCGCGATCTTCCGCTGCCTCTACCGTCTTCAGCACCGACAAAGTTAATTACATTTGGAGTACTTTTAACAGCCATCATTGTATCTTCATCCAAAATCATTCTTACGAGGACATAACCTGGGAAAACTTTTTCTTCAGTAGTTTGTCTGCTTCCATCTTTTTTTAATTTAATTCCTGGAGTTTGGGGAATTTCAATTTCAATAATTCTATTATTAACACCTAAAGTTACTGATCTCTGCTCAAGAGTCGCTTTTACTTTTTTTTCACAACTTGATGCTACTTGAACTGCATACCATCTTGCGATGCTTGTATTTGCTTTTGAAGAAGCAAGGTTTGTAGTTAATTCATTACTCATTTTTCTGGAAGCTTAATTAAGATCTTT
>MWOY01000195.1 GCA_002026015.1 Prochlorococcus sp. HOT208_60m_808G21 | reverse complement strand
CACGATCACTCTTCTCATTCACACGATCACTCTTCTCATTCACACGATCACTCTTCTCATTCACACGATCACTCTTCTCATTCACACGATCACTCTTCTCATTCACACGATCACTCTTCTCATTCACACGATTTGATCAATAATATCGAGGGTTTTACCTCAGTTTCTTATGAGACATTTGAACCATTTTCCTTAAGGAAGTTTCAATATTTCTTAGATAATCAAATCTCACAAAATGTATTTAGAGCAAAAGGAATATTATGGTTTATGGAAAGTGAAAGAAAACATATTTTTCACCTATCTGGAAAGCGGTTTTCTCTAGATGATGAGGAATGGACAAAAGAAAAATCTAACAAGATAGTCTTAATTGGGAAAAACTTAGATCACCAAACTATTAAAAATCAACTGTCATCATGTAGATTTAATTCAGATTAGAGTTCATATTAGGATTTCATTAATTTTTGAAAATACGCATTAAAGGGTTAAAAAAAACATTAACAGAATTAAATTTTCTTTATTTCACTGCGTTTATTGTTTCACTCTTAGTAATCATTCCAATTTCCAATTTTCTTCTAGAGGGAATTGATTACATTATTAGTGGAAATTTTTCATTAGGTGTTGCAGGAAGAGAAGAGGTATTAGGTACTTTAAAAGTTCTAATACTGACAAGTTTTTTTGGTGGCGGGTTAGGAACTTTGAATGGATGGCTACTTTCAAATTGTGATTTTAAGTTCAGAAAAGTTCTCCGTATTTGTCAGCTAGTTCCACTAGCTGCCCCAGCATATCTAATAACAGCTATTTTGCAGGATTTAGGAAGTATTTTTGGGTATCAAGTAACTGGTTTATGGTGGGGGGTATTAATACTTTCAATTTCTACTTATCCATATGTATTCATTCTTGCTAACGAAAGTTTTAATAAATTTGGAGTTAATCAAATTAATGCTAGTAGAGGATTGGGAGTAGGGCCCTGGAGGAGCTTCTTTAAAATCGCTTTCCCAATGGCGTTCCCTGCACTAATAACAGGAATAAGTTTAATGTGTATGGAAGTAATGAATGAGTTAGGTACATTTGCATTATTAAACATACCCAGTATTTCTACTGGTATAGCTGAAAATTGGATAATTGAGGGTAATCCAAAAAGTGCTATTGGATTATCATTGGTAGCCTTATTAATGATTTTCACTTTAATTATTTTCGAAAAGTTATCAAGAAGAAAATCAAAGAGGTGGAGTGAAAATCCTGCATCAAAAGATTCTCAAGGATGGGAATTAAAAAAAACTAGAGCTTTTTTAGCAATAACTATATCTTTATTTCCTCCAATTTTCTCTTTTGGGATTCCATGTTTTTGGGTTCTACTCAATGTAGATCTAATTCAACAAGGGTTATCTATAGAATTACTTAGCCTATCATTAAGGACCATAAGTCTAGGACTTTTAACTGCATTAATAGCGATGCTATTCTCCTTAATAATTTCCTTAGCCAGACGCTCAAATAAAAGCTTATTACTAGGACTAATAACAAATCTTGCGGGAATAGGTTACGCAATCCCAGGCACTGTTTTAGCTTTATCTTTAATAAGCATTTCATCTTCAAAATTTAATTTTATTGCTATTTGCTTACTAATTTGGGGTTATCTTGTCCGATTTCTAACTATCTCTAAGGGGTCTATTGATTCAAGCCTTGAGAGAATTTCTCCTAGTCTTGATGAGGCAGCACTTGGACTAGGAGAGGATTGGCTGGGAATCATCAAAAAAATTCATCTACCTCTTCTCCGAGGGCCAATATTCGTAGGATCACTTTTAGTTTTTGTTGACACGATAAAAGAATTACCCATAACCTTTATTTTAAGACCATTCGATTTCGATACTTTATCTGTGAGAATATATCAATATGCTGGAGATGAAAGAATGGTAGAGGCAATATTACCGGCCATTCTTATCATGACTTTAGGCCTTATTGCATCAATTACATTGATACCAAGTTTAGAGAAAAAAAACTAAATTCTTTTAGACACTTTTCTTATTAAAAAAGGTAAGCTTAACAACAAATCTGCCGAGGTAGATATAACCCTAAAATAAACTAAGCTTATGAGAATTATATTTTCTGGAATACTTTTGCCCACAAATAATAGGAGGCAAGCCTCAAAAACGCCAACTCCTCCAGGAGCAGCTGGGACTACCAAGCCTATAGACCATGACAAAGAAAAGATTACTAATAAAAATATGATGTTCAGAGTATTACTTGTATAAAAAGTATTTAAACAAATATAAAAACCAATAAATTTAGAAAAAACAAAACCAATTTCAAGAAATAAAGCTCTAGAAGGGAAAAAAGAAATAATATTTATTCTCTCTTCAAATTTGCTCTTTGAATTTGGAAGTCTCAAAACCTCAAGAACTTTCCCCTTAAGAGACACTAATATTTTAAATATCAAAAAAATAAATTTCCTATTTAAGAATATTAAAGGAAAAATTAAAAAAAAATAAAATGGTGAAAAAATTAATCCCATTGATGCCAAGAAAAAAGATCCAGTCAACATAAAGTAAGGTTCTATGAGTGTCGAATACAAAGCAATCTGAGGGTTACTTATTTTTTTTATAAAATTAAATCTTTCAACAAAATGCCACATCCCTCCTGGAACATATTTAAGGATATTTGTTAAAACATAAAAAGAAATTATATTATTACTTTTAAATTCGTTCCCTAACCATTTAATGATATATTTCCATGCATAAGCGTTCAGATAAATACTTAAAACACAAAATAAAAATGATAAAGATAGATTAATTCCATTTCTTTCTAGATTGATCTCAAAAGAAATTTGATCAATATTATGAAAAAAAAAGGTACAAAAATATGACAAGCTTGAAATAAAGAAAATACTCTTCAAACCACTAAAATTAATTTTTTTAAGGGATTTCAAATATCGTTGATTACTTATATTAAATCTCATTTCCAGTTTTCAAATGCTATGAATTTTTTACTTGACTCTTTTATTATTTTTCTTATTTCGTAAGTTGATATTTTATGTTTTAATTTTAATCTCAAAACCTCATCATTTTCCGGTTTCATATTTATTGATCCATCTGGTTTCAATGTTTGTTTGACTTTTATATTTCCAAAATTTGTTGAACATTCTCCTCTACGTCTGAGTAATTTCCACCTAGATTGGTTCCTTTCACGAACCCCAATAGTGTTGGAATAATCAAACCATAATCGCCTAAAATATTCTTTTTTCTCTACGGGCAAGATTGCTTGAATAGAAAATCCAATTCTATTCTTTTTCATATTGATAGCTTGATAGGAAACATCGTAAGCTCCCTCAATTCTCAGTTTCTCTACAAAATTAGATATATCTTCAGGTGTTTGGTCATCAATCCATGCTTCTTGAATAGATATCTCTTCACACTTTGGACTGATTTGTACATTATCATTAAAAGGGGGACCATCAAATGAAGTAATTTTATAAACTCTTACCAAATTTGGGAATGGGAATTTCAGGTTACCAATGCCTACACCATAAGAATTAATAGAATATTTTGAAGGAGTTCCATGATAGTTGACCAAATTAACAAGTAAAGAAACGCCAGTTGGTGTTGAGAGTTCACCCTCTATTGAGTCAAGGCTTGATAACACCTTAATATTTTTTTGTCTTATTAGCTCTATTACAGCAGGAGGTGGTACAGATAATTTTCCATGTTCAGTTTGAACAAAACCTTTCCCCAACATTGGTTCATTACAATAAACCCTCTTTGGCTTTAAGTAATTCAATGCAGCACATACTCCAATGATATCTACTAATGAATCTATAGCTCCAATTTCATGAAAATGAACATCATCAGATTTAATGCCATGAACTTTTCCTTCCGCAATTGCTAAAGATTCAAATACTTCATAAATTATTTTTTTTAATTTATCTTCTAAGTTGCCATTTAAAATAAGTTCCTTGATACTTCTCCAAGTTCTTAGTGATGAAAT
>MWOY01000194.1 GCA_002026015.1 Prochlorococcus sp. HOT208_60m_808G21 | reverse complement strand
ATAGTTAGAATCTTTTTTTTTTTTGCAATGATATTTAATTAATCAAAATATAATAAATTAAATTTAAATTAGTTGTTTTATTTATTGTTTCTGATTTCAATTTTATTCAGTAAGATTAAATTATGGAAAAAAAAAAGTGCCCCCAATGTAAAAATTTAATTTTAAAAACTTCCCCAACATGTTTATATTGTGGTAGACCTAATAAATTTATAACTAAGGAATACGTAAATAAAAAGTGGAATAAAGATAAAAATAAAAATGTATTTTATTATATTTTTATTAATAAGTATATTGTATTTATTTTATTATTAATATTTACAATCGTTATTATTAAATTTAGTTAAATATCATCAAAAAATCACTCTATTATTGCATCTAAAACTTCTTTAGTATTTTTTGATAGTTTATTTTTTTTAATCTGCTTTATTGTCTCTATCATATTACTTTTGTAAGGTTCAGAATAATAACTATATCTACTAAATACTTTTACAAAACGAGAAATTACTATTGGATTTAATTTATCAAATTCAATTATCTTTTTTGCAATATATTTATAACCAGAACCATTAATTGCATGAAAAGTACTATTTCTTGTTACGAATGTATTTAATATAGCCCTTAAAGTGTTTGGTGATTTTGAATCAAAAAAATTTATTTTCAAATAATTTTTCAATGCTGCTTGTTTTTTCATCAATTTCTATAGATGCATTAAATGAGAACCAACTATCTAAAACGACACTATTATTTTTCCATTTATTGAAGAATATATTTGAAATAATTTTTCTTTCAGGACAATTAATTCTACTGAAAGAATTCATTGCAGCTTTTGCTAGCGTCATCGAATTACTATCGACATAATTAATTATTTTGCCTTTAATTTCCCTATCATCACTGCATAAGAGTAGTTTCCAAATAGTTTCGATTAGTTTTCTTTCATTTTTACCTTCTGGCCAAACTTTATCTAGATTTTTCTCTATTTCTTGGAGCTTAATATGTAATTCTTCTTTTAATTTGGTACCGAATAAATGATTTAATTCGTCAATAGTTTTATATATCTTTAAAGGGTCTATATTTTCTATCTCCGATTCAATTTCAACAAATGTCGGAATACTTAGTAATTCTGATAAAAGGGTTAAATTAATATCTTTATTTTTTATAAATGATATTAAGGCTGTTATTAATTTATTTTCAATTTTATGATCTGGTTTTTCATCTAATCTGCATAAAATAATTTTTTTGTAAAAAACTTTTACAGTATTTGATAGTGTAAAAAAATCTTTTTCATATTTTAAGATTAAAAATTTTTCATCCAAGGTAGTGTCTGATTCCCACTCAACAGGTGAAGATAATTCGCGAAAATAAGTTACTAAAGGAATTTGGATGTGAGATCTTACATTCTTAAAAATGAATTCTTGTTTTTTTTGTTTTTAAAACAACTGTTTTTTCTATCGTTTTATTATCACTGCAAAATATAGCCAGATTTATAGGAATTATTAGAGGTAATTCATTATATGGGTTCTTCTTTATTGGATTACTTTGTGAGGCTTCAATTGTAAGTTTTTCGCCTGTTTGATCCCAGATTCTCCTGAATTTAATTTTTGGGGTCCCATTTTGCTTGTACCAGATTTTAAACTTTTCAGGATCGATTTCCTTATTGTGCTCTAAAATTTTTTCGACAAATTGGTCTATTGTTGCTGCCTTTCCATCATATATTGAGATGTAATTACTAAATCCTTTATAGAAATTTTCATCTTTTACAAGCTTATTAAGCATTCTAATTATTTCTGCACCTTTCTCGTAAATCGTGGTCGTATAGAAATTGTCTATTTCTTGATATTTTTCAGGCATTACAGGATGTGATGTTGGACCAGAATCCTCTCTAAATTGATTTCTTCTAAGAAATTTCGCATCATCAAGTCTCTTGATTTCATGATTATGAACATCTGCAGTGAATTGTTGATCTCTGAATACTGTTAAACCCTCTTTAAGAGATAGTTGAAACCAATCCCTACATGTCACTCTGTTCCCCGTCCAATTATGGAAGTATTCATGGGCGATCACACCCTCTATTCTCTCTAATTCTTCATCAGTTGTTGTTTCAGAATTAGCGAGTACTAGTTTTGAGTTGAAAATATTGAGACTTTTATTTTCCATTGCTCCCATATTAAAGTGCCTGACTGCAACAATATTGAACAATGACAAATCGTATTCAAGGTTATATTTATCCTCGTCCCACTTCATAGATTTCTTTAAGGAACTTATTGCATGTTGAACATATTTTTCATCGCCATACTCAACATAGATATTTATTTTTACTTTTTTATTCGATTTTGTTATGAAGTTGTCTTTTACACAATTAAGTTTCCCTGCTACCAATGCAAATAGATATGAGGGTTTCGGATATGGGTCTTCCCAAATTATTTCATATCTATTATTTGCAAGAATATTTTCTTTTACGACGTTACCATTTGAAAGCAAGACAGGATAATCATTCTTGTCTGCCTCAATTCTTACGGTGTATTTGCTTAGTATATCAGGCCTATCAGAATGAAAACTTATTCTTCTAAATCCTTCCGCCTCACATTGCGTAGTTATAATTCCATTGCTCTCATACATTCCTAAAAGGGACGTATTTTCCTTCGGTTTAATTATTCCTTCTATTTTTAAAAAAAAATTATCTTTGTTTATATTTTCAATTTTTAAGTTATTTTTTTGCTGTTTGTAGTCTTCCTTTTCCAGTAGTGAGTCATCTATAAATATTTTTTTTATTAATATATCAGTGCCATCAAGAATTAGATTTCTGGTATTCTTATTTTTTTTTACCAATTTTAGTTTGGTCGTAACATTTACAGCATTTTTCTTAATTACGAAGTCCAAAAAGATTTCTGGAATTTCATAATCAAAAACTTTGTAATCTTCAAGTTTTACATATCTTGAAATATTATTTTGGTTGTTTGGATTGTTCATCTTTACAAGGAAGTTAAGAGGTTAAAAAATCTAGAATACTTATTTTGAAATTATAAGTTTGGCTTATTATCTTCTGTTTCACAAAAATGTGTTTTAATTTCTCCAGAAGGTAGTAGTTCGTATAAAGAGGGATTATTAATATCAATCGATCCATCCTTATTAAATTGATACCTCCAGTCCCATTTTTTATCTGTAAAGGAAATATAATCTTTTCTTAGAGAATATGGAAGCATAAGATTTTTTTTATTCCAATTAATATTTATAAATGCTCCTGGCTTTAACTCAGATATCTTTTCTACTACGGAAAAGTCACCATTAATATTATTTCTCATCAAAAGATTAAGCTTTGAATTTTCACATACATAGCTAATATTTAAAGCTAATAAAAGTATTGAGTTAATAAAAAATGAATGAATTTTTTGAGCTCCTTTTAAAGTAGATTTACTTCCAAGCTAAATGACTTAATTAAAGATCTTTTTGGATCGGTTTAAATCATAATAGATTGCATACTCTTTAGATTTACAAGATTACAATTTAATGCCTCTTTGTAATCCTGAACTGAAATAAAATTATTTAAAAAACCTGAATATTTTGCATCTCCGCCTATGGTACTTGAAAGTATATATTTTGGATTGAATTTGTTAATCAATTTAGGGATAACATCAGCACCTTTTACAAAAGGACCAACTAGGGGCAATTCTAAATTTTTTGTAGGAGTAATGACTGCATCAAGAGTTTGCTTTTTTAAATTATCATCAAGATATCCATGGGGTTCTATATAAAAACCATTATGTTGATCGTCTTTAACAATATATCCGTTTTCTATTTGTGGCACTGGAGCCCCAGCAGTTGCTTCAAAACTTAAATTGAAAAGATTTGTATTTTCTGTTGGCTTAAGCGTTTTAATTGAACTAAAACCAATTTTTTTTAATGTTTCAACAGCACTTTTAGGGCAAATTATAGGAATATCCTTTCTGAACATTTCTAAAGTTGGAACATGACAGTGGTCAGGTAATCCTTGGGTTAACAAAACAATATCTATTTTTTTATCTATTGAAATTTCTTCTTCTAATGATCCTTTAAAAAACCACTCACCTGGAGGAAATATTAAATCTCCCTTGAGCCAAGGATCAATAATTAAATTGGTTTTTTTAAATTTTATAAGCCAACCATTTGAACCAAGGTAGGTCGCTTTAAAAGTCATTATAAATTAATTGATTTATTAGAATATAAGGTAATTTTGGCTTTATCGAGAAATTACTTATTTAGATTAGTTTGCTTCATTTAAAATTTGAAATGACTTTCTTTTTAGATTAAATATTAAAACTTGATTATCTTTATAATTAATCTCAAAGTTTTCTTTTTCTAGCATTTTTATTGGTATTAGAGCTAATCCTCCTGTTCCTGAAAATATGATTGGCATGGTGCTATTTTTAGTCCCATTCATTTTTTGTAAGTCAATAGCTTGAGAAACTATTTTTCTGGCTTTATCAAATCCGTAGTCTTCTATTAATTCAGGCCATAAAAAGTTAACTAATTCATATTTCGAAAACTCAATTTGTACTGTTTTCATTAAAAAATAATAGATATATAGTTATTAATTACGATATTTACTTAATTACTATTTTTAAATCTATCCATGACTAGTTGCAACATATCTACTACATCACCATCAGTTAAATTTAAATCCTTCTTTAAATCATTGCAAGTTAAATTCATTTCAAGTGCCGCTTCAGCCATATGATTAACTTTTTGGTTATCACCGCCCAATGAAATAAAGGGATTGAAGTTTTCTATCATTTAATGCTTGTTGATACCTCCTAGTTCTAGCTAAGAAATAATTAATTATCATTTATTGATACAGAAGCTTATAAATATGTTATTTAATATTTAGAAAGTTTTTATTTTTAAACTAGGGATATTGATATACCTTTTGATATCAATGCGAATCTTCTTGCTCTAACTAGCAAAGGAAATATCAAATTTGTACGTTTATTTGATTTGAACACTCTAGAAAGTAACAAAAGTAAACTACTTGAGGGATTATTTATCTGTTTGCAAATAGTATTGATTGCATCTGCTCCATGAAAGATCTCTTCATCTTTCAGGAGAATAGCTCCTTTATCTAGGTCATAACCTTTATCTAGGAGGGATTTAATTAGAGTTAAATTTTTACGACCATCAAGAATTTTTATATTATTTAACTTGCTTTTGATCTCAAGGAGCTCAGCAAAATGATTGCAGAATGGGCATTCTCCATCATAAATAAAGGTATAGTTGGAAGTCATTAGAAAAAAACAGTTTTGATGGTCTTCAAGTGTGCCAACAAAATAATAATGACTCGATAATAAAACAAATAATAAAAATTTTGTGGATTTTTTAAAAAGGGATAGTTAAGCGATTCTAGTAATTACGAAGAAATGTCTCAATATAGGTATATTTTTCATAAAAATCTGTATGCTAACTCGAAGATATTATGTTTTACAATCATGAATTTATTAGCTTCTTTTGCTTTAGGTGGTTTCAATCCATGGGCAGCAGGCTTTGGAATTGGTTCTTTAGTCCTTTTTGGTCTTGTTGGTCTTGTGGCGGGTCCAAACCTAAAGAATTTTGACCCTGATGCATAAATCATCATATTTAATTTAGATTTTAAAAGACTCTTTTGAGTCTTTTTTTATGCGGTTTTTTAAATTTATTTTTAGAATTGAACAAAATTATATTCTGTCATAGAAATGTTGTTAAATCCTTTTTCTCCATTTACTTTTTTGAAAATCTCTTCTCTTAAAGCTACTATTGTTTTTTTATTAATACTTTTAATTAAATCAAATTTGCTTAGATTAAAAGGCGGATTAATAGGAGGTCTTTTTGCCTTGATACTCTTATCGGGGATTCTTGCTTCTAGTACCATAGCTTTAGGATCGTTAGTTTATGCCTATCGATTAAAGAAGAAATCTAATTCTGATGATAATCAAATGCAGGATTTAGAAACTGTTAATGTTTAGGATATTTTGTGAATCAAATTCAGTTAGATAACTTAAAATGGTGTTCCAGGTACAAAATGCAAGACTAAAAATCCAAATCCGGCAGCAAAAACTATTGATACTGCTATGATTAGAAGGCCTGATGCCATCCCCCCTTCTTTAAACGCCATTTAGTTAATTATTTTAAATTAATAATAGAACATATTTGTTCCTAGGTAATAGTTCTAATTACTCATAAATCATCCAAATTTATTATTGATGGTGAATAATAGCAAAAAGATGGAAGTTAATGAGATGATAAAACCAAATATTATTAATGGTTTAGATTTGACGTTTTCTTCTAGCTCAAGCTTATTTTTTGAAGAAGGAAAATTTCTATCTTTTTTTTTATAAATAAGATTGGAAAAAGGTTTAATCACGATAAATTTTAGATTTAAGCTAATTACCCTAAAGTTTTGAACAAATCTTTATGGTAATCAACAATATTTTGACAACTTATTACAGGTGTAAATTCCATATGAATGCCAAATTTGGCTCTCCATGGAGCAAAATGCTCAAAAATTTCTTTATCACTCTCTGCCTTACATAAACAAACTACTCTACCCTCCCCAGGAGCATGAACTCTAAATAGCATCTCAAATTTATCTGTTTTATCTGATTTTGCTATTTCACCGTTTTCCCATGCTTCTACAAATAATTGATAAGCTTTCACTTGATTCTCAATATCTGGGAATTGGCAGTCAGCAAGAAATAATTGCATTGGAGTATTCTTTAAGTTTTACTTATTATCCCTCAAATAATTTTTTATTAATGGGACTGTTTGAATTTGAAGATCAGAAAAAGAATATTTTCTAAATAAAGTGAGAAGAGAGAGTCTCAAGGAATTTTCCAATATCTTTTTTATATAAACTATCTGTTATTTTTAAAGAGAATAATTCATAATCATTTATATCCTTTTTTTTATCAAAATTAATATTTCCCTTTAATGAAATATTTTTCATGATTTTATTGATCACTATTTTTAATTTAAACAAATAGCAGTAAAAGACAAATTTCTTTACATTATGTTTTTTATTAGAGAAGTTTCTAAGGCTAATAAATAATAATTAATTTACTTAAAAGTTAATTAATTTTCCTAGGATATATAAGAAAGAATTAGTTAAAGAAAAAATTACAGTTAATAAAGATGCAATAACGGGTAATAAATTGAACCATAATTGCGAAGTTGTCATTTTTGAATCAATAGGCAGAAAATTAATTCTTTTTTTGATTCTTATTTGTAACCAAAAAATAGATAATGGATAAATAATTCTTGAGAAAGTTATTATCAATGAAGGCAAAATACCTTGGTTTGAATAAAGTATAAATCCTGAAAAAAAGTATAACGCCCAAAATATAACCCTTTGAATCAGAATTAATCCCTTGCTTTTGCCAGACATTATTAATTAATTAATTTTTATAATTTTAATCATTTTATATCTTTCAAAAAAAATGTTATTTATAATGACTTTTTCTTTACGTATAATTTCCCATTCATTTTTAAGAAATAATTCATAACTTATTAAGCTCGCTTCAGTTGAAAGTGAATCTAAACCTTCTTTCTTTGCTTCATCTTCTAATTTATGAAGTAACTTAGAGCCGTATCCTTTTCTTTGGAATTTACCTTTACAGTAAAATAGAGCAATTCTATCGGTGGGATATCTTGTAGCAAAAGCAATAATAATTCCTTTTTTACTTATAAGCCATCCTTTTCCTTTAATTATTGACTTATCAAAATTTGGGTTATTCCAAGCTTGGCTTGACCAGGCTCTTTTTTGTTCTTGAGTATAAATTTTTTCATTTAAAGATTGAATTGAATCAAAATAAACCTTCTTTAATTCCAGTTGATCTTTAATGGTGATTTGTCTTAAATTCATATACAAATCTTTTATTTAATATGCCTAGTAAAAATATAGTCGCAATTGGGGGAGGAGGGTTTGGACGTTCATTAGGCTCTCTTGAAATTGAAAAATATATAGTTTCTTTAAGTAATAAAAAAAGACCTAAAATTTGCTTTATTCCAACAGCATCTGGCGATAGTAGTTTGTACAAACTAAATTTTTATAGAGCATTTTCTAAACTTGATTGTATAACAAGCCATATTGATTTCTTCTCTAGAACAGAAAACTTAGAAGAGAAAGTTTTAACTCAAGACATCATTTTTGTTGGCGGAGGAAATACAAAAAGTATGTTAGCTGTTTGGAAAGAATGGAATTTACATAAAATTTTGCGAAATGCTTATGAAAAAGGAATTGTAATGAGTGGTGTAAGTGCTGGGGCTATTTGTTGGTTTGATAAAGGTATAACTGATTCTTATGCTAAAGAATTAGCCATAATTGATTGCTTAGGCATAGTTGAAGGTACTGCCTGTCCGCATTTCGATGAAGAAAAAGAGAGGGAACCTTACGTTAATGATGTTATTCAGAGAGGAATTATTGAATCTTGTATATGTATTGAGGGCAATTGTGCTTTGCATGTTAAAGATGATTTTGACTATTCCTCAATTGATTTTGGTAATGGTAGAAATTGCTTTAGAGTGGCAAGGGAAAATAATATTGTAAAGAAAGAAATTCTTTAAAAAGAAAATATTTTTAATATTTTTAGATCTCATCATTCTTCGAGATAGAGGTAAATTCAATCCCTTTGTATTTTACGAAAGATGTAGTCCATACTTCTTTTGAGAGATTGCCAAGGTATTTTAGAAACTGTTGTGTATCTCCATCTCTTATCCATTCAGATTTAATGAATGGAAGCTCTTTCTGCATTCTTTTAGGATGCATATGAACAAGGAGCAAACCTTTTTCTTCAGAAGCCCTTTTTAAAGCACCTTCATCACTTCTTTGAAATACTCTCATTAGAAGATTTAAAATTACCTCTTCTCCAAGTTTTTTGAAATTTTCTGATTCCTCTAAATTATCTTTAATTTCTTTACCTCCAAGAGGCATTGCTCTAACTAAGTTTTGCTCTATTAAAGCTATTGCAATTAGATAATCTTGGCTAGCCATATTCTAAAATAATACTTTTTGTTATTCTAACCTCTCGAGTTCATGAAAATCTTTCATGGATTAAATATCTGCTATAAGAAGAAAGGAAATAATATATTCATTATTTTCCAATACAATTAAAATATTGTTTTTTATTTTAATTAGTAAAATTAAAAATTTTGTTGGTCATGAGGTTTTTTTTATTTTTATTTTTCGGTATTTTTGTAGGTCTTTATTTATCATGGCCCGGTTTAGTAATACCAGAAAATTGGAAATGTTTTAATCAAATTATTGCAAATTCTGCAGAAGATAAAATTTCTTTAAAAGCTGCATTAGAGATTTCCCCCAGTTATTTTCTAAAAGCTAAGAATAAAAAGACGACTTCCAAAATAAGAATCGTAGCAGATGCATGTTTTCGTTAATATATTGAGAGACTAAATATGACTACTAAATAATGAACAATAATATAAGATTTGAATTGTCATTTAAAAATATTTCTCAATTAGACGATAAACTTAATTTCTGCAAATTAAATAATATCAAAAATATTAATATTCCATGTAAAGGACTTATAAAGAAGGATTTATTTAATTCAACTATTAAATATATATCAAAAAACTATAATGAATTTAATGTGACCTATCACTATAGTCTTTATCATCAATATTCAAAAAATAAAGAAAATTCTTATCAGGAATTTTTAGATTTTGTTAAAAGTTCTCAGACTAATAAAAATTTTGAAATTCTGCTTGTGTCGGGATCAAATAAGAAAAAAAACTTTGACTCTGTTAATGTATTAGCTTATTTAAAAAAAGAAAAAAATTTAAAAGTTAAATTAGGTATAGCTTACAATCCATATTTGAAAAAATATTATAATATTTCTTCAGAAAGAGAAAGGTTACAAAAAAAAATTTCGACTGGGTTAATAAATTCAATTTGGTTTCAATATGGTACAGATATTAAAGTTCTTCAGAATGAGGTGACTTATCTTAAAAACGTAGCAAAAGAAAAAAAATTAAATTTATTTGGAAGTTTATTTATTCCTTCTAAACAATTTATAGCACGGTTTAAATTTCGGCCTTGGAAAGAGATATATATATCTGACAATTTTTTATATGCTTTGGAGAATTTTTTTGATTTCACAAACGATTTAGTTAGTTTTTATAAAAAAAATAATATTACACCTGTGATTGAATCTGATTTTTCATCATCAGAGAAACTTGATTCTGTTTATAGTTTTTTAGAGAATGAAAGATAATTTCTATCAATATTTAACCTATGAAAAGTGATGTTACATATGACTTATTAATAATAGGTGGTGGTATATCTGCGTGTGTTTTTGCTTCGAAATATCTTAAAAATAATATTACAAAAAAAGTTGGATTAATTGAAATTGGTCGTGGACTTGGAGGTAGATCAAGTACAAGAATAAGCAAAAAATATGAAGGATGGAAACTCAATCATGGCTCTCCAAATTTTAATATATCTAACAGCAAAAATAATCTTCTATTAAAAAGATATATTGATGAATTATTGGAAAATAAATATATAAAAATTGACGACTCAGAAATATTTTTTTTAGATGAAGATTCTAATTTAGAAACCAAAAAAAAATCTGAATTTTCTTGCGGGGTTAATTATTTATCTTTAGATTCCATGAGTGAATTATCAAAAAAGATAATTGAGTCAAATAATTTAAAAGAGGAAATTGATTTTTTCTTTGAAACTTTAATAGTTGATATGAAGTTTAATGATAAGGGATGGTTACTAACATCAAAAAATGGCGAAAAATTCAAGTCTAAATATCTAATTTGTTCAACTAATTTGTTGTTACACAAGAGGTCTTTAAAAATATTAAACGTAAATCAAATTCCATTAAGAAAAGCAATTCCAATTAATAGTGATAAAAAAATAGATTTACTATTAAATTTCTTAGAGGAACAAACATTTATTCCCAGGTTAACTTTTCTAATTTATACAAATAAAAATTATAGTTATAAAGATAATTATTCTAAAAAACTAAGGTATTTTTATTTAAAAAATAATTTAGAAAAAAAATTTAGATTTGAAAGAATTATTTTTCAGCTGCAAGATAATAATAAATTAGGAATTGTGGTACATTCAAAAAACTCAGAGTTAATTAATTCTTATATAAGTGCAAAAGATGAAGAAGTTTTTAAACAAAAAATAATTAAAAATTTCAATAAATTGTTTGAAGAGAATTCTTTAGTAAATAAATTAACTTTTGATGAAAAAATTTCTATTATGAAATGGAGAGCTTCACAGCCTTCTTCCATTGCCGTACCGTTATCTTTACAATTTAGTAGAAAATCTAAAATTGGATTTTGCGGAGACTGGTTTGAAGGAAATGGATTTGGCAGAATTGAGGGCTCAATTTTAAGTGCTTTAATACTAGAGAAAAAAATTAAAGACTTAATTAAATAATTTTTTTAGAATGTGATCTATATCAGTGTTTCTTTCAATAATGAATTTATTTGTATTATTTTTTATGCTATTAGGTTTGAATTTTTCATAATAAATGCTCCATGATTTTAAGAAATCATTCTCAGCTTGTTTTTTTTTCTTCCCCCTTTCTTTTATATCTCTTTGGAGTACTCTTTTCATGCACTCATTTTTTTTAGTTTTTAATTCTAAAAAAATATAATCCTTATTATTTAAAGTGTTTAAGAATTCTTTAGCAAATATACCCTCAACAATTAAAAAACTAATATTATTTGTTTCGTTTAAGATATTTTGAATTGTTTTCTTTTCGAAATTATAATAACGATCACAGATTGAAATTCCATTCTTACAAATGAAATCAAAATCTTTTTTGAATAGTTTGTTATTAAAACTAATACTTCTATCAAAAAACCCTTCTATAAATATTGGTAGTAATTTACTTATTAAACCTGTCTTATAGTAATTGTCGGTACTTAACACAATACCATTTTTATTTTTTTTTATTATTTGATTAGATAAAGTTGTTTTCCCGCTTCCGGAAGGTCCACTTATAAAAATAAGCTTCATTTTTATGATCTGTTCTTTAATAAGATTTTAACTTTACTATTAATAAATACCTTTAAATTTTGAATATTCATTTTAACTCTTTTTTAGTTTTTAAAATAATTTAGAATACCTTGCAATGGCTCGTAAGCTTGCATAAATATTAAATGTGTGTCTTTATATAATTGTAAATAAATTATTTCTATGCAGTTAGTTTTATTCTTGTAATTAATTCCTCTGGAATTTGATAATATTAAACTGAATAGCTAATTTTATTACTTATATATTTCAATGATTTCTAAATTTCTCAGCAAACTAAAATCAATTCTATTTAAAAGTGAAGTAACTTCTGAAACTCCTTTAAAGAAAGAAAAAAAAGCAGCAAAGTCTGCAAAAACAAAAACCAAAACCAAAACCAAAACCAAAGCGGTAAATTCTAAGAAAAATATTGAAACTTTGACTACACTTCCAGGTGTTGGAGCAAAAAGCGCAAAAGCTTTGTATGAGGCTGGTTTTAAAACAACAAAGGCAGTTATAGCTGCAGATGAAAAAGATCTTCTCGCTGTGTCAGGAGTTGGAATAAATCTTGTTAAAAAGCTTAAAAAGCTTAAGTAGTTTAAATTTTATTTTTAAACCTTTCTAAAAAATTTTGTAATATCAACTAAAATTCAAAAAATTTATTAGCTATAGCTTACTATCTTCTTCTTGCTTTTCTTCTCTGTTGCAACTTTCTTTTATATTTTTCAATAGGTGTTTCGTGATGTCTAAGTCTTTTTAAATCTGCAAATATGCCCGACTTAGATACTTGTCTTTTAAATCTTCTAAGGGCTGACTCAATTCCCTCATTCTCTCCAACTGTAACTTGTGTCAAAATTTTCTAAATAAATATTATTCTAGCACCTAAACAGATATATTTGAACTCAAAACTTCTAATTTAGGTTTAATGGTTTATTTGGCTAATTTTTTGCCCAATCCATAAATCTTTTTTTATTACTTTTTATGTCTTGTAATGATTCAAAATAATATTTTTCCCAATTATCTTTAGGCAGGCCAAGAAATAACATTAGATTTAATGGATATTGATCACTATCAGAACAATTTCTAAAATCATCTCTGAATAAAAAGATTTCCTTTTTTAAAGCAATTGCGATACCTAATTCAATCATTACCCCTTCATCTGGAGGATTTCCATTAACAATCGCAAAAATACAATCACATTCTTTTAAATCATGGAAATTACTATTTGCAACTTCATATGCCCATTGACTTTTTTGTTGTGTTAATGGTTTTGCTCTCTCAAAAGGTTCATACACTTCTACATTTAAATCATTGAAGATTTCAATAAATTCATGTAAGAGAGTTTTAGTTTGTTTTGAAAATCCATATGGATTAGCTAAATATAATTTCTTTCTCAACTTAAACCTCTTTTTTTGATGTAATCTTCGTGGTCACTTTTTGAATTTAAAGTATTTTCCCAAGGGAAAACAATCCATTGACTTTTTTTTGTTAAATGTACTGTATTCCACCATGTAGGTTTGATTTTACTAAATAATACAAAAAACATTGCTCCTTCAATGTTCTTGAAGGTCGTCAATGTAATGCCTGTTTCATAAACATCATCTACTATTAGTGAATTCTTTATTGGTTCTGAAATTAATTCAATTTTTAATTTATGGCTTAGTGCTACAGCAAGACATAATCCGCCACGAGGAACTCCATATATTCCAGAAAATTCCTTAAACTTACATTTATTAGCAATTTGTTCTACGCTCTTATCAAATTCGCTCCAAGTAAAATAACTTATCATCTTAATTTTCTTATTTTTCTGTTGTAGTAGCGTAATTTGAAGCAATTACACTTAAAAGTGCTACTACTTGCTCATTTGGACAATTAGTATTTTTTTTTAAATTTTCACATTCATTTATTATCTTGGCATATGTATCCTCTACTATCCCGTTCATTTGATCGATACTAAAAGAATATGGTTTACTCATTTTTAAATTATTAGTTATTTTATTTTTACTTAAATATCCAACGAAGTAAATATTTTTAGTATTTAAAGATAAAATTATTCCCACATGGGGTTATTTAATTTTTCATTTTTAAGTGAAGAAGGAACATAAGTATGTAAAGCTTCAATTTTTATAGCCCATTTTTTAGAGTTTCCCTTTAAACTTTGGCTTTCAATAAGGTTTGTTAGGGGAATCCTTTTTCTAACTTTAAGAAGTCCTAAACAAGCTTCCCAGGCTTCTTGATTTTTATAAATATCTAACCAAAAATCAAAAATATTTTCCACGATTTCTAAAGGGATATCAAATGGAATCCCCTTTGAAGGTATTGCAATTAAATATTTTTTGTTTCTTAGTTCATTTAATAAATTATTTATGTTTAAATTAATAGCTAAAAGAATATCTTTTGCTGATTCAGTACCTATTAGTTCTTTTCTATGGCAATCTAAAAGATTTTCATCATCAAGGATATTATCATCGCAATTTTTTATACCCACAATCCAAAACCCTTCTCCATTATTAACTCCACTAGCAAGAAATAGATATTGAGGTGAATTCTCCAAGATTTCAAATTATTTTTCCATTTTTAACATTTTTTGCTTGATATGAAAATAATTTAGCTGTGTAATTAACAATATGAAGTCCTCATAAAAAAAATTTTGTTGTTATAGTAAAATTTTTAGAAGATGTTTGATTTAAGAGAACTAAAACTAATGTTTTTAGATCCTACTGATTTAATAATTAATAATATAAATAAATATCTTTATAGTAATAAAGCAATTAAATTTATTTTTTCTTAGGAAATAATTTTCCTATTTTCTCCTTTTGCAAATACTCCTTTTTATTTCTTATTTTTTTGTCTTCTAAGGATTCTTTATTAGTACTTACAGCATAAATAATGTAGAAAATCATGCCAGTAAATATTATTCCTACAAAAATTATGAATATTCCTATAGGTTCATTCGGACTGAAAATTTTAAGATCTAAACCTGTATTTAGGGAAATTATCATCAATAAACTAATTCCTTAAATAAATTTTATGGAAATCTAATTGATTTCCTCGTATCCGAAAAATGTTGCATTATCTGAATTTTTATACCCATTAGCGGCATCCTGTGGGTTTTGACTGTCAATTTTTCTTGCTTTAGCATGAATCATGTTGAATGGAAAAATCACAGCTCCTACAAAAAAATGAAGAATTAAGAAATCTGAAGGTAATCCATTTGTCCAATCAGGAAAAAATAGCAATGTCATCAATGATTCGTACATATTTGTAGTCAAATAAACCTCTGACTATTATTACTGAACTTATCGCAATACTTTTAATTATTAATAAATTGAAATTTAATTTGCTTTTATTAATTATCAGATTTAATTGAAAAGACAATTTTATAATACTATTATATTACTTATAAACTATTGATTAATAGCGGTTGTTAAAATTATTTTTTGTCTTACTTTTATTTATAATTTTTCAATTAAAACCTGCAATAGGTTTAGCTTTTGATACGTCCGATCCTAGTGTTAGTTTGCTACAAAATAGGATCTCTAATAATTTCTCTAAAAAATATTGCAATGCTATCCAAAATGGTTTTTCTAAAGATGAAGCAATGAAATCAGCTATTGTAAAAACTGAAAACATTATATCTTTCTCTTATAATCCTCAGAAAAAATGGATTGAGAAAAGTGACTTGGCAAATCAAATTTCATCACAAGTTGTAAATGATTGCGGACGGTCAATTGGGTTGATTGGAAATGAGGGGATTAACTATTTTAAATCATATTTTCTAGAAATTTACGAAAAAACTACTCCTGACAAAAATTTTTCAAGATAGATAAGTAAATGAATAATATTTCCGACAAATTAGTAATGTCAATCATATTGATAACTATTCTTTTTGTATTTGGATTGATTTTTTCAGTAAAGTCTCCAGAGAGAAAGGTTATAGATTCACCAATAATGTGGAAAGATGATTATTCTAATATCTCGATTTTTAAAAGCAATAATATAAATTCAGAAAGAATAAGAATAATTTAATAAAAACATTGCTTACTAAAATAAAGTATCCTATTCAAGGATATACAAAAATATTTTTTCGAATCTCAATCAATTTATCATTCATTGTTTAATTTAAGTATTTCAAAAGTACTGAAGCTAGTTTTAAATCATTATTAAACCATGCTCGTATCGCCATAGCTCTTCGAGGATCATAAAAATTTTGTTTTCTGTACCAACTAAGAACTTCTGAATCTGATTTCTTCCCATTACATGTCAAACAACATGGTACGCAATTACTTGTACTGCTAATCCCCCCTTTTGACATTGGGTGAAGGTGGTCGAGTGATTCTGAGGGTTTACCGCAATAAATACATTTATGATTAGTAACTTTATTAAGTGACTCTCTCCAATTTTTATTACTTATCTTGGGACAAAACTGATCAAGGTAAATTGCATCTTGTCTATGCATAAAATTCTTGATAATTTTCCTGATAATAACAGTTTTTTTTAAAGTATGATTGAAAAGGGTAAGATAAGACTTTTTAAAGCAAATGCTTCTTATGAAAAGAATAATTTTTACTTAATAATACAAAGAGCACTTTATAGTAAATGCTTTATTTATTAACAATATTATTAGGAAATTTTGATCATTCTTTATTTAAAAGTATTTATATCTTTTTGATATCGTTTTTTTCTAATACGTTCTCAGCGATTTCTGGAGGAGGAGCAGGATTATTACAATTGCCAGTATTGATATTATCAGGAGTTCCTTATTATCATGCTCTGGCTAGTCATAAATTAGCAACAGTAGCACTAGGAATAGGGGGTTCATTAAGAAATTACAAATCTTTAGGTAATGATATAAGTGTTGCTTGGCAAATTTTAATTTTTGGATTACCAGGAGTAATTTTTGGGGCTTCTGTAGTTGAATACATATCAGAAAAGTACTTATACTTGATTTTAGGAATAATATCCATATTATTAGCTTTTTACTCATTCCTTAAACCAGATTTAGGTATTTCATCTGGTAATAAAAAGCTTAATTTTGTTCATAAAATTAGATTTTTAATTTTTATTTTTCTTATAGGTATATTAAATGGTTCTATTTCTTCAGGAACTGGATTGCTTGTAACAATTCTATTAATAAAAACTTTTGAAATGGATTTTCTTCGTGCCATAAGTATGACATTTTTTACTGTTGGGATTTTTTGGAATTTTGTCGGAGCAGTATTTTTGGCAAGAATAGGATCGGTTCCATTTAATTTATTGATAGTTTTAATAATTGGTTCCTTTACAGGAGGATTTTTCGGAGCTCACCTGTCAAAATTAAATGGGAATGTACTTATTAAGAAAACTTTTATAACGGTTTGTATTTTTGTTGGTATTAGCTTGTTGATTAAATCCATAAAAAGCTTTTTATAAAATTATTGGAGGATGGTAGTACATTTTGGTAAAAATCTTAAAGCAAGATTATAAATTAAAAAATAAATAAATAAATTATTATCTTTATTCATTATTAAAGGGATTAATTACTCGTTTTATTAAATAAAACTTTTAAAGAGGCCTTATTTTAAAAACCATAAAAAAAGGCCTCACATATGTGGGGCCAGGTGATGGGGAACCTTATTTTTAAACCAATTTCTTAAAAAATGCAAGCCCCTATCTATAGCGCATTAATCGTCCATTATATACACTACAGATAGTGCTTTAATGATCTTTTTATATGTGAATTAATAAATTCTGAAATAATTTTGAAACTTGAAAGTTTATCAATGAAAAACTAATTTCATAATTTCAAATGTTTTTGGTATTTTTACTTGTTAAAAATGTCCTGCACAGTATCATTCGTAAGAACTTCGCTAGTAAAAAGTTTTAATGATTGAATTAACTTTACTAACTCTTTTGAATTATGTTGGGGATAATTTCTGTGAGTATAGAAATCTAGGTCATGATAACTATAAATCTTTACTTCTTTCCTACAGTGATGCAAGTAATAAATTTGGTCCATTAGAGGTTAAAAAGGTAATTGAGAAGTCTGAAAATTTTAAAGTTACTGCTGTTGCTATTGCTGCAATTAAGTGCCCTCAGCATATAGTTAAGTAATGAAGTTTGAATTAAAAACTGAAAAAGAAAATTATTCAAAATCATTTTTACAATCTTTCGGTATATTTTTTTTTATTGCTTTAATAATTATCCTTAGTGATGTAGCACTCAAATTAGGAATCATATCTAGAAATCATAAAATTGAATATAACTGTAGGCTTTTAACTGTTGAAAAATCCAAACCTCAATTTAAAAAATTATCTAGGCTTTCTAATCTGAAAAGTAAACAACAAATTTGGGAATTATGCAGGGATGTTATTAAATAATAGTTAGCTAGATGCTGATGAATAGAACTTTAATGCAAATAACCAGAACTTTCTTGAAGTTACAAGAAATACTGAAGCAACAATAACTTCAAGCAATATTTTCCATAATTGAGAAAGTCCTAGAAAAACTTCCGAAGGAATTGTAGTTATAAAAGCAATAGGAATGAAAATACTAAAAAAAACTCTTAAAGAAAATGAAAATGAATTTAGAGGAAATCTTCCAATATAAAGAAATGATCTTAATACTTCTATGGCATTCCAAGTCTTAACAAACCAAATAGTAGTAGTAGAGATAAAAAACCATAGGCTATATAAAATGCAAATCGAGCAGCTTATTGTAATTAAGGATAGGGTCAGAAAACTTAAAGTTAAATTTATTTGATTTATTCTTATGCAGAAGAGCAACAAGAAAAATCCAAGCATTATTTCTAAAAATCCAGATGGATTTATTTTTTTTAATGAAATAAAAAATTGACTATCAATAGGTTTTAAAAGTACGAAGTCTAATGTTCCTTCTCTTATATGTTTAACTATTTCTGTAAGATTAGGATTAAACCATGTATTTGTTATTCCATTCAAAATTGTATAAATGCCTTGAATTATAAGTGCCTGTTCAAATTTCCACCCTCCAATATATCCATTATTTTGAAAGAAAATAGATAATAGAAAAATACTCCCTATTAAACTTAAAAGTGCAGTAATTAAATCAACTAATATATTTGTCTTATACTCCAATTCAGAAGCTAAAGAAGTATGTAAGAATTTTTTATAAACATTTAGATATTTTCTTAAATTCATGACCCCATTGCTGTATATTTTTTCGTTCCTTCAGACCAGATTTTCTTAAATAATGGGAAAAGAAGAAAAATCCATAGAATTTGCATACTTAAGCCTACGCTAATATTTGTTTCATTACCTGATAGTAGGTTCGCTGGAAAATCAATTAGATATGGAAAAGGAGTCAAATAAATCCAAGATTTAACATATGAGGGAAATGAAACTACTGGTGCTAGAAGACCTGAGAGAAACAAAGTTGGAATAAATAACAATCTTTCTATCGATGATGCTTTCTCTGTCCAGAAACATAGACATGCAACTATTGACTGAATTAAAAATTGAATCAAGAAGGATAAAAAAGTAGATACTATTGATAAGAGTAAAATACCTAAATTTGGTATCCATATACTTTCTGGATTAAAAATAAAAAAGAAAAATGCGATTATTAGTGCGAAAGGAAATCTTGTTATTTGTTCAGCAAGATGTTGTGCAAAATATCTGAAAAATGGATTTAAAGGTTGTATTAAATACGGAGATACTTTTCCCATAAGAGAATCCTCTTCAAAACTAAATACAACCCAAACTACAGAAAACTGTCTTACAAAAAAAGCAGATAAGAAATACCTAGAAAGCAATACATCACTTATGTTTATGGATTCATTTAGATTATTATTTGTCCAAATGTTTAACATGAAAAAAGGAATAATCCCTGAAATTGCCCATAATGCAATTTCTACCCTATATTCCAACATGTTTGAATATTGGACTTTTAATAAGGTTAATATTTTACGGTTAATCAAATTAAATTTCATAATCTTTATTGATTAATAACTTCCCAATAACTTCATCTATCGGTGGTTCATTTATAAAAAGGTCTTCAATATCAAAATTATTTAGGATAGTTTTTAGTGAAGAGGTAATAAGGTCGTTTTCGATTTTTATAGTGATTTCATTCTTTATTTTATTTTTAACAGTAAAACCGGAATTTTCTAATTTAATTGCATCCTCTTCTGAACGACAAACTATTAATATTTCTTTAACAGGAGAAAGCTTTTTTAATAATAGGTCAAGTTTTCCATCATATGATATAGCCCCTTCGTGCACACATATAACTCTCTTGCATAGCGATGTAATATCTTTCATGTAATGACTGGTTAGGCATATCGTTGCATTAGTTTCCTTATTATATTTTTGAAGGAATTTTCTTAAATTTCTCTGTGCATTAATATCTAATCCAAGCGTCGGCTCGTCTAAAAACAGAATATTTGGTTCATGTATCAAAGCTGCTAGTAATTCTGATTTCATACGCTGACCTAGTGAAAGTTTTCTAACAGGTATGAATAGCTCTTCATCAATTTCAAGCATTTCCGATAGTTTTTTTATTCTCTTTTTAGCTTCGAACTTATCTAAGTCATATATTGATGCATTCAAATAGAATGATTCAATTGGCGGAAGATCCCAAATAAGCTGTTGTTTTTGTCCCATTATTAAGGTGATATTCTTTAGGAAACTTTCTTTTCTCCTGAAAGGTAGGTAGCCTGAAACCAAAATCGAACCTTCACTTGGATAAATTAAGCCACAAAGCATTTTTAATATTGTTGTTTTCCCAGCTCCATTAGCACCTAGAAAACCTACTATTTCTCCTTCTTTAATTTCAAAACTTATATCTTTTATAACTTTTAAACTTTTTGTTTGTCTTTTAAAAAAATGTTTAATTGTTCCTTTTAAGCCTGGTTTTTTGGAAGAGATATCAAATGACTTAGATAAATTTCTTACATCGATAATATTTTGTACCATTTAAAATTTTATTACTGAAATTTTATAATTAAATAAATTGTTAAATTATTTTAGAAAATTTTTTAACCAATTAAAAAATATCTTTAAACGATACAACCAGCCATATAAAAAAGTTAATTGGATTAAGTAACTCGCTTACCTTATTTTTATTTTCATAATTTAATCCTCTTAAAAAATCAAATATAAAATTACTATTCTCCTTTTTATTATTATTTTTTTTAATTACGTTTCCATTTTCGTCTAGAAGATCAATTTCATCCTCAAAAAACCATTGCTTTTTCCCATTAGATAATTGCAAGACAACTCCAATACCTTTGCCATCAGTTATTCTGAAATCACTTATTTTAGCAAATGAAGAAATATTTATCGCATCAATAGTTTCTTTGGTAAGTCTATCCTTAGATAGTTCTAGATTGATTTGAACAGAAGTTCCGATCTTAACCTTATCTAAAATTGACATTTTTAGGTTATTATACCTAGTGACAAAGGGTTTATGCGATTAATTTTGAATTATTGATTTATTTCAATAATTACGATTTTTTGAAAACAGCTTCTAAGATTTTCTTTATTGAAATTGTTAATACTCTCAAAAATACAAAGAAAAGACCTAACCAACCTAATAGGACAGCGATTGATAACATGCTTGAACCTAAATCACGCTGTAGAAAATTCTGCATATAATTTTTGATTATATAATTTTACTCTACTTTATTAAATTACTTATTAAAGATGTAAATGTTCAAAATTCAGATTTTTTTAAATTATTTCTTATTGGCGTATTTAATAGATATTATTTGTGAGTTAAAGTGTAGTTAGAAATTAATTTTATATTTTGGACCTATCTTTGAATTCATACATTGGAATACTTTTTATCATTACTGGCCTAATAGTTAGAGTTGACTTAAAATTCTCTATTCAAAAAGATCTCAAATAATTTTTATTAGACTCTTTTAAGTTAAGACATTTTAGTCTTTTTTATAATTGCTGTAACTACTGCAAATACTAAAAAAAGCAGCTTTGAAGCTGCTTCTAAATGGTGGCGGGGGGGAGATTTGAACTTCCGACCTTCGGGTTATGAGCCCGACGAGCTACCAGACTGCTCTACCCCGCGACATATACATAGCATACATCTGCAAGGGTTATTTTTCTTGTTTTTTAGGATTCTTGGAATTTTACTTTACCTTTAACTTCAAGTCGCACTCCTTCAGGAAAATTAAACACCTTTTCTTCGATGTCTTGAATTCTTAAGTCAGATATCCATTCTAACTGTTTTAGTAAGTGAAGACTAACAGCATGCTTTGCTCTTTTTGAACCGTCCTCTACTTTTAAAGCTAAACCTATACCTTCATTTACTTTACAAAGACACTGTATTCCCTCAGCTCCACCTTTACCTATGACATTCCCATGAGAAGCTTTAATTATTTCTGTATCAAATTTATTGTTATCACTTATCATTATTGGGTTAATTGTCATAGCTCTACTGATTTGTTCTAATTCAGCATTTTCGGAACTGCTCAGAAGTGAATATAACCTCGACATTTCTAATAGTTTTAAATAAAGAGTGGGTGCACCACAATCATCACGTTCTGCATTTATTTCATTTGAAGGGATTTCAAGTAATTCAGAAACGATTCTGAATATTTCTATTTGAAGAGGATGATCCCCTTTTAAGTAACTATCTAATGGCCAATTCATTTTTTTGCATGTAGCTAAAAAAGCAGCATGTTTACCTGAACAATTATGTTCTAATGGACTTGTCTTTGATTTTGGACACTTTAGATTATTAATGTCAATGTCATATTCCCATAAAATTTTGAATGCTTCTCTTGAATGTAGTTTTGATCCACTATGTGAACCGCATGCTAAAGCAATTGATTTTGATTCATTATTGATTTTTGATGAAGCTCCACTACTAACGAAAGGAATTGCTTGAAAAGGTTTTAGTGCAGACCTTATGAAACTTTTATATTCTGGATTTCCTGCGCACATTAAAACCCTCCCTTTTTTATCAGTAATAACAGCATGAATCTTGTGGATCGACTCAATATTTGATCCTCTCATTAAGGTTGCTTGTAAGGGAGGATTGTTTGAAGTGTAGAGGTTTTTGAAATTAGAACTCATTTAGAAATTGTTATATTGAAAAATCAAAATACCAGACAAAGCTAAGACTGAAATAATAGAAAAAATTTGAATTAAATTTTTTAAAATAGGTTTTACCTCGATTGAGGCAATAAGTGATTCTTTTTGTTTCAAAACTAATGGTTTTTCCCATATTTGACCGTCATACCAACCGGATTCCTCGTATTCGACTTTTTCAGATATTAATCTATTAAATATATGTTTCCAACCTAGATATAACCTTATTGAAATTAAAAGAGGTATTGATAGGCTGCTAAAAAAACTTAATAGAATATATTTTATAAGGGACGTTTTGAAATATACACTACCTGAAGAAATAACTAGAAATAGAACAAAAGCCCCTACCCAGAACTTTATCAATATAAAAATTAGTGACTTTTTGGTTTTTGGCCAAGAAAAAATTTTAGATTTTGATAATTCTATGAATTCATTTGTGGGTTGCTGCTCTCTAGGGACAGGACATTTAGATTGATTCATAAAATAAAATTATGGAAATAAATGATTGTCTCCA
The DNA here is from genome assembly GCA_002026015.1 of Prochlorococcus sp. HOT208_60m_808G21. Taxonomy (GTDB): domain Bacteria; phylum Cyanobacteriota; class Cyanobacteriia; order PCC-6307; family Cyanobiaceae; genus Prochlorococcus_A. The sequence continues at coordinate 27,093 of MWOY01000194.1, read as the reverse complement.
TTACTCCAGAATGATTCAAGGTCATAATATTTTCTTATTTCTGGTTGAAAAATATTTACTATCAAATCACCATAATCGAGTAAAGCCCATTTCGCTTCGTTAATCCCTTCTTTTCGTATAGGTTCAACTTTAGCCTTTTCTCTAAGCTCTCCCTCTACAGAGTTAGTTATAGATCTAACCTGGACATCAGATAATCCTTCTGCAATCAAAATCCATTCACTTATAAATGATACCTTGTCAATTTTTATAAGTTTTATATCTCTTGCCTTTTTTTCATCACATGCTTTAGCTGCTATTAAAACCAAACTTTTATTGTCCATAGACATTTTCACTTGAAACTGATTTTTCTGAACCTTCTTGCTGAGATAATTCTGATCTTGCTTTTTCTGCACTTTTTCTTAGCGCATCTAATCTATCTTCAAAGAAACTTCTTTTTTTCTTTTTTCGTGTCTTTTCTATTAACTCTTTTAATGCTCCTCCAAGACTTTTATAAGCATTTGGAATGCTGTATCCAAATCTACAAGCAAGATCTATAGCTCTTTCATCTGCATAAATAGCATCCTGAAGCTTTTTTTCAGAATTATTTTTTAAATATAATCTATATCCAGCAAAACTTGATAAACCAAGAGCAAGTAATAAAAGTAACCCATCTTGTACCCACAACTCTCCTATCGCCCCTCCAAGTCCTATTGCAAGCGCTGCCATTTCCCATCCATCTCTGGGAATTGTGTCATTTTGGATTTTTCCAACCTCGTGCCAAAATAATAAATTTCTATGGTCAATAGCAAGGTTATCCCATTCATCTAAATCTATTTGAATTTCTACTTCGTCACGACCGATTTCCTCAAGTGTTATTAAAGGTGGATCTATAGCCGCAGCAGCTTCAATAAATACCCAACTTTCATTCTCTGGAGGCAACAAACTTTTAAGTCGCTGAAGTTCGCTCATAAAAAATTAATTTCTTTCAATACTATAGAAACAAATGTTGCTTTTCAAGTAACTTGATTAACATCTGATGATTTATAAGTAGCATGAGATAAATGAACGTTTAAATTATGCCTCAAAGAGGTGATCTTAAAAAAATTCTTATTTTAGGTTCGGGACCGATTGTTATAGGACAAGCATGTGAATTTGATTATTCTGGTACTCAAGCTTGCAAAGCATTAAGAAATGCAGGTTATGAAATTGTCTTAATAAATTCAAATCCAGCATCAATAATGACTGATCCTGAGATCGCAAGCAAAACATACATTGAACCATTGACTCCTGAAATTGTTTCTCAGATCATTCTAAGAGAAAAACCTGATGCGATTCTTCCCACTATGGGAGGTCAAACCGCTTTGAATCTTGCGGTTAAATTATCAGAGTCAGATTTTTTAAAACAAAATAATATTGAATTAATTGGAGCTGATTTAAAAGCTATTAATAAAGCTGAAGATAGGAAATTATTTAAAGAATCGATGGAGAAAATAAATGTAAATGTTTGTCCATCTGGTATTGCTTCTAACTTAGATGAAGCTAAGGAGGTATCAAAAAAAATTAGTTCCTATCCTCTTATAATTAGGCCCGCATTTACTTTAGGTGGAGTAGGGGGTGGAATTGCTTTTAACCTTGAAGAATTTGTCGAGTTGTGTAAATCAGGTTTAGAGGAAAGTCCAAGTAGTCAAATATTAATTGAAAAATCACTCATTGGATGGAAGGAGTTTGAACTAGAGGTAATGAGAGATACTGCTGACAATGTGGTAATAGTTTGCAGTATTGAAAATTTAGACCCAATGGGTGTCCACACTGGAGATTCGATTACTGTAGCTCCTGCACAGACCTTAACAGATAAGGAGTATCAGAGGTTGCGGGATTTGTCATTGAAGATTATTAGAGAGGTGGGAGTTGAAACAGGAGGGAGTAATATTCAATTTGCAATAAATCCATCTAATGGAGAAGTAATTGTTATAGAAATGAATCCTCGTGTAAGTAGATCCTCTGCTTTGGCAAGTAAAGCAACTGGATTCCCCATAGCTAAGATTGCAGCATTATTATCTGTTGGTTTTACACTTGATGAGATTATTAATGATATTACAAAAAAAACACCTGCATGTTTTGAGCCATCAATTGATTATGTAGTTACTAAGATCCCAAAATTTGCTTTTGAAAAGTTTAAAGGCTCATCTAATACTTTAAGCACTGCTATGAAATCTGTTGGTGAGTCAATGGCAATAGGTCGTTCTTTTGAGGAATCATTTCAGAAAGCATTAAGGTCATTAGAAGTAGGCGTTTTTGGATGGGAATGTGATTCACAAGATGAATTTAAAAATGAGAGTCAAATTAAAAATAGTTTAAGAAACCCTACATCTGAAAGAATTCTTCTTATTAAAAAAGCTATGCAGCTTGGGAAAACTAATACTTATATTCAAGAAGTTACAAATATAGATTTATGGTTTATCGAAAAATTACGTAATATCTTTAATTTTGAAAATGATTTTTTGAAAGATAAGGAACTTTATACTCTTGATAGGGATTTGATGTTACATGCTAAACAATTAGGCTTCTCAGATCAACAGATAGCAAAGTTAACTAATTCTGAGTTTTTTGAAGTAAGAAGATATAGAAAAAAACTTGATATAATTCCAATTTATAAAACTGTTGATACTTGTTCAGCAGAATTTTCATCTTCAACCCCCTATCATTATTCAACTTACGAAGAATCTTTCATTGATTTTAATTCTCAAATTTTTGATAGCGAGCTTTCAGAAAATAGTAAATCAAAAAAAATTATGATTTTAGGAGGAGGTCCAAACAGAATTGGTCAGGGAATAGAATTTGATTACTGTTGTTGTCATGCGTCATATCAAGCTTCTACAGATGGTTATAAAACAATAATGGTTAATAGTAATCCTGAAACTGTATCAACAGATTATGATACTAGCGATATTTTATATTTTGAGCCTGTAACTTTGGAGGATGTGCTTAACATAATAGAAGCTGAAAATCCTTATGGTTTGATTGTTCAATTTGGAGGTCAAACTCCACTGAAATTATCATTACCTTTATTTGAATGGCTTAAATCTAATGATGGGATCAGAACTGGATCAAAAATTCTTGGGACTTCTCCAATATCTATCGATTTAGCAGAAGATAGAGAGGAATTTACAAAAATTCTTGAAGAATTAAGTATTAGACAACCCTTAAATGGTATCGCACGTAATCAAAATGAAGCAGAAATAGTAGCAAAAAATATAGGATTTCCCTTAGTTGTAAGACCTTCTTATGTTTTAGGTGGAAGGGCAATGGAAATTGTTAAAGATGAGAATGAATTATCTAGATACATTTCTGAAGCAGTTAAGGTATCACCTGATCATCCAATACTTCTTGATCAATATTTGAATAATGCAATTGAGATAGATGTTGATGCTTTATGCGATTCGGAGGGATCGGTTGTAATTGCTGGCTTAATGGAACATGTGGAACCTGCAGGAATTCATTCAGGAGATTCAGCATGTTGCTTACCATCCATTTCTCTTTCAACATCCACAATAGAAAATGTAAGGCACTGGACTAAATTAATTGCGCAAAGATTAAATGTTGTTGGTTTAATTAATTTGCAATTTGCAGTAATAAATACAAATAATAAAGAAAGTAAATTATTTATTCTCGAAGCAAATCCAAGAGCATCTAGGACAGTTCCATTTGTTTCAAAAGCAATAGGTAAACCAGTTGCAAAATTAGCTACTCAGTTAATGCAAGGTTTTACATTAGAAGATCTTAATTTCACAGAAGAATTCTCTCCAAAATATCAGGCAGTGAAAGAGGCCGTTTTACCTTTTAAAAGATTTCCCGGATCGGATACATTACTTGGCCCTGAAATGAGATCTACTGGAGAAGTAATGGGTTTAGCTAAAGATTTTGGAATTGCTTATGCCAAGTCGGAATTGGCAGCAGGTAATGGTGTTCCTTCAGAAGGGGTTGCTTTTTTATCTACAAATGATTTAGATAAAAAAAATCTTGAGGAAGTTGCTAGACAACTTTTGATTTTAGGTTTTGAATTAATCGCAACAAAAGGTACAGCAGCATATTTGGTGAATTTAGGAATTCAAGTTGAAGAAGTGCTAAAAGTTCATGAAGGTAGACCAAATATTGAGGACCTAATTCGTTCGGGACTTGTTCAATTAATAATTAATACTCCAATTGGTTCACAGGCTCTTCATGATGATGCTTATCTAAGACGTGCAGCTTTAGAATATAATATTCCAACTTTTACAACTATTCCTGGAGCAAAGGCAGCGATTCAGGCGATCAAAGCTTTGCAATGCAATAAAATTAATACTTACTCTCTACAAGAAATCCATAATTCTTAAAAATTTATTCAAAATTTTTTAGTTTTTCTCTTAATTGATTAATTAAAGAGTTTCTACTAATTGAAAGTAATTTGAGAGTATCTTGATGCATCTTAAGTTGTGTCTCCGCTATTTGTAGTACTTTAATAGACTCTTTTATTTCATTAGAAAGTTCATTTATTAAATATTTTTTGCCTTCAAAGGTTAAAACTGGATTTGCAGAATCATTTGTGTTTTCGCTCATGGACTTAATTTTTTAATAAATAAAATAGAACTATAATTTTTTAATTAATTGTTTTTCACATAATTCTTTATAAATTCCAGGTTTATTTATTAAATCAATGTGTTTCCCAACTTCAATAATTTCACCTTTTTCGAAAACAACTATTTTATTGGCCTCTTGGGTAGTTGCTAATCTATGAGCAATTACAATAACTGTTCTATCTTTCATAGCTCTATTAAGTCCTTTTTGTACTTCAGATTCTGATTCTGAATCTAACGCACTTGTGGCCTCATCTAAAAGAAGAATTGATGGATTCCCAAGTATTGCTCTTGCAATTGCGATCCTCTGGATCTGACCGCCTGAGAAATTTGATCCTCTTTCAGTTATCTCAGTTTCATATTTCTCAGGAAGCTTTTGAATAAAATTGTGAGCGTTTGCTTTTATTGCTGACTCTATAACTTCTTCTTTAGTAAAACTTCTACCCATTCTTATTACATCAATAATTTTTCCTGAAAACAAATATGGCTGTTGTTGTACTAATGCAATATTTTTTCTAATATCTTTTGTACTTAATATTTTGAGATTTTTATCATCTATAAAAATGTCTCCATTATTTGGAGTTATAAACTTTAATATCAAAGCTAACATTGTACTTTTACCAGCTCCAGAAGCTCCAACAAATGCTGTGACTTCCCCTCTTTTAATTTCTAAATTGATATTTTTAAGTATTTGATTATCTTTTTCGTAAGCGAAATTTACTTTTTTGAAACTTATCTTGCCTTCAAAATTGGATATCCTTTGTAAATTTTCTTTATCATCTTCTACAGGTTCTTGATTTATGTTTTTCAACCTTTTTATTGAGGCTTCTGCCTGTTTATAGTCATTAAAATTTGTACTTACATGGCTTATTGGATCAATAAGCATTAATATTGCTGCAAAAAAACTACTAAATTCTTCGCTTGTTAGAAGGCCTAGATTGATTCTTGCGGCTCCTAATCCTAATATTGCTAATATTCCAAATGCTTCAACAAATCCTACAACTGGATGTTGAAATGCAAGTAGTTTTAATGTTTTATATTTTGCTTTTTTATTTGTACTTAATCTTTTATAAAATCTTTTCTCAATCCAATTTTCTGCAGCAAAAGCTCTTATCGTGGACATTCCATTTATAGATTCACCGATTAAACCTGCTAAATTACTTGTTGATTCTTGACTTTTCTCGGATGCTATTAAAACTCTTCTTCCAAAACTGTTAACTGAAAGAATAATCAAAGGTGCTAAAACGAATGTTGATAATGTTAGTGACCAGTCTAAATAAAACATATAGATTATTACCGCTAGCAACTGTAAAGTGCATGGAATAGTATCTTGAGCTGTTTTATAAATGACTTCGCTTACCCTGTCTGCATCTTCTGTAAGTCTATATGTGATGTCCCCGGCTGAAATATTTTTAACAGAATTCATCTTTATTTTTTGAATTCTGCTAAATAAATTTCCTCTCATTACTTCACTAATTTCTAAAGATGGTTTTGCTATGAATACATCCTGACCAAATTGAGCAGTTTTCTGAACTAAAAATACAACTAAAGACTTAATTATTATGCTAGAAACTTTTGAAAGATCACCTGATCCAATTGCTGGGATTAAGTTTCCAGCTAAATAAGCTAATAAAGGCCAACAAGCTACATAAATAAACATGCATATAAAACCCTTGATAAACCTATTTGAGTATGGTCTGACTGGTGGTATTAGTCTCAAGATATTATATATTTAATTGTTTATCCTACTTTATCAATATCTTTGGGCATAAAAAACAATGAAATTGGATCAATTCTTAAAATGGAAAAATTTGGTATCTTCTGGTGGCGAAGCAAAAATATTTATTAAATCCGGTTCTGTTAAGGTAAATGGTGTAATTGAGACTAGGAGAGGAAGGAAGTTAAACAAGGGAGATAAAGTAATATTTCTAAAAAATGAATTAATTTTTGAATAGTTAGCTTATTCAACTCACTTTGTATTAGTATATTTTTCTTGGAGATAGTATTTTGAGAAAATCCGTAATTGCTGGTAATTGGAAAATGCACATGACTTGTGCTGAAGCTAAATCCTATTTAGAAAAGTTTATTCCTTTAATAAAAAACATAAAAGACGATCGTAAAGTTGTTATTGCTCCACCTTTTACAGCTATTTCAACCTTTTCAGATCATTCTGATTTTGATTATTTAGATATTTCTAGTCAAAATATTCATTGGGAAGATCAAGGGGCATTTACTGCAGAAATATCTCCAAAAATGCTTCTTGAACATGGTGTCTCATATGCAATCGTTGGACATAGTGAACCAAGAAAATATTTTAGTGAAAGTGATGAACAAATTAATAAAAGAGCAGTTTTTGCTCAATCTAGTGGACTTACTCCAATAGTTTGTGTAGGAGAAACATTAGATCAAAGAGAGCGAGGAGAAGCTGTTAGAGTTATTACTAGACAGGTTGAACAAGGATTAGAAAATACAGATCCATCTAATTTAATTGTTGCCTATGAACCAATATGGGCTATTGGCACTGGTAAAACATGTGAGGCAGAAGATGCTAATAAGATATGTTCTTTGATTCGGAAATTAATAGGTTTTGATGATGTAATTATTCAATATGGAGGATCTGTTAAACCTAATAATATTGATGAAATCATGTCAATGAGTGATATAGATGGTGTGTTAGTTGGAGGGGCTTCATTAGATCCGAATAGTTTTGCGAGAATTGCAAATTATCAATAAGAAAAATCCATGGCCAAAAGGTTGGGGCCAAAAAACTTCAATTATGGGAGTTATTAATTTAACTCCTGATTCATTTAGTGATGGTGGGGAATTAAACTCTTCAAAAAAAGTTTTAGATCAAGTGAAGCATTTCTTGAGCAATGGTGTTGATGTTATTGATCTTGGTGCTCAAAGTACGAGACCTGGGGCTGAAGAAGTTGGATCTAGTATAGAAATAAAAAGATTGATCCCATATCTAAAGTTAATAAAATCTGAATTTCCAGATGTTTTAATTTCTATTGATACTTTTAATTCTGAAGTGGCTTACGAAGCTCTTTTAAATGGTGCTAATTGGATAAATGATGTCACGGGAGGAAGAAGAGATATAAAAATTTTGGATGTTGTATCAAAATTTAATTGTCCATTCGTCATAACTCATAGTCGTGGTAATAGTCAAAATATGAATCAACTCTCTAATTACCAGAATGTGTTGAGTGATGTTAAGTGTTCGCTTGATAATTTAATAAAGAATGCTTTAGAAAAAAATATATCTGTAAGAAATATAATATTGGATCCTGGAATTGGTTTTTCAAAGGATATCATTCACAATCTGGAAATCTTGAGAAACTTAGACGTATTTAAAAAATGGAATTTGCCAATTTTGATAGGTGCATCTAGGAAGAGATTTATAGGAGAAATTTTGAATGAGAAAAATCCAAAAGAAAGAGATATAGGAACACTTGCAATAAGTTGTCTTTGTTCTCAATTTAATATTGACATTGTGAGAGTTCACAACGTCAAACTAAATTATCAAATACTTAAAGTAGCTGATAGGATTTACAGAAAATAATAAATTTATTATTCTTTAACTCCTTCGATTTTATCTTCTACCTCTTGGTATAGTTCTTTCAACTGTTCTATATTCTCATCTGAAGTTTCCCAATATCCCCTACCATTGACTTCTAGCAAAGTTCCAACAATTCTTCTGAAACTATTAGGATTAAGATCCATTAACCTTTTCCTCATCTCTTCGTCATTTATAAATGTTTCATTAGTTTCTTCATATACAAAGTTATCTACTTGACCACTTGTCGCACTCCAACCAAGGGTGTAATTAAGTCTGTTAGAAAGTTCTCTAACTCCTTCATAACCAGATTTGAGCATACCTTCATACCACTTAGGATTTAAAAGTTTTGTCCTTGAATCTAATCTAATTGTTTCTCCAAGTGTTCTAACCTGAGCATTAGAAGTTGTAGTGTCTGCTATATAGCTACTTGGTTCTTTTCCGTCATCTCTAAGTGTCTTAATCAATTTTGTTGGATCTGAATCAAAATAATGACTTACATCTGTTAATGAAATCTCTGAGGAATCTAGGTTTTGAAATGTAACATCTGCTGTTTTCATTACTGACTCAAATACGTCTCTTTTTTGATTCATCTCACCTGGATTATCAGCATTAAAAGCATATGTTTTGCGTGATAAATACATTTCTTGTAATTCATTTTCTTCCTCCCAAGTTGAGTTTTCTACAGCTAAATTAACATTTGAACTGTAGCTTCCACTTGCGTTAGAGAATACTCTCGCTGAAGCTTCTCTGATAGAGGTACCTTCTTTTTCTGCTTGTTCTAGTGAATGTTTCCTTACAAAATTAGATTCCAATGGTTCATCAGCCTCAGCCGCTAATTTAACGGCCTGATCTATTAATGCCATTTGATTTATAAATAGATCTCTAAAAACTCCTGAGCAGTTTACGACAACATCTATTCTTGGCCTACCTAATTCTTCTAAAGGAATTAATTCTAATTTGTTGATTCTTCCAACCGAATCTGGTTTCGGTTTTACACCAACAAACCATAAGATTTGAGCAAGTGATTCACCATAAGTTTTGATGTTATCAGTACCCCATAAAACACAAGCAATTGTTTCAGGCCAGGACCCTTGCTCTTCCTTTTGTCTCTCAATTAATTTGTCAACAACCGACTTTGCAGCTGCTACTGCTGCTGTAGTGGGGATTGATTGTGGATCAAGTGCATGGATATTTTTACCACTGGGTAAAACACCTGGATTTCTTATAGGATCTCCACCTGGTCCAGGTAATACATAATTTCCATCTAATGCTTTAATAAGGCTATCCATTTCTTTATCAGCACAGACCTGTTCCAAACAGAAAAGTAAATAATCAAATAATTTATTTAATTCCTTCTGGTTAACTTCATTAAATCCATTTAAGTTGCAGACCCTTAGCCAAGGGGTAGGTAAATTCAAACCAAATACTTTAAGAAAGTCAAACAATTTGGAAAGAAGTGATTTTTCTAAATAAACTCTTCCATCAACAATTTTTAAAGAGTTCACCATCGCAAAAATAGACTCTCTTGCTGTCTTTATGATTTTTTCATTTAGCTCTACAAATTTGAGTTCACCTTTATTATTACCATCATAAATTTCCTCAATAGTCAGCCCCATAGATTCAGCTAGCAATCCAGGAAGAGATCTTAATCCCTCTTGCTCTCTCTCTAATGATGCAATATTTACAAGAGTTGCAACAGCTTCTTCTGCTGTTGGGGCTTCTCCAATAGTATGAAGACCGCAAGGTAATAATCTACTTTCAATTTCCATCAACTGTTTATAGACATTACCAACAAATAAATCTCTTTCATCTATTGAGAGTTCTTCTACATCTTTTGAAGGGACCTCAACATCTTTGTCAAGATTACATTGTTTAGAAGTCTCGACTATTGCATTAACAATTTGAATACCCCTACTACTTTCTCTTAATTGTTGATAAGAACCAACAAGCTCACTTAGTTCTTTAAGTCCTTTGTAGAGTCCTGCATTTTCTGCAGGAGGAGTTAGATAGCTAATGGTTGAGGCGTAACCTCTTCTTTTCGCGATTGTTGCTTCGGAAGGATTATTAGCAGCATAGTAATACAAGTTAGGTAATGATCCAATGAGAGAATCCGGATAGCATGTTTCACTCATGCCCATCTGTTTACCAGGCATAAATTCAAGTGATCCGTGAGTTCCAAAATGAAGAACAGCATCAGCTCCCCAGATTTTTTCAACATAGGTGTAATATGCGGCAAAACCGTGATGAGGGCTTGCACTTCTTGAATAAAGTAACCTCATTGGATCACCTTCGTAACCGAATGTAGGTTGAACACCTATAAAAACATTTCCAAAATGTTTTCCATAAATAAGTAAATTTTGTCCGTCACTATTTAAGTTTCCAGGAGGTTTACCCCAATTCTCTTCAAGTCTTTGTGAATATGGTGTGAACTCTTCGTATTCTTTTACTGACATTTTATGAGCAATATTTAACTCGGGAGAGCCGTCCATTGCTTCAGGGTTATTAATTACTTTTTCCATTAATTCTTTTGAATTACTTGGAAGTTCATCTATTTGATATCCTTTCGATTTCATTTCAAGGAGCACTCTATAAATTGAACCGAAAACATTTAAGTATGCCGCCGTACCAACATTTCCTTTGTCTGGTGGAAAACTAAATACTGTGATGGCTAATTTTTTGTCCTTTCTTTGCTTAACCCTTAAAGTTGACCATTTTATGGCTCTTTCAGCTATTACATCAACTCGATCTTGGAGCGTATGCGCCTTACCTGTAGCATCATCACGACCTGAGAGAATAATAGGTTCAATAGCACCATCAAGCTCTGGAATTGCAATTTGAAGTGCTACCTGGACTGGGTGTAACCCTAGATCACTATCTTCCCATTCTTGTGTGGTTTGGAAGACTAATGGAAGTGCAACCATATAGGGTCTGTTTAACCTTTTTAGGGCTTCAATAGCTTTAGGATGATCTTGTCTTGCTGGCCCACCAACTAGTGCAAATCCTGTTAAAGATACAACTCCGTCTACTATGGGTTGATCCTTATTTATGGAATCATAATAAAATTCATTAACTGGTTTAGAAAAATCTAGACCTCCACAGAAAATAGGTAGTACTCTCGCACCTCTGTATTCCAATTCTTGAATAACAGCAACGTAATGAGCATCATCTCCCGTAACGATATGACTCCTTTGAAGCACTAAACCTATTGTTGGAGTTTTGTCATCTTTAGGATTTATATCTTTCCTATTATTTTCCCAATTTTGATATTCTTTAAGACTTTCAAACATGCAAGGAGCAAGAGGATGCCAAATTCCTAAATCTGGGAATGTCTCTGGGTCTTGAATTTTGAATTCTTCTATTTGATCTTTTATAATCTCTGAAACAGCATACTTTTCAGAAATCATTAACAAGAAGTTTTTTAAGTTCTCAGTGGTACCACCTAACCAGTACTGAAAACTAAGAATAAATGTTCTAGCATCTTGAGCTTTTTCTACTGGTAGATATTTAAGTATTGAAGGTAGTGTATTTAATAACTTCAACATTGAATCTTGGAAACTTGCTCCATCAGATTCTTTTTTCTTTTTTATTAAGTCTCCAATAATACTTTTAGATTGACCAAGTTGGGCCATGCTAAATGAACCTAACTTATTTAATCTCATTACCTCTGGCATGGAGGGGAAAACTATTGAGGCTTTTAATTTGTCTTTAAATGGAGATACGGCATCAACCACTTTTTGAGCAAGGTCTTCAATAAAAATTAGAGAAGCCACGAATATATCTGCATTAGCTATATCTTCTTTAAAATCTTCAAAATTACTATCATTCCTAAGTTCTTCGATAAGATAGCCGCTAAGGTCTATACCTATTGGCCCATTCATTTTATTTATTGACTTTGCAGCTTCCGTTAAGGAATTTTGGTATTGTGGCTCAAGGACAACATAAACTGCTTTTATTACAACTTTGTGTTTGTTATCCTCAACAGGAGATACTCTGCGGTTTGCTGAGCGGACCTGCGTAAACATTGATTTTCTTTAAGTATTTCTACCAGCCTACGAATGAAAAGACGTTATTGTGTGCAATATAAATAGCGTGTAACAACCTTTAAAAAAAAATTTTTTAAAAAAATGATTGAAAATTCTAAAAAACCTATACCAGTACTAGTTTCCGGAGCTTTAGGCAGAATGGGTAGTGAAGTTGTTAATACTGTATTAAATTGTACAGATTGTGAACTTGTCGCAGCAATCGATATAAACGAAAAGAACAATGGCTCAAATATTTCTGAATTATTGAAGGTAAAAAATTGTGATGTTTTTGTTTCAAATGATTTTGAAGGGACTTTATGTTCCGTTAGTCAAAACTATAGAAATGAAAAAATCAAACCTGTTTTGGTTGATTTTACTCATCCTGATTCTGTATATGAAAATACCAGATCAGCTATTGCATATGGGGTATCACCAGTAGTAGGAACTACAGGTCTAAGCCCTTCGCAAATACAAGATTTGTCTGTTTTTGCTCAGAAAGCATCGGTTGGTTGTGCAATAATTCCTAATTTTTCAGTAGGTATGGTTCTTCTTCAGCAGGCAGCATCTGTAGCTGCAAGGTTTTACGACAATATTGAATTAATTGAGATGCATCATAATCAAAAAGCTGATTCTCCTAGTGGGACGTGTATAAAAACTGCAGAAATGATTGAAGAATATCCAAAGAAATTTAATCAGAATTTAGTAAAAGAGTCTGAGTCAATGAAAGGTGTACGCGGTGGGCTCAGAGATTCAGGAATTAATATACATTCTGTACGATTACCAGGATTACTCGCTCACCAGTTAGTAATTATGGGATCTCAAGGCGAAACTTACACAATAAAACATGACACTATTGATAGAAAGGCATATATGCCAGGAGTTTTACAGGCTATTAAAAAAATTGGTAATTATGAAACTTTAGTTTACGGACTTGAAAAATTAATTTTTTAAAATGATAATTCCAATTAATTCAAGTCAAATTTCAAAACTTATTCCTGCAGTTGGTACAGGAAGTCAATTTAAGTACGCGTTGGGGAATCCTAGAAAAATTCTTCAAAGAGTAATAGTTTCATCAATTGGTGGATTTATCTCATTAATTATTAGTTCGACTGGTGATCAAACTAATAATTTCTGGTTATTCCTATGTGTAGGTTTCTTTTTATATATCATCTGGGGGCCTATTCTTGAATCAAGTAGAAAAAACTTGAAATTAAGAAAATATAAATTTTTTTCTATATTTGATGGCTATGTATCAGATATTTATAAAACAGAAAAGATTGAAAGTTCAAGAGAACAATCTAATAGGCAAGGTCGATTAGAAGTTATCGAAAACAAAAGGACTTGGTTAATACTTGAATTAGAAGATGAAGATGGTTATTTGGAAAAATTAAGTTTTCCTATGGAAAATAAGCACAGTCAAATTAGGGTGGGTTCGAGTATTAGATGTTTAATAACATCTGATAACCGTAATTTTGACAGAGATTTTTATTTGACCGATGCTTGGCTTCCTGAAAGTAACTTATGGGTTGGTGAGTACCCCTATTTATTAAGACCGGCATTTGAGGAAATTTGCTATATTTATCTGAATAGATAGCTGATGCTTATGTAATATTATGATAAATAAATTCAATTTTAAAATCGTTGGATCTGGTCCTACAGGTTTATTACTTTCAATTGCACTTTCAAAATTTGATTGCAATATTTTTTTAACTGATTTATTAACAAAAGATAGATTAATTGATAAAGATAAAACTTATGCAATTACTCACTCAACAAGAAAAATCTTATCGAAATTCAGACTTTGGGAAAAATTAGAACCATTTTTATTTGGCTTTGATACCCTTTCAATTTCAGATAGCGTAACTTCTGCTTTCACCAATTTATCAACTTGTGACTTAGATGATGATATAAGTTCTGCCGATAATATTGGCTGGGTAGTTAAACATTCGGATCTCATGAACGTATTTTTTCAAGAGATTGACAATTATGAAAATATTTTTTTTATAACACCACAGAGATTGTTACGTAAAAAAATATTATTTGATTATCAATTCTTTTCAACAGGAGCAAACTCACTTGATAAAAAATTCATAGATTTTGTTGATATAAAAAAATCTTATAGTCAGTCTTGTTTAACTTTTAAAGTTTCTCTTAGAGGTCATTGTGAAAAACGAGCTTATGAAATTTTTAGAAAAGAAGGCCCACTTGCATTATTACCTTTAGAAAAAAACTTATATCAAGTAATTTGGACTTCCAGTACATTAAAGGCAATTGAAAGGTTGAATTCTGACAAGAATTTTTTAATGGATAATTTATCAATAATCTTGCCTAATGAATTTAAGTTGGACCAAATAGTTGGCGAATTTAATATTTTTCCTGTTTCATTATCCATAAATCTACCAGTTTTAAATTTTAAAAAATTAGTTTTTGTAGGAGATGCATTTCATACATTTCATCCTGTTGGTGGTCAGGGTCTGAATACTTGCTGGAGAGATGTTAATACTATTTATGATCTTTTTAATAAAAATACTACTATTACTAAATTGCAATTGATATTATTTAAATTTAAGTATTTTTCAAGCAGAATTTTAGATATTATTGTCACTATTTTTATAACTGACTCGTTGATATCAATTTTTGCTAATCGAAACGTTTTTTTATTTCCAATAAGGAAATTTTCATTTTTACTTTTAAATAAATTTCTTTTTACAAGAAAATTAGTCCTTAATCAAATGACTAAATCTCTCATTTACTCAAGTATTAAATAGAATTTATGAATAATTATTTATCTAGAGAAATGATAATTTATTTATTTAATGTATTAGGTTTAGATGAATCTACTATTGAACTTGGTATAAAATTATCTATAAAAAATAACACTCCATTACCAATATTATTGTGGAGTTATGGAATGCTAACTATTGAAGAACTAGATAAGTTATATTCATTTTTATTTCAAAAAATGGATTAATAGTTCTGTTATAATTCCTCTATATCTTAATCGAGAACAATTACAGATTTAACTAAGGGAAAGCAGGTATCAAGACAATCTATAGAGAAGCTTGATTTATTATTATTAATCCTAGAAACTATTGATTTAAATGGTATTCAATCCCTTTACGCTTTATCAAATAGACTTGATTTAAATGATGTTCTGCCAAATAAAATTACTATTTGGAAATTAAGGAATAATAATCCATTGAGAAAATCTTATGTTAACAACAATATTAAAGTAAACGAATTTGATGCCTTAATTAAAATCACCGTTGAAATGTCTAAATATTTATATCCTTATATCAGAGAGATACTGAAATCTAAAGAAGATATTAAAGAGAATTCAATTATTTGGAATGATTTTAATAAGAGATTTATTGAGTTGATTAAAGAGAGATTTAATGAAGATAGTATTAGAGTGAAAAAGCTTTTAAATCAAGCTGAAAATGATGGGATTATAATAAAATCTTTGCTTCTTTTATCTTTTTGTATTTCAAATCAGGGTTATCAAAAGTTGAAGAATTTTTTATACGATTTTTAATATGATGCAAAATAAATTGACGTTTCATCAATCTTCAGTAAGTCTCGAAATAATCGGATTGCCAGATTATTCCAATAATGAAAATAAAGATCAAATATCTATAATTTCTCAATGGAAATTAACCATAGTTGATAAACCACTTATTGAAGGCAAAATTGAACATTTAGGTCCTATTATGAATGCTTTTTATATTTATTCAAATCTTTTAATTAAAAACGAAATTCCAATATATGAGTCTAAATTAATCGATATAAAAGCAGATAATCTCCACAATCACAATGTTGTTCTCAAGAGCTCTAAAGCAAATGTAAAGCCTTTGGTTCTAAAGATTGGTAATTCATTGCTTTCAGATACCATAAATTGTTTTGATCAGTTAAATGAATCTCCAAAAGTAAGGATTAAAAAAAATGATATAACTACTAACATTCCTAAGAAATTAAGATTTGGATTAAATAAAAAACTTAAATTTTTCAATTTCTTTGTCCCACCTTTTATTGCAATTTGCTCTCTAATTCTATTCTCTTCTTCTTTTATTTATTTTTATAGTCCTCTAGAAAATATAGAAAAAAAAGAACTAATAAACCCTGAATAAAGAGCAATTAGCATCTTAAATACAAACACGATACTATAGGTTAATTTCTTTTCAGAGTAATTCAAATTTATTCTTTGTGCTTTGATGTATGGCAGATTTAAAAATCCCAAATTTGAATATTAAAACTGATAATTATATTTTTAAAAAAAAATTAAATTTAAGAAGAAAATCTAAAAGAAGACTATTTACTGAATCTTTCTTTTTGTTTATTTTGAGTGTTTTATTAGTTTATATAAATTATTTAATTCCTAATAAAAATTTGCTGTTACAAAATCTACCGTCGACATTTAATAAATCTTTTTTATTATTAATTGAACTCTTTTCATATCTCTATGAGATATTTTTGGTGATTTTTATTTTTGTATCTTCTTTTACTGCTCTTATTTTAGTGGTAGGTTCATTTAATAGGTTGTTTAAAGTCTCTAAGAGAAAGTCAAAACAAATTGTTTATAAATAATTTCAAATAGGTTGCATTAGGCCACCACTTCCTGAATCAGAGTCATCATCGTCATTTTCTGTTTCTTCTCCAAATAATGCAAATATGCCTAGTACAATTGATGAAAGAATAATTGATAAGGGTAAAATCGAAGTTTGGATTCCTATGTCTATATATTCACCCATAAAATAAATAAATTTTTATAAAGCTAACCGAAATCAAACTGTTTCGCGGATTTTAAATAATTATTTAATAATTTATTCTCTTTTAAAAAGATCTTTATCAAAATTCTTTATTTCTTTTTCAAAAGATCCGAACCACAATATTAGTTGATTAATTTGATTTTGAATTTCAGTTGCACCTAAACCCCTTATAGTGATAGTAGATAATTGTTCGCCTTCATTAAAATTAAATTTATTTTGAACACTACTTGCCAAAGAATTTTTAAGCATTTTAAAAGTAGAATTTTTTAATTTTGTCTCTATCAAGATGTTTGGCTTTTTGAGCTTGATCTTATTAAAACCACATTTTTTAGCTAGTAATTTTAGTCTCATTATCATAATTAGGGACTCAACAGGTTTGGGTAAGTTTCCATATCTATTTACCCAGTCTGTAGCTAATTCAGTTAATTCATCATTATTTGAACATTCAGTAGCAGATTTGTAAGCCTCAAGCTTCTCTTCTCTATTTAATATCCATGTTGCAGGTATAAATGCATTTATTGGCAGATCAATTTGAGTGTCGTTAACTTCAGGTATTTCTTGCCCGCTGATTTCTGAAATAGCCTCATGGAGCATTTCTATATATAAATCATATCCAATAGCATTAACCTTTCCACTTTGTTCTTCTCCTAGTAAACTACCAACACCTCTTATTTCCATATCTTTCATTGCAAGTTGGTATCCACTACCTAGTTCCGAAAAGTCTTTTATCGCTTTCAATCTTTGTTTTGCAGCTTCATTAATTTTATTTATATTTGGATAAAATAACCAAGCATGTGCTTGTACACCGCTTCTACCAACTCTGCCTCTAAGTTGATAAAGTTGTGAAAGGCCAAATTTGTGAGAATCTTCAATAATGATTGTATTTACTTTAGGGATGTCTAATCCACTTTCAATTATTGTTGTGCATATCATTAGATCTACTTCTCCATTATTAAAAGCAATCATTGCATTTTCTAGCTCCGTTTCGTTCATTTGCCCATGAGCAACAATAAATTTTAAGCTGGGGAACATATTTTTTAATTTGTTTACAGCTTGATCTATATCAGAAATTCTTGGAAGAACATAAAAAATTTGTCCTCCCCTATCAAGTTCTTGATTAATTGCAGTTCTTATAACATCCATATCTATTTCAGATAAATATGTTTTTATTGATCTTCTTGATGGTGGAGGAGTATTTAGTAAGCTCATTTGTCTTAGTCCAGATAAGCTCATGTAAAGAGTTCTCGGAATTGGAGTTGCCGAGAGAGTTAAAACGTCTATGTTGGTTTTGATTTTTTTTATTTTCTCCTTTTGCCTTACTCCAAATCTTTGTTCTTCATCAATTACTAGTAGTCCTAAGTTTTTAATTTCTATTTCTTTTCCTAAAATTTGGTGCGTTGCTACAACTAAATCAATTTTGTTATTTTTCAAACCAGCATAGATTTCCTTTCTTTCATTAACGGTTTTGAATCTATTGAGTAATGATACTTTTATTGGGTAAGGTGAAAATCTATTATTTATTGTTCTCCAATGTTGCTGAGCTAGGATTGTTGTGGGTGCTAGTAAAATTACCTGTTTGCCTGATGTAATAGCCTTAAAAATAGCTCGAACAGCTACTTCTGTTTTGCCAAATCCTACATCTCCACAAACTAGCCTGTCCATTGGCTTATCGCTTTCCATATCATATTTTATTTCTTCTACAGCAGTAATTTGGTCAGGTGTTGGTTGATAAGGGAATGATTCCTCTAATTCATCTTGCCAAGGACCATCTTCTGGGTAAATGTAACCCTTTAATTTTTCTCTCTTTGCATAAAGTTTTAAAATATCGACAGCAACTTTTTTGATTTGTTTCTTATTTTTTTCTTTTATTTTTTCCCATTCCGTCCCTCCTAATTTATTTATTTTCGGCTTTATTTTTCCGCTTGATCTATATCTGTTAACACTACCAAGTTGATCAGCGGCAACACTTATCTTCCCATCTTGATACTGAATGACTAAATAATCTCTTGAATCTCCAGTTATATTTATTTTTTCTATTTTTAAAAATTTTCCTATTCCATGATTTTTATGAACTATAAAATCACCAGGACTAATCTTATTTACATTTATATTTGAATTGATACTTCTTTTTTTTCTTCTTATGAATACATTATTAAAAAGAAATTGTTGTGAAAATAATTCTTTATCTGTTATTAGGACAACTTTCCATATCGGAAGATAAAACCCCTCGATTTCATAATTGTTCTTATTTTTTAAAATTAGAGGAGTTGAATTATTAATTGACTTATATGCTTCATCAATGTCATTAGGATTGTTTAGGAAGTTTGCATTACATTCGTGCTCAAAAAGTAAAGTCCTTGTTCTCAATGGTTGTGCTGATAATATCCATACTTTTTCATTATTTTTTATATTCTTGTTTATATCATTGGATAGTTTTCCTACATTTTTAGAGTATGAATTTAATCTTTTATCGTTTAACAAAAATCTATTATCAATATTTATTTTAGATTCAAATTCATAAAATTTTATTAAATTAAAATTTCCTAGTGAATTTAATATTTCGTCAAACTTTGAATGCAAATTAGGTTTGGCCTCTAAATAAATGTCATTATTTTTAAGGTTCTCATTTAATTCATGCGTACAATTATCAAAATTACTCTCTGAATCTAGATACCAATTATTTGCAAATTTCTTACAATCTTCTAATTCATCAATTACAAGAATTGTTTCCCTATTTATAAAATCTATTATGTTTGAGGGTTGTTCTTCAATTATTCCTAAATAACGATCAAGATTATTTTTATTTATATCTTCTGAATTAAAAAGATTGTTCTTAGATAAATTATTTAACTTATCTTTTATTAGCAAATCAAATCCAGCCTGTATTATTTCAATATTATTTATACTTTCTAATGTTTTCTGTGTATGGGGATCATATTCTCTTATTTTTTCTATTACATTATCAAAAAATTCTAATCTTATAGGTAACTCATTATTGACAGGATAAATATCTATTATTTCCCCTCTTCTACTCCAGAATCCTTCTGTTGAAGTTACATTATCCTTCGTATAACCCAGCAAAGTAAGTTTATTTGCTAATTCTTGAATCTCGATTTGAACCCCTTTTTGCAAATCTAACTTGTTTTCAATTAATAGGTTTTTATTTATTAGATGAGGTTGTAGTGATCTCTCAGTTGATATAACAATATTAAGCTCATTTTTCTCTTTTTTTATTAATTTGGATAAAACAGTAAGCTGACTAAATTCAATTTCTTTGGATTTATTAATTGATGAGTATGGTAGATGTTCTGTTGGAGGATAATATAAAACTGCTTTATCATTTATACTTTCGAAATAACCAATCCATTTGTAGGCAATTTCTACATTAGGACAAATTAATAATATATTTTTTTCCTCTTTTTTTGCGATGCTATCTAATATTATTGATTTTGCATATCTACTTGAACCAACAATATTTAATTCATTATTTTTTGAAATTCTTTTTATTAATTCAGAAGTAATTTGTGAGTTCGAAATATAATTAACTAAAGTATTTAAACTCATTTATAGTTATCAATCTTGATTACAAATATCCGGTATATTATATTAGATTTTATAGTGATTGTGAATTATATTTGATGGATTCAGCCGCAATAAATTCCTTTATACCCACACTAGATCAGGTAGACAGTTGGTACGAAATCTTTACACTTTTACCAATATTAATTGCTCTAGAATTATTATTATCGGCAGATAATGCTGTCGCACTAGCTTCTCTTACTAAATCACTCGACAGTTCAGAATTAAGGAGAAGAGCCTTAAATATTGGTATAGCGATATCTTTATTATTCAGAATTATTCTCATAATATTATCTAACGTTCTTCTAAGGTTTATTCTTATTAGGGTTTTTGCTGGTTTTTATTTAATATACTTATTCCTCTCTAATGTTTTTTTAAATTCAGATATAGAAAACTCTGAAAATGGGACGGACAGTAATAATAATAATTTTAGGTTCTTAAGGGTTGTAGCGCTTCTTTCAATTACTGATTTTGCATTTTCTATAGACAGTATCACTACTGCAGTAGCTATAAGCGATCAATACATATTAATTATATTTGGAGCAGTAATTGGAGTATTAGCCTTAAGATTTACATCAGGGATTTTTCTAAAACTTCTGGATATATTTTCTCGATTAGAAAAAGCAGGTTACATAGCAATTTTAATTGTTGGGATTAAACTTTTACTAAATACATTAATTAAAGAATCTATTCTTCCAGACTTTTATTTTTATATTTTGATTCTTTTTGCTTTCATTTGGGGATTCTCTAAAAAAGAATCTAAAACTTAATCTGAGAGATATTCACCTACCGATGGCTTTAACTGTTGTATCAATCGCTTTTGGCTAGAAATGTTTTTGCCTTCAATTTTTGCTTCTAACAAAATAATCGGATCAGTTTTTGTTGAGATTATTATTCCTTCATTTTCTATTACAGCAAGAATAGTACCTGGTCTTGAATAATTGCTAATAAGAAGGTATTTTTCATTTTTAATTTCAGCACTACTCAAAACATTGATTTTAAGTATTTTAAGGTTCTTACCTCTAAAAGTTGTATTTGCTCGTGGGTATAATGCTTTTATTTTTTGAGAAATTTTATTTGCCTCATTACCCCAATCAACTTTAAAGTCTGATTTTTCAATCATTCTTGCGTAAGTGATTTCTCTTCCAAGGGTATTTTGTTTTGTTAATTGAGGTTTAGTATTTTTGTTAATATTTTCTTCGAGTAGTGATGTAGCATCTGTAAATAATTTTGCTGATAAAATACTAAGTTTTTTAGATAGTGTATTTAAATTATCGTCATTATCGATTTTAATTTTTTCTTCCAATAATATGTCGCCAGTATCTAACTCCTCATTCATTTTCATAATTCCTACACCAGTAAATTTGTCGCCTTTTATTAGGGACCATTGGATTGGGGCAGCACCTCGCCATCTTGGAAGTAATGAAGCATGTGCGTTCCAACAACCAAATTTTGGGATTTCCAATATCTCTTTGGGTAAAATTTTCCCGTAAGCTATAACAATAAATAAATCACAAGATAGTGATTTTAGTTCATTTATAAAATGTATATTACCCTTGATTTTTGCTGGAGTATAAATTTTTATAGATTCTTTCTCAGCAATGCTTTTAACAGGTGAGGAATTTAATTTGTTTCCCCTAGATCTTTTCTTGTCCGGTTGGCTAACAACTGCAATTACCTTGTGCTTAGATTTAATAAAAATATCAAGGCTCGCAATTGAATATTCAGGTGTTCCCCAGAATACAATCCTCACGCGTCACCAGTTATTGATAATTCATCTACCCATATATGTGGAGAAATCCCACTTGTTGTTACCTCCTGGCTTGATTCAATATTTACTATATTTTTCAACACATATTTTATATCTCCCGCTACAGTGGCAGAGTCTATTGAGATTTTTTTACCATTTTTATAGAGCCAACCATCAAATGGAAGAGAGAATGAACCTTGACTTGCTCTGACACCTGCATGGATTGCATTTAATTCTTCAATGTAAACAAATTCTCCCTTATAGGAAGAATGATCTAATGTTGTTTTTAGATCAGAGTTTTCCTCTGATTTCTCAACTACTATCCAATCAGGAGATACTGAAACTTTTGATCCTAGTCCAGCGTGGCCAGTGGGGATTGTTTTAAATATTCTTGCAGTTGATTCAGAATGTATAAAATTTTCAATTCTCCCTTTGTTAATTAAACATAGTCTTTTGGTGGGAGTGCCTTCTCCATCAAATGGTGATGAAGAAATATTCTTTTCGTGAAGACCATCATCATAAATATTGAGTGCTTCTGTAGATAGCTTCTCTCCAATAGAATTTTTATTAGATAAGCTAACTCCATCTAAAATGCTTCTAGCATTAAACATTGAACTAAAGGCATTAATGATCGTTAAAAAAGACTCTGGGGAAAAACATATTAAATATTTATCAGTTTCAATAGATGAATAATTTAAATGAGAAATTGTTTTATTAGAAGCGTCTTTAATACACGACTCTATATCTATATCTTCAACTCCATATCCAAGTTTTACAGAACCTGAGCTACGAGGTTTCTTATTTTTTTCTTCTGCTCTTGCATATAAATAAAGGGCAGCTTGACTTTTGGTATAACTCCGAAAAGCACCATCACTATTTGCATAAACTCTCTCAAAGAAACTCTCAGATAAACCATTATATGGAACAGATTTTATGGATTTATGACTTTCTATTAGTTTTACTTCCGCTTCTCTTAAAAGATTAAGTAATTTTTTTATTCCAACAGGACTTCTTTTTTTAATTTCAGTAACTTTAATAGGATCCTTCGCTAATGGCGAAAATTCTGTACTTTCATTCTTATTCCCGAAATCAGAAGCTATATTTGCTTGTTTAAGAGCCTTTTTAATACCAGATTCACTGATATCACTTGTTGTAGTAATGCCAACTAGATTAGATTGATTCCAAACTCTTAAAGTTAAAATTTGCTTTTGTGATGCCTTAAGTTGTTTAGCCTCTCCTTTATCAACTTGAACAGAGTAATCATTAGAAAAGCTTGCACCGTAATCCCATTTCTTTAGATTTAGAGAATCTGCAGCATCAGAGATTTGAGTAGTAATTTCTCTTGGATTCATATCCTATCTTCCACCAACAGTAATTGAATCAACTTTAATATGAGGTTGGCCAACAGTTACATTGACACTTCCACTGATGGATCCACAAAATCCTGGTGCTAATTCAAGATCATTTCCGCACATTGATATTTTTGGCATTACTTCTTTAGCCTCACCAATCAAAGTTGCTCCCTTAACTGGATTAGTTAATTTACCATTTTTAATTAGATAACCTTCTTCTACCGCAAAATTAAATTGTCCTGTGGCACCTACACTGCCTCCACCCATTGATTTGCAGTAAAGACCATCGCTAATACTATTTATTAGATCTTCTTTGGAGTAATCACCTTTAGTTATAAAAGTATTTCTCATTCTTGAAGCTGCAGCAAAAGAATAATTTTGTCTTCTTCCACTTCCTGTTCTTTTATGACCAGTTCTTAATTCACCTGCCCTGTCGGATATGAATTTTTTTAAAATTCCATCTTTTATAAGAACTGATTTTTCGGGTTCCATACCTTCATCATCTACTGATAATGAACCAAAGGATCCTTCTGATATCCCTTCATCTATTGCTGTTACAGATTCATGTGCAATTTTTTCATTCAATTTATTTTCAAATGGTGTTGTTCCTCTTTCTATTTGAGTAGTTTCAAGTAAATGACCGCAGGCTTCGTGGAATATAACGCCACCAAATTTATTAGCTAATACAACAGGCATTTGCCCAGCATCGACATAATCCGCATACAACATGTTCATAGAGCTCTCAAACACTTCATTAGCTGCTTTTTCGTGATCCCATAATCTGAATTCATTAGGCATTCCTGATGATCCAAATCTTCTACTTCCACTAGATCTATATTGGGCGTCACTAGCAATCACATTTAGTCCAACTGTTTGATGTAACCTAATATCTGAGACATAGGTTCCGTCGCTGGAGGCTATAATTACTTCTTGCAGATTTCTTGAGTAACTACCTTTTCTAGTGATTATTTTATTATTTTTTTTTAGAGACTTTGTGCTGACTAATAGTTTTTCACTTATCTCATGAATCGATGGTACTTCATTAATCCATTTTTTCTTGTACAAACTATAGTCCCTATGTTTATTTAAACCGTTAAATACTTCTCTTTTTTTGTTGTCTGTAATGTCTAACATCTCGATAGCCTGAGTTACCGATCTCATCAAGCCATGCTTTGTTAAATCATTTGTACTTACAAATCCATCCTTTTTCTCTTTGAATATTCTAATACCAGCACCCTTTCCAAATGATGGACTTACACTTGTAATAAAATCCTCTTCAGCTAGCACACTTGAGTTGTCAGTATTCTCTATAAATATTTCTACAAAATCAGCTCCAAGTCCAATACCGTAGAAAATTATTTCTTCTAATAAATCTTTATTGCAGCTACCAAAAACTATTTCATTTGATTTGATTTGTGACGAAAGCATTTGAGTCTATAAATCTTCTCTGTATAAAAGATTATCTAATCGAAGGTTGGAAATCTTTGCTATCAAGAGGTTTTAATAAGTATAGTCTTAATAACTGGTAACCGTTTGATAAATATTTAGGTAATTTTTTAAAAATTTTTGATACTTTATTTCCACTACTGCTTGCAATATCGGAAAGAACCTTATTATTCTCTACTATTTTATCTAATCTTCCATAAAAAGATTTATCATAAACGTCCATTACTACAGGAAAAACTCTAGCTGCAGTTTCATTCGTTTTATTTATAACAAACTGGTCGTAATCTTTGGCGTCTAAACCTAATGAACTATAGAAATCTTTTTTAATTCCCAAATCCCTTGCATACATAGTTGCAAAAACAGCTAGTAGAAAGAATCTTGACCATAGCCTAGATGTTAATGGAAGATTGTTCAAAAAATATCTAAATCTGTGGAAGTAGTCAAATAGTGGGTTTGTAAAGGTAGTGCCACCAATGGTAATTTTTTGACTTAAAGATTTAACAGTACGTGGCTGTGCTTTCATCAGTGCATCAAAGAAATCCCCATGTCTATTTTCATCTTGACACCAATTCTCAAAGTAATTAAATAGTGGAAAAATCTTGCTATCTGGATTTTTTTCAAGATGCTTATATATTGCGATGTATCTCCAATAGCCAATTTTTTCAGATAAATAAGTGGCATAAAAAATACTTCTTGGTGGAAAATAGGTATAGTCTTTATTTGCTGTTAAAAAACCTAAATCTAACTGTAATCCAAAATCACTCATGGATTTATTCAAGAAACCTGCATGTCTAGCTTCGTCTCTGGCCATATGTGCAAAACATTCAGCAAGAAGAGGGTTTTTGTCTTTAATCCTTTTGCTTAGCTCCTTATAAAGTAAAAAACCTGAAAATTCTGATGTACAGCTCCCTTCCAGAAAATCAACAAAAAGTTCTCTCGTCTCAGGATCTAATTTTTCAGCAGCTCCTTCAAATTCACTATTTCTTACAAAATGGTGCCTATTGTAGTCTTTCCTAAATTCCTCACATATCGCTTCTAATTCTTCCTCATTTATTGATAAATCCATATTTTCCATTGCCTCAAAGTCTGTTGTGTAAAACCTTGGAGACAAAATTGTTTCCTTTGCTGGGGCTTTTCCTCTATTTATTTCTTTTTTATTTGTAGATTCAATAGTTGATTGAGACATCTTTAACTGTTTTATTAATACTATTATTTACCATTATTAGTATTTTCGAGGGAAAAGTTAACTTGGTGTTATTCTTTCTTTAATTAACTCCTATCAATTTTTGTCCATTTAATCTCTGCAATACTCTTGAAATAATTAATTTGAGGGTTATTCGTTTCTCATCAATAAGGAATGATTCAATAATGCTAGGTTTCTGATTTGGTTTAGATAAAGAAATACTTTTTAATGAACTAATGTCTTCTTTCTCAAAGGATAACCAAAAGTTACATGTATCTTTAATTTCACAATTTATCACCCAACATTTATCTCCAGCAATAGGTCTATTAGTGTTTGTGAGATTAATTTTGTTTACTTTTAATCCTCTTAGATTAATTTCCTCTATAAGAGCAGGAATTAGATGAATGTTGATAAACTCTTGGAAAGGCTTCTTCTCAATTGGAAGTTCTTTTTTTGGTTTAGTGATAGGGTTGACAGGAGTGTCAATTTCATTTTTTAAATTGACTTTTGAAACAGTATTACTTTGAGAATTGCCATTATTTAAAATCGTATTGATATCTTTTTCTGAACTAGGTTCTTTTATTTCTTCAGAGTCTGATTTAGTAGTGTTGTCAGATTTTTCATTATTAGCATTATTATTTATGTCTAAATTTTCTTCCATAAGAAAAACTTTTTTTCACATTATAAATTAAAAAATCATTTTTTATTTAAATAATCTATTTTTCTACCAATCATTATTACCATTATCCCAGTCATCTTTATTATCGGGATTATTTGAATAATTTCGATCTTTTTTTAAATTATTATCATCCATATTTTTGACTACTCTATAGTTAACAGAAAT
>MWOY01000193.1 GCA_002026015.1 Prochlorococcus sp. HOT208_60m_808G21 | reverse complement strand
TTTTATTCGTCCTTTTAAAGTGCCGCTTGGTTGAGCCAAAATTGCCTGATAGGCTGGTCCTCCACCTCTCCCTACAGAACCACCTCTTCCATGAAAAAGTCTTAGCAATATGTTATTTCTACTTGAAAGATTTTGAAGAGCTATTTGGGCTCTATGAATTTCCCAATTACTAGAAACAAACCCTGAATCTTTATTGCTATCAGAATATCCAAGCATTAATTCTTGCAGAGGTTTAAAAGATTCTCCTACTTTTGGCAATAATGATCTATAGAAATCTAATTTAAACAACTTTTCCATTACTTCTGGTGCTCTTTTAAGGTCTTCCACAGTTTCAAAAAGAGGAACAACTAATAATTTTGATTTTTGTGAATTTTGATCAAGAAGTCCCATTTCTTTTGCAAGTAAGAGAACTTCAAGCAAATCAGACGCACTATGACTCATTGAAATTACATAAGAATGACAAATGCGACTTCCAAATTCTTGCTGTAGTCTCTTAACCATTTTAAAAACTGAAAAGGTTTCTTCTGTGGTTTTTGTCCAGTTAACATCAGCTGGAATTAAAGGCCTTTTTGTATTTAATTCGTCAATGAGCCATTTAATTTTCTCTTCCTCAGACATCTGGTCATATTGAACAGTTAAATCAAGATAATTTGTAAGCTCTTGTATAGCGTCACTATGTCTTGTACTCTCTTGACGAATATCTAAACTTGCTAGAGAAAATCCAAAAATATGAACCTGAGTTAGTAGGGTGTTTACAGACTCGCAAGTTAAATCTGTACTAATCAAGCTATTTTTAATGAGTTCTAGATCATAAGTAAATTCGTTTACAGATTTGTAATATAAGTTTTCAACTTTATCTAAATTTTTGTTATCAATTTCTCCCTCTAAGTCAAATTTCCACCCACTATTAGCTAATAAATTATTTCTTTCTTGAGTTAATCTTAATTTTTCTAAAATATAACTTAATTTCAATCTGTAGGGTTCTGATCTATACCTTGTAGCTCTAGCTTCATATATTTCAGGAAACTTAACCCTGTCAGTTTCTAGTGACTCTAATAGAGAGGAACTGACTTGACTCCATTGCATCGAGACACTTAATTGATCTCTAAGATTAGACGTCGCAGTAATATATCTTTCCAACATCAATTGCCTTTGGTAGCACGCAGTTCTCCATGTTATTTCAGGAGTAACCGATGGATTGCCGTCCCTATCAGAGCCTACCCAAGAACCAAAGTTACAAAAAGATTCAGAAGGCATCTGAACATCTGGATAATTTTCGGTGAGTGCTTCTGCGATTCTGCCCCTCAGTTGAGGCATCGCATTAAATAAGACTTGTTGAAAATAATGCAAGGCATAATCAACTTCGTCTAAAACTGAAGGCTTAAATTGATGCAATTCATCTGTTCTCCACCAAAGTCTTACTTCCTCCTTTAATTGGTTTTTTAGAGTACTTTTTTCTTCTTTTGTTAGAAAATGCTCAATCTGTATTTTTTTTAACAAATTTGCTACTCTTGTTTGCTTATGTCTAATCGTATGTCTTACTATCTCCGTTGGATGTGCAGTAAAAACTAAACGAATATCCATTTCCTGCAACAACTCTTCTAATTTACCTGGGGGCACATTTAATTTCCTCAGCCTATAAAATAATTCTCTAAAAGTTACTGGAGCATTTTGCCTAGCCAATGCTGGGGCAAAAGGATCAAGATTGTCAGGCGATTTTTGAACATCCTTATTGGTAAAGCTTTGGATATATCTATCTTCCTCAACTCTTTGTTCCAAAATATTCACGAGTTGGAAATACAATGAAAACGCCCTTGCAGCTGCTATGGATTCTGCTAAATCCATAGAATTTACAATATCAACTATTTCATTTTTAAAAGTTTTTGAACTACTACCATCAATTTGTTTTGAATAACTTAATTCTTTAAGCTGTATTAATCTCTCTGCTTGATCATCTGGGCATTCTTCTCTGAGCACAGATTCCCATAGATCTTCAATTAAAAGACGATTTTTATCAAGTGGATCGTTGTTACTTATCAGATCCACGTTATTATTTTTTATCTGTCTAAAAGATTCCATATAATCATTATGTCACAAGTAAAAATGTTAAGATCAAACTTTATTTAAATAATCAAACATTCTAAGCTTCGTTCCTAATCATATCTTCGATAGAAATTTTCATTATCTGCTCAATAGAAAGACCTTTTTCATATTGATTTATCCATTTCATAGATTGATTGCCTTCTTCAAGCACTTCATATACAGGATCTAAAAGACGTTTCATACCAAAATTTTCTGCTGTGGATGATAAATCTGATAATAAGTTTTGAATCCATTCTCTACAAATAATTTTTTTGCCATCTTGCCAGTGAATTAACTCTGAATTCAAACTATCTTTAGCAGCATTAATTTCATTTTGATCACATATTTCTGACAACTCATTCATAGAAAAAATACTTGCATTCATGGGATCTAAAGTGTTTATATTTTCAAAAAGATTTAGAATCCTTAGTTCTATCATGGCCGTTATCCCTAAAAGTAGATTAATATCATGGACAAAATCACAAATTCTTAATTCCAAACGATCAAGAATTAAGGGTCTTTGAGGACCATTTGGTCGGATTGAAGACCAAAAATGCCTAATATTTTGCATATTTTTATTAGATATATTTTCCTTTATCCAAGCGATATAAGAATTATGATTTTCAAAAAAAGGTACCCTAGTTGGTGTTTTAGGAAACTGGATCCATCTCTGAGAGTGATTATTCGTAATTTTATTATTTAAAAAAGGTGAACTAGCACTTAATGATAGATACAGAGCAGCCTCAGATCTTATCAGTCTTATAGCTGTAAAAAGTTTATCTAGATCATCTATTCCGATGTTTATATGGACACTTGAAGTCGCAATAGATATTCCATAATTGTCTTGGATAAATTGATGATAAACGTTATCAATATCAGATCTTTGAAATTGAATATCGTGTTTAAAACAAAGAGTGGATGAAGGAATTATTGTTAAATTTTTAGTATTTAGCCACTTTCTTAACTTTTTTCTTGGAATTATTAATTTCTCGTACAAAGAACAGTAGTCTTTTTCAGGTTTTGTTATGTATTCAACATTTCTGTTATCTGGCTCTTTTACAAAATCAGCAAATTCTTTCTCAATTTCATCCGAAACACCAATATGAGAATCTAAAGAACCTGTAAAAAGTTCCACCTCAAAGCCCTTATAAAGATTATTTTGACCCATTTATTTATCCAAACAGGCTAATGCTTTTAGTATCCCCTTTGCTTTATTTAGCGTCTCTTGATACTCATTTGCGGGAAAAGAATCAGCAACTATTCCAGCTCCTGCTTGCACTGAAACATCATATTTCCCATCTATTGAAGGTTTAACTATCATAGTTCTTATCGTAATTGCTGTATTTAATGCGCCATTAATATCAATAGATCCGTATACACCAGCATAAGGTCCTCTAGCATCTTTTTCAAAGTGCTTAATCAATTGCATAGCTCTTATTTTTGGGGCGCCAGTTACTGTCCCAGCGGGAAAGGATGCTTTGAGCAAATCCCATACGTCAGCATCGTTTTTTAAGATTCCTTCAACTTGACTGACTATATGCATAACATGTGAATATTTCTCAATAACCATTAAATCCTTGACCTTGACAGTACCAATTTCGCAAACTCTTCCAAGATCGTTTCTCCCAAGATCAATTAGCATTACATGCTCAGCTATCTCTTTTGGATCTTTTAATAATTCCTTTTCTAATTCCAAGTCTTGTTGATAATCAATACCTCTAGGTCTCGTACCAGCTATTGGTCTTAAGCTTGCAACAATCTGACTATTTTTATTTTTTTCTGCTTTAACCATTACTTCAGGACTTGAACCTATCAGATACCATGAGCCGAAATCAAAAAATGACATGTATGGTGATGGATTAACCATCCTTAAACTTCTATATAAATTAAAGGGATCATTATTGACTTGAGTTTTGAATCTCTGACTTATCACTATTTGGAAAATATCTCCCTTTCTTATGTATTCTTTTGCAGAAAGAACTGCATCCTCAAAATCTTTTTTCTCCCAATTACTTTCTAGATCTAAATTCAAATTCTCATTTTCACTCCAATCTAAAAACTCATTTTCTTTTAGAGGAACTCGCATTAAATTTCTAGTTCTCTGAATTTTAGAAATTGAGTTTAGATACAACTCTTCAATTGAGGACTCTTTTGAAGAAGTTATATCTGCATAAACTACTGCAGTAATACATCTTTTTATTTGATCAAAAACAACTAACTGATCAAAAAACATCCAGGAACCATAAGGGATATTGTTTTCTGGTATTTCATTAATTGGAACGCTTGGTTCTATTCGATTTATTAATTCATAACCCCAAGAGCCATATAACTGTCCTATTGATGGTAAGTCATCAATCATGGTTGACTTGTATTCCTTTGTCCAACTTCTTAAAATATCAAAAGGATCACCTTTATGTATTTCAGTTTTGCCATTATTCCAAGTTTTAATTATTTCTTCTCCATAACAAACGGCTTCCCAAAGAGGTTTAGTAGCTACTATGCTCCACCTACCCAAATTCTCCCCACCTTCAACAGATTCAAGAAAAACCCCATGAGAATCTTTTGAAGATAATTTTAACCAAGTCGATAATGGAGTCTCTAAATCTGCCGGCCAAGTTTCAACGATAGGTATGAAATTTTTACCTTCTTTGTAAGCCTTTAAAAAACAATCTTTTTGTGAGCTGATCATATTAATGTTGTCAGCCCAAATTATAATTATTTTCTTCTTTTATATCAACTTTAAGGAAGTTAATCAAAAGTATTCTTAGTTGTAAATTTCAAACCAGCTGGATTGGGATTCTCACCTATTCTTCTAGGATTATGACCTACTTTTTCTCTGCCTTCATTTACTTTTTCAGGGAAAACTCCATCCTTTGGGTGTAAAAATTCAATATCACCACCTGGGAAAATTCGGTAGATTTTAAAATCTTCAATTCTTGGTTTGAAGGCTCTCAATTGTGTCCCTAATGCAAGGCATTGTTCCTTTCTTGCAAAGTACATTAAATTATCTCCTTCATGCATAATAGCCGCTCCACCTGTGGGCAATTCAAATGCTTGTTCCTTTGAACTTTTCCAAACAATTGCATATTTTTCTTCGGTTTCTGCTGAGTTTAATAAACCCCCGGTACTTCCTATATGCTTTGGAAATTGACCAACTAAAGTTTCAGTCATCCTAAATTTTGAGTTATTTATAATAAGAAATTAGCATTCATATTTTGCAAAATTCAAAATTAATAGTAAATTTTCTACATTATTTAATATATGCATAACATAATCCTCATTTTATTTTGCATCTGAAATCGGGAAAAAAACTGTCAAACCTGCATCACGTCTTTGTGTGACATGCCCTCCTAAACTAGCTAACAACTTTTGAGTGGCATTTTGACTAAGTTGTAAACTTCCAGTTTGAGGATTCCAATTTAAAACAGGGCCAATATCAGAACCGTTTTCTTTTTTAAGAATTTCTTTTTGATTGTTATCTAATTTTTGTACTTTGAGTTGAAGTTTGAGTTTTTGACCAGCTGGTCTTAATTCTAAAATCAAAGTACTACCTTCTTTTAATCCTCTAGTATTTTTATCAATTAATCCTCTTAACATTAATTCTAATTTTTCAGAATCACTCAAAATTTGTGGAAGTTGTTTGGGGATATCTATCTTCAAAGAAATACCACGTCGATTTAATTGTTTATTCCACAAAGGAGCAAGCTTTTTGAAAATTTCGGCTAAATTAATTTTCGCCAAGTTATTCAATGATGGCTCTTCATTACTAACTAATTCTGCTGCATTAAAGATTAAACCAAACCTATCAATTTGTTCATTACACTCGTTATCTATTTGAATTAAACGATTTCGCATTGATTCATCCATTTTATATTTTTTTAAAGTTGAACTTATTAGGGTTCTTATTGTTGCCAAAGGAGTTCTTACTTCATGAGAAATTGCACGTAATAATTTTGCTTCAGTTATTTGCACATTTTTTTCATCATTTTTCACAGAATTCTGTATGTTATGATTTGGCGAAATATTTGCTAATTTTGCCGATAATATTGGCCAAAATAATTTTTCAAATTGATTGTTAATATTAAGGTTACCTAAATTATTAATTGCTTTACGAAATTTTACTCCTTCCTCATAATTTTCTTGATGTAACTTTGCATGCATTAATTCGATTGCAAGTTTTAGGCTTTCTTCATCACACCTCATTAATAGAATTTTCTTATCTTTGTCTCCTACAATTGATAATACGCATTGAAAATTTGGTGTGATTATCATCAAAAAAGGTTCATAACCATCTTCTTGACAAAGATTTAAGACTTTATAATTACTAACTAAATCAAAATCTTTTCTTATCTTTTCTGAATTATTGACTGGTAAAAAACCTGCATTCTCATTTTGAAAGTATGGAAACCCCTCAGGAGACCAAAGCCATCCATGTAGTTGATTTAAAAATTTTTTATCATTAAAAGCTGGCAAAGGCGATGCAACCCACATGCCCCCCTTATTATAATTCTGAGATAGGAAATCTTTTTGAATAACTTCTAAAGAAGCCCACCACATTCTTCTGGATGTATCATCATCCACATATATGGTTTGAAATCCTTTAATCAAAAGCTCTTGTATTTTTTTTATAGTTATTTGTGATTTCATCAACTTCTGAGTGATCTAGAACGTTTCAATATAGATAAAACAAATCCAATAGATATAAAATTAGTCACCAATGAGGTTCGACCATAGCTCATAAAAGGAAGGGGAATCCC
>MWOY01000192.1 GCA_002026015.1 Prochlorococcus sp. HOT208_60m_808G21 | reverse complement strand
TGAAAAAATATATTTCCTTATTGAACCTTCAACGAAAAATAAAAATAGTATATAATACATATAATAAATTTAGATCTCACATTATTAAATTAGACAAATTTTCAGATAAAAACTTAAATTAAGTTAAAATTTAAATAAAAAAGCTTTTATCGATAATGCGAATCTTAAGAATTATCTCCTCAATTTCAAAAAAAGCTGGGGGTCCTCAAAATGGTATATATTATTTATCTCCAATATTAAAAAAAAAAGGAATTGATACTTCAATAATAACTTTTGAAGATGATAAAAAATTTTCTACAGCATTTGATGAAATATATACATTTAGATCAATAACAAATTATAAATTTAGTTTAGAGGCACTTTTTTCAATTTTTTCTCTTAGAAGTAGTTTCTCAAAATATGATTTAATAATTATTCATGGACATTGGCAATTTCATGTTTTGCTTGGATTTTTAATAAATATTTTGTACAAAACTCCTTATTTAATATATCCTCATGGGATGCTTGATCCTTATTTCATGAAGAAGAAAAATATTAGAAGTTTTTTAAAATATATAATATGGTTTGTTTACGAAAAATCAGTTCTAAGAAATGCAAAACGTATTTGTTTTACTTCAAAAAATGAACTTATAAAATCTTGTGATATTTTTAATTCAAAAAATAATAATAATATATTAGTTCCTTATGGATTAGAGATTAATACAAAAAAATATAAAAAAAATTTCAATAAAAATAGGGATTTACTTAATATTATTTATTTAGGAAGGTTTTCATCAAAGAAAAATTTATCTTCATTGGTAAAAGCAATAAAGCTTTGCTTAAAAGATAATATATTTGTAAAAGTTAAAATGATAGGATTTGACGAATCAAAATATAGTGAAAATTTAAAACAATTAATCAATAAATTAAAACTTAATAAAGAAATTGAATTGATTAAATATATCCAAAATGATGAGAAATATCTTTATTTATCAAATGCTGATTTTAGCATAATTCCTTCATTTCAAGAAAATTTTTGCATTTCTGCAATTGAAAGTTTGGCTCTAGGAGTACCTATAATAATCTCAAGAGATTGTGATCTTTCTAAAGATTTAAATGCAAGTGGTTCTGCAATAATTAGTGGCACAAGTCCTAACTCAATTTTTAATTCACTAAAAAACGCTTCACTAATAAAGAAAGATAAAACAAGTTTTAAAAATATGCAAATGAATGCCTTAAAAACATATCAAAATAATTATTCCCTT
Source organism: Prochlorococcus sp. HOT208_60m_808G21 (assembly GCA_002026015.1). Lineage (GTDB taxonomy): Bacteria > Cyanobacteriota > Cyanobacteriia > PCC-6307 > Cyanobiaceae > Prochlorococcus_A. The sequence continues at coordinate 5,054 of MWOY01000192.1, read as the reverse complement.
AAGAATTCTGCAGAAAAAATTATAAAAATATTTAAAGATGCAAAAAGACATTAATACACCAAAAAATAAGAATCAGATAAATATAATCTTACCCGAATATGAATTTATAAATAATTTATTAAACGCAGAAAATCTAAAGCATAATCATCCCAACTTTTTTGACTAATGTTATGAATGCAACTATCAAATATTTTCATTTTATTCTCAATTTCCATCGAGTAATAATTTATAATCTTTTTCGCTAATTCATCAGCATTATTACAATTAAACAAAAAACCATTAATTCCATTTTCTACAAGATCCGAAGACCCAGCATTTAAGCTGACAAAAGGTATTGTCCCATAGCTCATTGCCTCTGGAACAACCATTCCATATCCATCTTCTATACTTGGCAGTACAAGAATATTTGAATTCAAATAACAATCAGATAATTTTTCTTTTTTTAAAGTACCTAAATATTTATATTTTAAATTCTTGTAGGAAGAGATTATTTTCCACCCAAATTTATCTATAGAGCCAACTAAATTAAGTTCGTAAGGTATATCCAACTTAGAACAAGCTTCAATTAAAACATTAATACCCTTTCTAAGCGAGGCATTTCCTACAAATAGAATTTTTAATTTTTTTTTCAAATTATTTCTTATTTTTAAAGTTCTTAATAAATCATTATCAATATTATTTCCACTGATTAAACCAGCTTCGTAAGGAATAACAACTACTTTTTCTTTTAAACCATACTCTTCAAAAGTTCTTTTTGCAAAATTACTTGCAACAACTATTTTATTTGCGGTCTCATAACTTTCAAGTTCAGAGTTTATTACCGAGGCCGTTGGCATTCTTGGAATATGTCCAAACTTATTTCCAGTTTTTTCAAGTATATTCTTTTGCCATAGAATATGCGCACATGGTCTTTCAATGATATAAGTACCCCCTCTATTCCTTACTTTCAAACCACTTTTTGATGAATAAAAGCCTTCAGAAATTAGTATCTCTATATCATCTTTATCAACTTGTTTACTAAGCCATAAATCAAAATTTTCACTGGATTTAGATGCTAAATAATCACTTATTTGGTTTTTATTTTCAAGAAATATAAATTTCCTTAGTTTAAAAAATGTTTGCCATATGTGGTGTTCTCTTAAAATATTATCATCAGAAAAAGAATTTATCCTTTTAAAGATTGGGAATCCAGAGTAGAATTTGTACAACTGGTTAAATTTATTCAAACTAAGGCCTAATTTATATAAATGAGATTTATTAATAGATGCAATTGCTAAATTTTTAGATTTATATTTCATGAATATTTAAACTTTCTAAATTATTTTATATATTTTGCATGATTAAAAGGATTTTGTTTTGAATTGCTTCACACAATTTTTTAAATTTTTTAGTTTATTAATTAAATTTTGCAGAATAAGGAGTTTTATAAGATGATTTAAGTCTAATCAAATTAAACTATAAATTCTCAAAATTTAAACTAAATATCTTTTTATAAAAAAACAATCTTAAAGCATGAAATATTTTTTTCCAAAAAGTATTATTATTTAAATATTCAAAAGACTTAATTAGGGTTGGTAATCTTAAGATAAAGGTTATTTATTATTCCAATAATTTGTTTTTAATGTTAATTACTCTTCTTGATTTTAAAACCAATTTTTGCAATTTTTCATTTAATGGTTTAAGAGGCTTTTTAATGACCTTTAACTGATTACTCTGTGAATTGAATTTAACTAAACAGTTAAATTCACAAGACTTCTTAGTATCTCTAAAATCACTTCTTTGATGTGCTCCTCTACTCTCATTCCTCTCTATAGCAGATAAAATTGTAGCTTCTGCACTTATTAAAGAAGATTGGAAATCAAATGTTTGTACTAGATCATCGCAATTGTATTTATCTATTCTTACATCTAAATAATTTAATTTATTCTTCAAATCAATAATTTTATTTAAACCCTCTTTAAGTTTATTTTCATCTTTGGTAACACCACAATATTCCCACATTATTGAACGCAATTGATTTTGTAATGGTCTTACCAATTCATCTCCACTTTTGATGAATTTATTTATATTTTCATGCGCATCGCTCACTACTGAGGAAGATCTAAGCTGATATTTAATATTTTTAGAATATTCAGCACTAGTTACTCCGGCACGCTTTCCAAAAATTAGTATTTCAGCAAGTGAATTGCCGCCAAGACGATTTGCCCCATGAAGTCCACCCGCAACTTCGCCTGCAGCAAATAAGCCCTCAACAGAAGTGGAGAGATCATTAGGATTAACTAAAATACCTCCCATAGAATAATGAGCAGTAGGAGCAACTTCCATAGGTTCTTTTGAGATATCAAGCATTTGAGCATCCAAAAATTGTCTATAAATACTTGGTAATTTTTCAATTATGAATTCTTTACTTTTATGACTTATATCAAGATAAACTCCTCCATTTTTAGTTCCTCTACCTTCCAATATTTCTTTATAGTTAGCAAAGGCAACTTTATCTCTAGTTGAAAGCTCCATCCTTTTTTTATCATATTTTTCCATAAACCTCTCACCCTTATTATTAAATAGTTTTCCTCCTTCTCCTCTAACAGCCTCAGTTACAAGTGTGCCTGCTATCTCTTCAGGGAATAACATCCCAGAAGGATGAAACTGCATCATTTCCATATCTATTAATGCACAACCCGCCTTAATTCCTAAATAATATCCATCACCAGTATTTTCATTTTTTCTAGATGAACTCTTCTTCCATATCCTTGTATGGCCACCAGTACATAATATCACTGCATCTGCAAAATAAACTGTTCTTTCCGAGGTAAAAATATTAAAAGACATAGCACCAAAACATATTTCATCTCGTATTAAAAGTTCAGTAACATACTGCGAATCAAAAATTGGAATTTTTAATTCTTCTGCCTTACTTAATAATGTTTTTAAAATTGAAAGACCTGTATAATCTCCTGAATAACAAGTTCTTCTATACTTGTGCGCACCAAAGAATCTTTGATCGAGTTTTCCATTTTTTAGTTTTGCTAAATTTGCGCCCCAATCATCTATCTCCTTAACCAATAAAGGAGCTTCCTTTGCCATTATTTCTATTTTAAGAGGATCGCCTAAACTATACCCCTCTAAATATGTATCAATAAAATGCTGTTCCCAAGAATCTTCAGAATCTAAATTTCCTAATGCTGCATTGATTCCACCTGCTGCCAAAACTGTATGAGCATCTGTTTTTGGTCTTTTACCCAAAATACAAACATCAAGTCCTGCCTCTTTTACTGCAACAGCTGCCCTCAAGCCAGCTCCACCACAACCAATTACAAGTACATTTGATATTTTAGACAAGTGATTATTTAGACCCAATTGAAAATTATTATTTAGTTTCAATTTAATGATACTAGCGTTGAAGAGACAAACAATAAATTTAACAATAAACTTCTTTAATTATTTTGATATTAATTAATACTCGAAAAATCAATGAATTAATCTTAAATCAAACATATATTTTCATAAAAATCTTATAGAAAGATGATTAAAAAATCAATATTAATAAAAAGATTAACCTATGAATTATTTTCAAATTAAGAAAAATTCAATCAACTTTTAAATTATAAAAAGCAAACTAAATGATATTCCGAAGTAAGCGAAGGCATTTATTCTATGAATCATTTAAATCAAAAATTAATAAAATTTTTTAAAAGGTTTTAAAAATTAATCTCCAAAAAAATATAAATATTACTTCTAAATAAGATAATTTTAGAAAAATTTAGTTATTAAATTAACTATTTTGCAAATCACTCTTTCAAAAACAAAATAAGTTTTTTTATCGATAACTAAAATTTGGCAATGAAATTATTGATAGTTTCTATTTCAAAATCCATCATAGGTTTAGTCAAGCCTGGATAGGTTCCAAGGAAAAGTGTTTTGTTCATAATTTCATCTGATATTAAAGTTTCTGATGATACTCTATAGGCATTTGGATTAGCTTTTTTAATCTCTATAAAGGCAGGTTGTCTAATTAAGTTACCACCAAACAACATTCTATTGCCTATCTTATTATGGTCTAATTCCTTTGCTAAATCTGTTCTAGTAAAGGGGGCATTTTCTTTAATTGAAATTTTGAACCCAAACCATGAACAATCTGATTTACAATTTGTTTGATCCCATGAAAATCCTGCCTCAGAATCCCAATTAGTAGCATGTGTAGGTAAAGCGAATTCTAAAAATTCTTCTGATTTTATTAACCCTTGTCTTAAGTAATTCCAATTTTCCTTCCTTTTTTTTATAAATTTAGGTAACTTTTTTAGCTGTATTCTTCCAATCGCAGCTTGTATATCTAAAGGTTTCAAATTAAAACCTAAATGGCTGTAAGTATATTTGTGATCATAACCTTTCGGAAGATCCCCAAGCTTCCAATCAAATCTTTTTTGACATGTATTATCAACACCGCTTGGACACCAACAATCTCTTCCCCAATCCCTAAAACTCTCAGCTATTACCGCCAATTTTTGACTATTTACAATATTTACTGCGCCACCTTCACCCATTGTTAAGTGATGAGGGGGATAAAAACTTTGAGTACTTATATCGCCCCAAGTTCCTGTCCATCGTATAATATTATTCGGTCCATCATCCAATCCAGGACTATTTTCACTGAATCCAAGTTTTTTTGCTAAATGTTTAGGCATTGAATAACTACAACCAAGGGCATCACAATTATCTTCAATAAGCCAAAGATCATATTTTCTGCAAAATTCTAAAGTTTTAGAAAGATTAAATGGATTACCAAGAGCATGAGCCATCATCACAGCTTTTGTTTTGCCCTTTTTGTATGCTTTTTCAAATTGATCGCAATTCGCGTTACCTGTTATTAAGTCTGCATCTATAAATACCGGTTTAGCGCCAATTTGCAATATTGGGGCAACTGTAGTTGGGAAACCGGCAGCAACTGTAATTACTTCATCTCCTTGATTAATCTTTTTATCCTTTAATTTATAAGAAGTAAGGGCTGATATTGCTACCAAATTTGCACTAGATCCAGAATTTACTAATAAACATTT
>MWOY01000191.1 GCA_002026015.1 Prochlorococcus sp. HOT208_60m_808G21 | reverse complement strand
CCTTTTTCAAGGTTAAATTCAAGTTCAAATCTTTCTTTATTGTGGTCTAAGAATCTTACACAAGAAAAATTTTCAGTAATTTGAAATTCTGATAAATTTTGATTTTCTACAAGTAAGCCTATATTAATATCTGACATTTCAAAGACTTATTTTTTAATAGTGAATAGCGACTTGTCTTTCATAGACAGGTGTCATATGGATATTCAACTCATTTTCAACTATCGACCAGAACATTTAATTCTTGTGAAACCGTTATTTATTTGTTGATTATACCTAGTAATAAAGAATTATGGATACTTATATTTTTCTCTATGGAATTTGTCTATTTTAAATTAGATAGTGATTTGGATTGCTAATAATGATTTAAGTATATTAGTAACTTAATTTGATTCTTTTTTTTGGACAAGATTGCTTTTCA
>MWOY01000190.1 GCA_002026015.1 Prochlorococcus sp. HOT208_60m_808G21 | reverse complement strand
CCAGCTTGAACGAATCTAAAAATGTTATCAACAAAAAGTAGGACGTCTTGTTTATTCACATCTCTAAAATGTTCAGCCATTGTAAGTGCTGATAAGCCTACTCTCATTCTTGCACCAGGCGGCTCATTCATTTGTCCAAAACACAAAGCAACCTGTGGTTTTTCTTTAGCTGAATCAGGCAAAAGGATGCCCCCAGCAGTTTTTTTCCTCAGATGCGGAAACTTTAATAAATATTCTATCTCCCAGTGGTTTTACTGTAGAGACTGTAAGTGAAACAGCTGCCATAGATTAATGGAGGATCATGAATGAGACGCTTTGCGTCATAAAAAATGGAAAGAGAGTTTCTCCATCCGTATCATCAACAACATAATCTGCAAAGCGGTAATTAAACCATACTTAAACTGTGCGGGTGGCCGAACCCATTTAACGAATCTACCCATGAGGTGGTAGTATTTTCG
>MWOY01000189.1 GCA_002026015.1 Prochlorococcus sp. HOT208_60m_808G21 | reverse complement strand
ATTTAGTTTATAATAAAAAAAAATTTTAAAGCTAAATGTTTGATTTTCTTTTGGGCACTCATGAATTTTTAGGAAATCATAGTTTTCCAGAATTTATTGTTGGATATCTATTTGGTGCTGCATTAATAATTGGAGCTCCTACTGTTTTCTTGTTACTTGCCTTCGTAAGCGCTCTAATGAAAACAAATGGGAAAATGGGTGGATATAGAGAATATGAAACTTATGGTGAGTCATCTTTGAATGATGCCCCTCCTTTCTTATTACCAGATCCCACTAATCCTAAATTAGGCAAATAATAAAGTTTATCGAAAAATAATTTAGGCTTTGACAATATTAATTTTAAACCTTTTTCTTACAAAATCTTTATCAAATAATAATGGAAGGTACAGGTCAAAGTGAAAAAAAATTATCAGATTCGATGACTTTTAGTGATCATTTAGAGGAGCTTCGTCAAAGGATACTAAACTCAATTTACTCAATACTTATTTCAATATTCTTTAGTTTTCTCATTATTAAACCATTAATATCTTTTTTAGAAATCCCAGCTGGTGATATTCATTTACTACAACTTGCTCCAGGAGAG
>MWOY01000188.1 GCA_002026015.1 Prochlorococcus sp. HOT208_60m_808G21 | reverse complement strand
CTAACTTTAGAAGCTGATCCACGAATATAATTCCCATGAGCAATTGCTGTTTTTGTTGTTTCAGGTGTTTTTTGTCATGATTTTGCTCCTTTCTTATCTCTTATATGACCTCGGTAAGTGCGTGTAGGAGCAAATTCACCTAGTTTATGACCAATCATTTGTTCAGTAATAAATACTGGAATGTGAGTCTTGCCATTATGAACAGCGATTGTGTGACCGATCATTAAAGGTAAAATCGTAGAGGATCTTGACCAAGTTTTGATAACAGACTTGTCATTATCGGTATTTTGTTTTTCTACCTTCTTGAGCAGGCTATCTGCTATAAAAGGTCCTTTTTTTAGTGAACGTCCCATGGTTATGTAATAGAAATTGAAATAATAAATGAAGTAATCAAGAGTCTCTTCCTCCTCTACTCCTCTTAGAAATGCGACGGCGTCTTCGAACAACTAATTTATTACTTGGTTTGTTCTTTTTACGTGTCTTTAATCCAAGAGCTGGTTTACCCCAAGGAGTA
>MWOY01000187.1 GCA_002026015.1 Prochlorococcus sp. HOT208_60m_808G21 | reverse complement strand
AAAGCTCATCTAAACCAAGAATTGCGATTATATCTTGAAGTTCTTTATATCTTTGTAAAGTTGATTGGACAGCTCTTGCTGTTTTGTAATGCTCATCGCCAACAACTGATGGTTGTAGCATAGTGCTCGTTGAGTCTAATGGATCAACTGCAGGATAAATAACCTTGGCTGCAAGAGCCCTAGCAAGCACGGTGGTAGCATCCAAGTGGGCAAAAGTTGGTGCTGGAGCAGGGTCTGTTAGGTCATCAGCAGGCACGTAAACAGCCTGGATAGATGTTATTGACCCTTCTAATGTAGATGTAATTCTTTCTTGCAATTCACCAACATCAGTTCCCAGAGTCGGTTGGTATCCAACAGCTGAAGGCATTCTTCCAAGTAATGCAGATACTTCAGAACCAGCTTGAACGAATCTAAAAATGTTATCAACAAAAAGTAGGACGTCTTGTTTATTCACATCTCTAAAATGTTCAGCCATTGTAAGTGCTGATAAGCCTACTCTCATTCTTGCACCAGGCGGCTCATTCATTTGTCCAAAACACAAAGCAACTTTTGATTGAGTTAAATCATCTGCATTGATAACTCCCGATTCTTTAAATTCTTCATATAAATCATTCCCTTCTCTAGTTCTTTCACCTACACC
>MWOY01000019.1 GCA_002026015.1 Prochlorococcus sp. HOT208_60m_808G21 | reverse complement strand
TATTGGGATTGGGGGTATTGGGATGTCAGCATTAGCAATGGGTTTACTTAAAAAAGGCTGTTCAGTTTCAGGATCTGATTTAGTAACAAACGATGAAACTCATAAATTAGAAAAATTAGGTGCAGTAATCTTTACTTCTCAAGTTCGACAAAATATCGAATTTGTTATTTCAAAATTTACCAACAATTTGATTAATTTTGTTGTAAGCTCAGCGATCAAGCCAGAAAATGAAGAATTTTCGTACTGCAGAGAAAAAAATTTATCAATAAAACATCGTTCAGATATACTTGCAATGCTAATGCAAACTTACACTGCATTGGCGGTTGCAGGCAGCCACGGAAAAACATCAACAAGTACATTTCTTTCTACAATACTTGAGTTATGTACAAATAATTCTTCTTCAATAACTGGAGGAATAATTCCTATCTACAACTCCAATTGTCATTTAGAAAATACAAAATACCTCGTAGCTGAAGTTGATGAATCTGATGGAACAATTAACAAATATAAATCTGATATCGGAATAATCAATAACATTGATTTTGATCATTGCGATCACTTTTCTAATTTAGATGAAGTAATATCTTCTTTTAAAAGTTTCGCTACGAACTCTAAAAGATTATTACTTAATTTTGATTGTGAAACCTCAAGAAATAATTTTTATTCTGATTGCAAGTGGTCTAACACTACGACTAAAAACGTAGCTTATGCAATAATCCCGACTGAAATTAATTCAAAGCATACAATTGGAAAATATTATGAAAATGGAAATTTTATTAGTAATTTAAATATTACAATTCCAGGATTACACAATCTATCTAATATAACTGCCGCAATAGCAGCTTCAAGAATGTTAGGAGTAGATTTTGAAGAAATTAAGAAAAACATAAAATATCTGAAACTACCAAAAAAAAGGTTTGAATTCAGAGGCAAAATAAATGAAAGAAGTTTATATGATGATTATGCGCATCACCCAAACGAAATAAAAGAAACGATCAAATTAGGAAGATTATTTATTCAGCAAAAAAATAATTATGAAAATCAAAAAACTAGATTATTAGCAATATTTCAACCACATAGATACTCTCGAGTAAAGCAATTTACTAAAGAATTCGCTGAAGAATTATCAAAAGCAGATGTTATTTATGTAACCAGTATTTTTGGCGCAGGAGAAAAAAACGAAGATAAAATTACTTCGAAAATAATCACTGATCTGATTTATAAAAAAAACAAAAATGTTTGTCACATAAATAATTATTATGAATTTAAAAAGAATTTTTACGAATTAACTCAAGAAGGAGATTTAATTTTGAATATGGGGGCTGGTGATTGTCATAATTTCTGGTCAATTTTAAATGAAAAAAACATTTAAAATAACTAATTTATGAATAAAAAAATTTTTTCTGAAAACTGTAATTTAAGTAGTTATACAACTATAAAAGTGGGAGGAGTAGCTGAATATTTTGCTGAGCCAAGAAGCATTGAAGAACTTTCATATCTAATGAAATGGGCTAATTTAAACAATCAAAGATGTCAAATAATTGGCGCAGGATCAAATATTTTAATAAATAATATTTTTATAAAAGGCTTAGTTGTATGTACAAAAAAATTGAAATCATTAAAGGTAGATCCATATTCAGGAATTGTTGAAGCGGAAGCAGGTGTAATGCTCCCAACATTATCTAATTCTCTTGCTAAAAATGGATTACAAGGAGGGGAATGGGCTGTCGGAATTCCAGGAACATTAGGAGGAGCAATTTACATGAATGCAGGCACAGGTAATTTATCGCTAGCAAAAAATCTTATTTCCGTAAAAGTTATAAATAATAAAACTCATGAAAAACTTGAAATTGAAAAAAAAGATATTAATTTTGAATATAGATTTAGCTCTTTTCAAAAAAATGATTTGATAATTATTAGTGCAAGACTACATTTTGAACCTAACGGGAATCAAGAACAACTAATTCAAACAACCAAAAATAACCTTAAATTAAAAACAAAAACACAACCATATGATCAACCAAGTTTTGGTAGTGTTTTTAAAAATCCTGAAAATAATTTTGCAGCAAAATTAATTGATGATATGGGTTTAAAAGGATTTAAAATTGGCGGTGCCGCAATTTCTACAATACATTCAAATTTTATAATTAACATTTCTTCAGCAAGTTCAAAAGATATTTATGAATTAATAACAGTAATTCAACAAAAAGTACTACAAAACAAAGGGATTTATTTGCAACCGGAAGTAAGAATGATTGGTTTTGACTATCCTAACTAAAGAAACGTTTTTACAAAATGGCGGGTTTTGGACTTCCTAACTTTGGACAACTTACAGAAGCTTTTAAAAAAGCTAAACAAATTCAGCAAGATGCTCAAAAATTACAAGATGAACTTGAAAATATGGAGATTGAAGGCAAAAGTGATGATGAGATGATAAAAGTTTGGATAAGTGGAAACCAACTTCCTTTAAAGGTAGAAGTACAAGAAAATATCTTAAATGCAAATAAAGAACAAATAGAGCAAAGTATTCTACAAGCTATTCAAAAAGCTCATGAATTATCAACTACAACTATGAAAGAAAGGATGAATGATTTGACTGGTGGATTAAATCTTAATCTTCCTGGTTTTGATAATAGTGACTCTTAGAAGACTCAATCATTTCTTTATAAAAAGAATATCTTTCGAAGGACTTATTTAAATTACATCCCTCATCGTTTAAATGTAAGCAGTTACGAAATTTACACTTAATTCCTTCTTCGATTACCTGTTTATATATTTCTGAATAAAGATTTGGTAACAACTTTATATCAACCTCTAAAGGTTGCATATTAAAACCAGGAGTATCAACAATGTAACTTTGATTCGACAAAGAAAATAACTCAACATTTCGAGTAGTATTTTTTCCTCTCTTAATTTTATTTGAAACTGGAGAAGTACTATTTTGAAGACCTGGAATAATCATATTTAGCAAAGTAGTTTTGCCAACTCCTGATGGACCCATAAAAATTGAACATTTTTTTTGCTTTAATTCGGCTAATAAATTTTTAAAGCATCCAGATTTCTGTAAATTTAAAGTTATTACTTGGTAACCCCATTTCTCAAATTTATCAAGAAGGTATGATTTTCTTTTATCAGAAATTAAATCACACTTTGTCAAAACTAATGAGACTTCAACTCCCATTGATTCTGCTGATATCAAAAACCTATTAACTTGAGATAAATTTAACTCTGGTTCTTCAACAGAAAAAGTCACGTATATGTTAGAAATATTTGCAACTGAAGGTCTAACTAAAAGATTTTTTCTTTTTTTTAGACTTGTTATTACTGCGCGTTTACTTTTAAAATCAATTTTTTCAATTGCTACTTCGTCTCCAACATAAATTAATTGATCCTTGAAATTTATAGACTTCTTAACCTTACATAAAAATTTCTGGCTATTTCCAGAGTTTTCTTGATTTTTTAAATCAACTAAAAAAAAATCATTAAATTTTTTCGTAACTAAACCTAAATATTTACTATTAGTTTTCATTCAATATTTGTATTTTTATAAATTTTTCATTTTCTTTGATTTGTTTAAACAAACATCCCATCTCTTTTAAATTGTTTAATACCATTTCTTCTGGTTCACCTTTATCTAGTTCAACAATAAGTTGTTCGTTTTTGGATAACTTCTCTAAAGCCAATTTAATTTTGACAACATTTAAAGGACATGGAACAGATTTAAGATCCAAATGCTTTAAGGAAGTCATTAAGATTCTTTACCAAATAATTTACTAAACAGTCCACTACTGGAATTAATATTTTTATCTGAATATTGAGAAGCTAAACCCTCTAAGAGCTCTCTTTCTGCGTCGGTTATACGAGTTGGTAATTTTACTTTCACTAAGACTTCATGATTTCCTCTCGCAACCGGATTTCCAAGTCTAGGTACCCCTTTATTATCAAGTGAAAGAG
>MWOY01000186.1 GCA_002026015.1 Prochlorococcus sp. HOT208_60m_808G21 | reverse complement strand
TAGATAAAAATATTTGCATAGATTGCTGCTCAAACTCTACGGATAGTTGGGTTCTTGAAATTAATAACAAAAGACAAATGCCAAACATATAGAGAATAGACCACCTAAAGAGAGACTTTGCTCTTGAAAGATCATCAGGAGATTTCTTTAACTCATTTATTAATTGCAAAAGTCTTCCATTAAATGGCAATAACATAATTCCGTATAAAAGACCCCCTTCAGGTAAAGCGAAGACTCCCATAATACTCATTAAAACTGTTGCCCATCCATAACGAGAAATCGCTTTAGCAGTAAAAACCTATCCTTTAACAGAAGGGAGCATAGGAATACCAACAGATGCATAATCATCCTTCAACAAAATTGCAAGTGCCCAAAAATGAGCTGGGGTCCATAACATTACTAAACCAAACAACCACCAACCACTAAGACCTACATGCCCTGTGGCAGCAG
>MWOY01000185.1 GCA_002026015.1 Prochlorococcus sp. HOT208_60m_808G21 | reverse complement strand
GTTGAACCATAGAGAGGCTCATCTTTTATTCCACTAAAAACATTATCTTTGAATTGGAGCTTCCTAATTGCTTCAATATCTTCATCAGGCTTTATGGTGTACTCTAAATCTCCATCAGCCCAAAGCTCTAAAAAAGTGCCTTGGCCAGCAATTGGGGTAAGAAGATCTGCAACTTTTTTTGCCAATGCTCTTGCAATACTATAGTCTGGCGAATCGAATGGAGCCGCGGGTGCCATAACGTTTCTATTTATGTCTCCACATGCAGCTAATGTAGAGCCCATTGAATTTACTATTGTTTGAATTACTTCCTTTAGGTTCTCCTTTCTGATCCCATGCATTTGAAAGGCTTGTCTTGTAGTGGCCCTAAGTGTTCCATTACCAAGTTTGTCAGATAATTCATCTAATGCTAAAAATAATTTCCCAGGGACTTCACCGCCCGGATTTCTTAACCTAAGCATCATTTGCCAATCTTTACTTTTACCAGGTCTTCTATTTTCCCTGTTATCTTGTTGATAACTACCATGAAATTTTAATAACTGAACTGCATCATTAGTAAAATGATCACTTTCATTGACTAATTCTGTAGCAAGTGGTTCCTTAAGAAATTGGCTACTTTTTTTAAAATTTTCAAATTTAGAGACTTCTAGCCCATTTGCTAAACAAACAGTCTCTTCGTTTGCAGAATCTTTTTTCTTTTTTACTTTCTCAACCTTGATCAAAGGACCAAAACATATCTCTTTTTATGCATTAGCGAAAAGCTTATTTAACTGGTAGTAAATTATAGTAAGTGAAGTCATAATTTTTTCTTGTCTACATA
>MWOY01000184.1 GCA_002026015.1 Prochlorococcus sp. HOT208_60m_808G21 | reverse complement strand
AAAATTTTTTTAATCGTAGTATTAATATTTGGAATAGTTGGGATTTTAACTAATTTCCTCAATCCCAATAAAGAGTCAATACAATCTGTTGTACAAGCAGCAGGGATTTGGGGACCAGGAATAATTTGGTTCGCTAGGGGCATTAGCATAATAATACCAGCATTACCAAGTTCTATCTTCTCAGTTATTGCAGGGGGAGCTTTAGGTTTTAAGAGTGGCTATTTGACAATTGTTCTAGCTGACTTTATATGTTGTCAAATTGCTTTTTTCATAGCTAGAAGGTATGGCAGATTACCTGTTAAAAAGATAGTTGGAGTAAAAGCAATGAAACGTATTGAAAGTTTCAATCAAAATCAACTTGAAGAAAATTTCTTTTTAATGACAGGTTTACTTATGACAGGACTTTTCGATTTTCTAAGTTATTCAATAGGTTTAGGAGGTACACGCTGGAGAACTTTTACTCCTGCATTAATTATTAGCCTTTTAATAAGTGATTCAATTCTGGTTGCTTTTGGAGCAGGAATAAGCGAGGGGAAAAACATATTACTTGTGGGAGCGCTTTTAGGAATGTTTGCGTTAGCTACTATCTCTGGATTAACAAAAAGTAAAAAACCAATATGGTTTATTAATTGGTTTAGCAATGTAGGGAGTTATCAATCTCGCTTCTTTTACTCTTTAACTAAAGGTAAAATTTATAAGAAATAAAAAAGATTCAATCAAATATAAAAAACAAGATATAACATTTTCGCAAACAATAACTATATAAATAATGATTTATGCAAGAATAGGAATCGATTAATTTTTAAAGT
>MWOY01000183.1 GCA_002026015.1 Prochlorococcus sp. HOT208_60m_808G21 | reverse complement strand
TACAGAGATGCTCTGATTATGTTGGAATTTATGCCTTACAGATGAACAGACCCCATTACTAAAGTTCTAAGATCTGCTGTTGCTAATGCAGAACATAACCTTGGAATGGATCCATCTACCCTAGTTATTTCCTCTGCTTGGGCTAATAGTGGTCCAGTAATGAAAAGGTATAGACCCAGAGCTCAAGGTCGAGCTTTTTCAATTAAAAAACAGACTTGCCACATCAGTATTTCTGTAGAGTCTGCTCCTACTCAAACTAATGCGGAGGTACAAAACTAATGGGACATAAAATACATCCTTCTGGACTAAGATTAGGAATTACACAAGAGCATCGCTCTAAATGGTTTGCTACTTCTAAAACATATCCAATTCTTCTCCAAGAAGATTTTAAAATTCGTACCTTCATACAAAAAAAATATGGAGCAGCAGGAATTAGCGATGTCTTAATAGCAAGAAAAGCTGACCAACTGGAACTTGAATTAAAAACAGCAAGACCAGGAGTTATAGTTGGAAGACAAGGAAGTGGTATTGAAGAATTAAGATCTGGCATTCAAAAAACTATAGGTGATAGGACAAGGCAAGTCAGAATAAATGTTGTTGAAGTTGA
>MWOY01000182.1 GCA_002026015.1 Prochlorococcus sp. HOT208_60m_808G21 | reverse complement strand
TTGCAATTCCCTCAGACTCTAAATTTTTAACATAAACATTACCAATAAGTTTTAGAGATTTATCATCCTTGTCAAAAGAAAGCTTGTCTGAATAAGCCTCAAAATTACCACTATTACTCTTAATGACTACATTTCCCTTAGCTTCAAAATCACCTTCTAAAGTATTTATTTGAGAATCAGATGTAATTGTGTAATTAGTTAATTCCTCAGCAAAAGAAAATTCAGCTAATAGAAATAAAAAAGATGCAAGAAGTACGCTTTTCATTTACTCCCAACCCTTTTCTGCATTTTGAATAATCCATTGCGCAAGAACCTTATCCTCTCCATCCTTCAATTTATTTTTATAACCCTTCATAAAACCAATCCCTTCATTGGCAATAATTGTTATTGAATTTACATCTGCTATTCCTCTTTTTTCAAGGTCGGAAAGTTTTAATGATTTGGATCCTTTAAGAACTACTGATCCACCTCTTACATGGCAGCCTGCACAAACATTTCTAAAAATTGTTTCTCCATCTCTAATATCAGAAGCCATTAGATATCTATTTTGCACAGAGGTTTGAAAAATAATTATTAAAGT
>MWOY01000181.1 GCA_002026015.1 Prochlorococcus sp. HOT208_60m_808G21 | reverse complement strand
GAAAATTCAAATGTGCTGTTACAGTTCCTGGGGACAATTCTGTTGAGCTTCTTACCAATGACATAGGAATAGTTGCTTTTACTTCTAAAGATGGAAACTTAGAAGGATGCAACTTCTATGTTGGAGGTGGTATGGGTCGCACACATAATAATGAGGAGACCTTTGCCAGAATTGCAGATCCACTTGGATATGTTGAAGAACCTGATGTTTATGAATTAATACAAAGCATTGTGGCTATTCAAAGAGATTATGGTGATAGAAAATCAAGAAAAAACTCGAGAATGAAATATCTACTTCATAGAAAAGGTATTAAATGGTTCAAAAAGATACTTTCTGATAAGTATTTCAAAAAAGAAATTAAAAAGCTTAGAAAAGAACCTGATAAGGTTCTTATTGATTACCTAGGTTGGCATAAACAAAATAAAACCTCCCATTTCGTAGGTTTACCATTAT
>MWOY01000180.1 GCA_002026015.1 Prochlorococcus sp. HOT208_60m_808G21 | reverse complement strand
TAATGCCAACATTTTATAGTTTGGATTAGTTGAAATGCCATCAAATCCATTATTAAGAAATCTTTTGAAAAGTGATTTGTCAATTTTTAGTTTTTGTTCCTCAGAATCAAGTTTTACTTTTTCTTCTGAAGAATCTTGATTACTTGCTTTCTCAAGAAATTCTGTAAATGCCTTAACATTTTCTTCTTTTTTATTCCCCTCATTAAGATCTTTATTGTCTTCATTCAAATTGGGGGACGATTTAATTGAATTATTTTCCTCAGGATTAAGTTTTGAATCTTCCAAATTAATAGTAAATGCTAGGAGTATATTACACCATAAAAAAAACCCACTCGATCAATTGAAGAGAGGGTTAGCTAAGGTTAAAGTTCTTAATTTGATAATAATTTATTTTAATTAAATTTGCGGTTGTAGCATAATGAAGTTTTAAATTAGATTATATTCAAGGTGATTTTTTCGTACATATGTTAGATGCAAATACTAAAAAAGCATGTAAAGATGATCCCTCAATAAGAGAAATTAAAATTAGAAATATACAACATGCTATTGAACAAGCAGAATTGATGATAAAAGAATCAAAAATGAGCCAAGAAGAATTAATCTTTTTAAAAAGAAAAATATCGGACTCAAGACAAGATTTAGAGATACTTTATTTAATGAAAATTCAATGAATATAAATTTGTTAATCTTTAAAAGGATTGAATTTATACAAAGAAAATTAATTTGTATATTTGAAGACTTATAAAGTGTAAAGGGAATGTAATTATTTATATAAAGGTTCTAGTTATGTCTAAAAATAATCTATATATACCTTTAAAGGTTGTTCCATACATCTTCATTTCAATTACTGCCATAACAATAACAGCAGCTACATATGTAATTACTTAGTTCTATAAGCTATGTAAAGTTTTCAGATATTAAGTAAATTAAAATATTTGTAATAACTAATTTTATGAATAAATTCAAAATAGCAATTTTTACAATATCAATAATCATATTTTCCCTAGTTGGGATTAAAAAATTAATTTATATAAATCAAGTTAAAGATATAAAAAATAAAGAAGAATCATTCTTAAATGAATCTATACGTGTTTTAAATGAATGTTTCGATCTAGAAAATAAAAATAAAAGAACTCTTAATAAATCAATTGAATTAATTGAGTATTGCTTAGAGGAATATGGATATAAAAACTGATTTCAAAACTTGAATGATGAATTTCCTTAATACTCCATTAATATGCAAATAAAAATTTCTCATCAATAATCTTGTTATGTTCCATAATTTTTTATCAATAATATTTTCCTAATTTAATTTTTTTAAAATGACTAAAGTTAAATGTTCTTATTTAGGAAATTTAAACTGTGAGGCTATTCATCTACAATCTGGAAGTCTTATTAGAACTGATGCACCTTTAGATCACTGCGGTAAAGGTGAAAGTTTTTCCCCAACTGATTTATTAGCAACATCTCTAGGTACTTGCCTTCTAACCATCATGGCAATCAAAGCCAAATCGAAAGGATTTGATTTGAAAGGTATATTTTTAAATATTGAAAAAGTAATGACACAAAATGGCGAAAGGAAGATAAAAGAACTAATAATAGATATTTTCATACCAGAGAGCACTTCTAATGAAACTATTGATTTTTTGAAAAAAGCTTCCAAAGAATGTCCAGTTACAAGAAATTTATCTCAAGAAATAGATATTAAAATTAGTTGGAATCATGAATAAATCTCAAACATAGTAATTACATAAAAAATAATGAAATACTTTATTGGAATAATCATTCTTTTATTTGGAATATATATAATGACAGACTTGGCATTAAAGACTAGGTATACAAGGAAAAGACTTTCAAAAGGGAAAAAATAAATCCCATAAATTTTAATATTGCAGATTAAGGAAATAGATTTATTTTTGTACTGAGAATTAAGGCATATTTTAGTTTTATTTTTTTACTATTTTTTGGTCAATCAAACTAATCAAAGGGATCATGAAATTTACATTTATTCCAACAGTGCACCATGTATAAATAATAAGAAAAAATATTTGTATAAATAAATTAGGGGGTAAGGTGAAAAATATTTTGAAAAACCCGCCAATGAATAATACCAATATTCCAATTTGCAATAGACCTTTGATTATCCATTTAACGCCACTTTTTTTAATATTTATATAAAACCAGAAAAAAACAAAACTAAATAACAATAAATATATAAAATTTATGATCATCTTTTCAGAGAAAATCTAATAAATTTGCCATTATTAAGGCA
>MWOY01000179.1 GCA_002026015.1 Prochlorococcus sp. HOT208_60m_808G21 | reverse complement strand
CTTGAACAAATTAAAATTGTTAAAAAAAGTATTTGCATTAACAGAAGAATTTAACAAACTATAAACTAACGAATTAAATTACTAATTTGTAAAGACGACCTAATTATTTTGGAAGAAAGCATATTTGTTTTTATATTCTGAATTTAATATTTATTTCTAATAATCCCCAAAAAAAAAAGACCTCTCAAAGAAAGGTCTTTTAAAATTGATTTATATCAAGTGTTTCCTTGTTTCCACTGAAATAAATCAATTCCTCCTACACACAAATCTAATATCACACTTAAATTTAAAATATGTAATGCTTGATAGACCTCTATTTTAACTGTCACATCTCAAAAAAATACAAAAAGTACTCAAACTTTGCGGCCGAGTACTTTCAAAGTTATCAGAAAAAAGTGTGTGAGGAGTTTCTGATGTATTTAATCTACTCCGTAGGTAATTTAAAAGGCTACAGTATAAATTACTAATTATTTAAATCTTTCAGAAAAATTGGACGAGGGAAAAAAAAATAATCAAAAATATAAAAAATTCATGAAAAGCATTTACAAAAAAATCATTTTTATTATTTCTGCAATTGCTCTTTTTTCAGTAATCGTAGGTGTTGTCAAATATTCGCTAACTTATATTGAAAATAATCCTGAAAAATACTTACCTACACAAAAGTAAGACAAAAATTAAGTATAAATTCACTTCAAAAATTCTATAAAGTGTCTTAAATATGTTCTACATAAACAGCTTGAGTAATGAAAATCAAAAATACTTCAGTTCTAGATCAGAATAATATTCATTTAAGTCAATTTAAAAATAAGCATAAATATAAAATACTTGAGAATTACTGGAGGAAAAGAAAGAAAGAATGTGAAAAAAATCTTTCAAAATTTTGCTAACCGATAATTATGAATTTTATATTTTCTTTTTTATTAGCATCTGTGATGTGGGTACAAGTTCCACAGTGGGAAGCTGACTGGTCAAAATGTGCTGTAGATGTTCCCGATTCATCATGTCACTGGTACGTAGCTGCTCCTGATAATACGTTTGGGGAAGGATTTAATTGGGAAAACGCTCCTTGGTTTGATGCTAATGGATTACAGGATGTAGCTAAGATTGAAAAAGAATCTGTAGTAGAAAAACTTCAAAATAACTAAAGTTTCTATTTCATCAATTAACTTTTAAAAGTATTTAAATATAGTTGCATAGTGGTTAACTTTTAATTAAATAAAAATTTTTATGCGTTTCAAAGTAAGTCTCAAAAAAAATGGAAAGGAATTTGATGAAGTTGTTATAGCTAATAATAAAAAAGAGGCTATGGAAGTAGCTTTAAAAAACAATCCAGAAGCTCAAGCATTAAACTCTGATTGGACATTTAAGATTTAATTATTTGCGAAGTTTAGGAATCAAAAGAGATGCGACACAAATAACACTAATTGCAGGTCCAGGCGACAAATTAAAGACTATAGAGAGAATAAAGCCCAGAAGTGAGATGCATAATCCAAAAAATGAAGACCTCATCATTGCAATTCTTAAACTATGAGCCTTATTTAGCCCTAACAGAGTTGGAGTAGAAAGAAGAGCAATAACAAGAATCACTCCCACTGCTGACATTGAACTAACAATTACTAATGCCGTTGTAAAACTCAAAGCAAGATTTAATAAAGAAACGTTTATACCACTCGCGGATGCACCTTCTGGATCCAATCCCACATAAACAACCTTTTCATATCCAAAAGTCATTAAAAGTATAAATACTAAAAAAGCAATTATTGTTCTAAGTAAATCTCCAAAATTTGCTGTCAATAAATCGCCAAATAATACTGCCTCCAAATCGATCCTTATTCCAAGCAAAGGGATTATAAGGACTCCAAACCCAAGCATTCCAGCAAGAATAGTATTCATAACTGCTTCATAATTTTCACTTTTTCTATTGGTTAAACTTTCCGCAATTACCGAGCCTAAAAGACCACTTATAACACCACCAATTGAAGGGTGAATTCCAAGCGCTAATGCGAGAGCAAGTCCAGGTAAAACACAATGAGAGATTAAATTAACTTGTAATAATCTCTTATGGGTGATTAATACAGTTCCCATCGCTGGGCATAAGATCCCAGAAAATATAGTTATTATTAATGGAACCAACCACCAGTTGTTATTAATAAAAGACATTATTCGAAAGATTCGGTATGATCAAAAATACAAGGCAAAAAAAGATTTTGGAAACAATGGTAACTAAGTCTGACATTACCAAAAGACAAGAACAACTTCTTGAAGAACTTAATAAATGCGAGGATGAACTGAGCGGTCAAGAGTTGCATAGACAATTGATTGAAAGCGGAAAAGCTATGGGACTGACAACTGTTTACAGGAATCT
>MWOY01000178.1 GCA_002026015.1 Prochlorococcus sp. HOT208_60m_808G21 | reverse complement strand
CGCTCTTCCGATCTTGGTAAACAAAAAATATTTTCACCATTTTCTTTTCTTACAGTTAAAAGTGTAAACTCAAAATCAAAATTAATAAACTCTTCAATAATTACACCTTTAACCTTTCCTCTTGAATTTGCTTGTGCCTGTTTCCAAGCATTTTGTAAATCATTTTTTGTTTCAACCAAACTCTGCCCTTTTCCTGAAGAGCTCATTAAAGGCTTAAGTAAAAGTGGGAATCCAATTTCATTTGCTTTTTTTTCTAAATCATCAAATTCAAAAATATAATCAAATTTTGCAGTTTTAATTTTTAAATCTCTAGAAGCTAAGTTTCTAATTTTATCTCTATTCATAGTAATCTCTACAGTTCTAGCGTTGGGAACAATATTGAATCCCTCATCCTCGAGTTCTTTTAGGGCTTCAATTGAAAGTGCCTCTATTTCTGGGACAACATAGTCAGGCTTAAATTCTTTTATAACGTTTTTTAAAATATTTTTATTTCCCATATCAATTACTCTTGAATAATCAGCAACTTGCATTGCAGGTGCTTTTTCATATCGATCAATTGCAATAACTTCTAATCCTAATCTTTTAGATTCTATTACTAATTCTTTTCCAAGCTCGCCACTACCAAGCAATAAAATTCTCTTTTTAGAAAAAATTGATTCTTTCATATATAAAACTTATTCGTCATCACTAGAAGGTTGTGGAGATGAATCATTTGTAATTTTTTTATCTTTAGGATAACTAAATAAAAAATTTCTTCCAAACCAATTTTGACTTCGCATCTTATTAGTTATTGATTTTGAAATTGCTCCTAAAAAAAAGATTCCAATCATTGCCCAAATAATTCTTTCTAAAGCAATTGCAGGTGAAAAGCCTTGGCCGGAATTAATAATTTCAGTAAGTGGGTCTAAAGGGTCCAAATTTAAACTGATTAATAATATTAATTATAAAGGGTTAAATAAATGAAAAATTAAAACTTATAAAAGAAATAACCAAAACACCCATATAAATTAAACACAATAATGTATATACAATGTTATCTTCAAAGGGTGATTTTTTTTAGACATGCAAGTTGACGTACAAAATACTACTGTTATTTCCGCAGACGGATCATCCATAAAACTAGGTGAATATTCAGGGGAAGTAATTTTAGTTGTTAATGTAGCTAGTTATTGCGGAAATACTGCTCAGTATGAGGATCTTCAAAAACTACATGATTTATATTCAAGCAAAGGCCTAAGAATACTTGCATTCCCTTGTAATGATTTCGGAAAACAAGAACCTGACTCTCTTTCAGAGATAAAAGATTTTTGCACAACAAAATATGGTGTTGAGTTTGAAATCCATGAAAAAGTTCATGCCAAAGGCAACACCACAGAACCGTACACAACCCTCAACAAAGTTGAACCTGAAGGAGATGTTGAATGGAATTTCGAGAAGTTTCTTATAGGAAAAGATAGTAAAGTAATTGCAAGATTCAAACCAAGTGTAAAACCGTTTGATGAAAACTTAATAGCAGCTATCGAAGTCGCCTTAGATTCATAACCACCTTTTTATAATTCAAATTAA
>MWOY01000177.1 GCA_002026015.1 Prochlorococcus sp. HOT208_60m_808G21 | reverse complement strand
TCTCATTTCATCGTCTAAGTATATAATTGAAACCTGGCAATTTGGCGATTCTTTATTCCAAGGTAACTTATTCCATACCTCTTTAACTGGATACCATCTATCCATAAGTAATTCACTAAATAAAGGAATCTTATTAAGTCCATCAACTTTGGAAACTTTTGTCTTTTGTAAGTTCATATCAAGTAAATTATTTTTTAAAACTAAATCACTTGCTAGGGTTATTACTCTTCCACCAAAAGTAGGCAATAGTTTGAACCAACCTAGGATAGGAATCGTTGTAAGCCCAAATATTGTAGTGTCAAAAGTAGATATAAATTCTTTTTTTTCAAAGTCAATCTTTTGAGCAATTCTCCCAATAGTTGATATGCCAAAGGATCCTACTTGCAATTGATGTAATTTAAAAAAAAGATTACTTTTAAATTCATCATTTAATGCCTTTTCAATAGCAAGGAAGAAAGGAGAACTTCGAAATAATTCAACATTAGAAAAAATCAATTCCCACTCTCCAGACATTAATTTTTCTGATATTTCAAAACTAAAGCCTTTAAGAGCATCAATCAATTCATCCATTTCATTAGCTTTTTCTTGATACATAGGAGAAATTAATTTATTTAATCTTTGCCCTCTATCTGTAACAGCAGATATTTTATATATATTTGACTTTATCTCTCCAATTTCTTTCATAACTCCAATACAAGAAATACTAATTAATCTTAGGAATTAAATTAGATGTTGATGGCAATTTTAATAATGCTGGTAATAAAACCAATTAATATTCTCCCCACCTTTTACCAATATCAAAACCCCATTCAGTGGTTAATTTAATTACTTCATCATGATTCTTGCATTTTGAAAGGGATAACTTTTTACTAGGATTATTTTTTATTAGCTCAGCAATTTGATTAAGTTGCTCTATTTTTTTTAGAAAATTACTTAGATCTTTATCTGACATTTATCTAGGAAGTAAATTTTTGATCATAAGTAAATATGTAATAAAGAACCCAGGCAACACCAATAATAAGAATTGCGATCATTATATTTATTGACCAAACTACTTCTATCATGTAATTTTTTTTATATATTTTTAATATATCCAAAATTTAAATTAAATTAACCGTTAATAATTTAAATCTAGAACAATACACTACTAATACTAGGTATATAGAATAGTTATAAATAGTTTAAAAATTATGGGAGAAGCTAAGAGAAGGGAAGAGTTAGGCTTACCACCTAGAGAAAAGAAAAAGGAAAAACAAACATCTAAAAATCAACTAAACAAAATTTTAAACAAATATCCTTATTTACCTTTCATTTTAGGTTTTTCATTACTAGCAATATTAATTATCGATTTAGTTAATTACTATAAATAGATATATAAAAGGGGGTACTTTCAGCAGAAGAGAAGATTATCTTCGCAATTACGAAATTATTTTTCCATAATAAAAATAAAACTCATGAAACCGATTAACACCTCATGCGCCTTAATTTTAGGGGTACTAACTTTGTTTTCAATACCTAATGTAAATGCAGGTGGCTGCAGTTCTCATACTGAGAAGAAGGCAGAAATTGAATGCCTCTCTGATGATAAAAAATGTATAGATGCGAAAGAAAAAGAATCACTATACAAAGTTGAGGCCTAAATGTTTGATAATCTTGGAACTGCTCTAGTACAGGCATTAGGATTCTTTGCTGTTTTTGGTTTTTTTGTATATCAAACTTTATTTGCCGAAAGCATACCCAAAAATTCAAAATTAAATCCTAAAAAAACAAAGATTTCCGACAAAAAAGAATCAATTAAAAAAGAACCTAAAAAAGGCTTATTTAACAGAAAACCTAAACCTGTTGAAGAAAATTTAACAGTCCAAAAAAAGGGATTATTTGGGAGAAAAAAAGAAGTTATTAAAGAAGAGATTAAACCAAAGAAAAAAGGTTGGTTTAAATAGGTAATGGTACTTAAACTATTTTTTGATATCTTTTATACAAAAACTTTTTTTAGTAACTTTATAATTTATAAAAGATAATAATCAAAATGAACCCTAGAGAAATCACAAAAAAATATAGCGAATTAATTAACAAGGCTGAGTTTGCTACTGGCCGTAAGGAAGTTGTAGGTCTTTTAAAAAAAGCTGCCAAATTGAAATCTCAGATTGAAATCAATTATTAGATTTTAAAATTAGTTTAATTCTAAATGTAAAAAATTTTTTTAAATAACTTTTTACATGAGATAATCTGCATAGATTATTTTTCTTATGAATAAAAAAGGTTATACAACCGAAAGCGGTGGTAGACAAAATGGTTTTGCAATTGAACCAGAAATTAACCCCATATCAGAAGGCGAATCAAAGAAATCCATATTTTTATTTATTGGAATATTATTACCTTTTTTAATAGGCGGTTTTTATTATTTAAGGTCTCTGAATATATTCTGATATTTTATAAGCCATTTTTAGCAATATATTCTTCTGAGCTTACTATATCTTGCATTAAGCTCTCTGATGAAGGATTAAATCCATTTTGCTCTAAAAATGATTTAACCTTTTCAAATTTTTGCTGAATTTTCTTTGTATATGGAGTTGTCATCAAATAATCATCTTTTTCTGTTGAATAGTTCATTTGATTAACGGATTACTTTTACACTTAAATTTTGCAAAATATGCTATTGCTAGTGAAGTTATAAATATTACATAAATAATTTAATAGTAATAAATACTTATAACTTGTTTGTGTGAGGTCGATATTGGTTGATTGTTTTAAAGAGTACTTATAGTAACTAGTTCCATTAAATCTCTGGACTGCAAATATTTTTGAAATACTTCAGAATAAAATGCTTTTTTAGCCGCAAATTTTGATTCGAATTCAATTACTAATCCAAGCTGCCCTCCATCCCATTCATTTGAGGTTGATTCTTGTATTAAATCTCTTTTTACTATTACTCCTCCCACAGATTTAATCCAAGGCAATACTGTCCTTATATATTCCAGAAATAAATCAGCATTTGGAATTGAAATTTTCTTTAGCCAATAGCTCTTTGTCATCAAATCAACATATTCTGGGTAGAATATAGCACATGGAGGTAAGTATTTATCCTTAGCTATATACTCCAGCGTTTATTAAATGGAAACAGAAAATGATTTATTAAATTTACTTCTTAAATCTCCAAATTCAGAGATTATACTTACTATTGCCAAACAACTTGAAATTGATCATAATTTTTCCTTTAGCAAAGATAGAAATGATTTGCAGGGTGTTTGGGAGCTTA
>MWOY01000018.1 GCA_002026015.1 Prochlorococcus sp. HOT208_60m_808G21 | reverse complement strand
AATGTAAATAAACTTTTATATGTTTTTATTCTATATAAATCGCACAATTCTTTAGATAAGGGTTCCAAATTAAGAAAATAGGGTCTAATCTTAAAATAAATAAGTTTAAATAATGGAGACTTACCATCCTCCCAAAAAAGTAGAAGAAGAAAAAGATAACTCTGATCTTCCTGAAAAAGAAGTTATCTCAGAAAAATGGTTACTTGAAAAAATTGACAGTTTAATACCCTTAATAAAAGAAAAATGGCCTAACATTGCACAACAAACCCTTGAAGCCACAAAAGGGAGTATTGATGATTTAGTTGAAGTGATAGCTAGCCATAGTGGAACCTCAGCAATTGGGATAAAAAGCCAACTATTTGAAATCATTGATTCTATAAGAGAAAACAATTGGGAAATATCAGATAAAATTGAGCCTATAGAAAGTCAATTAGAAGAATTATTAGAAGAACTGAACAATACACTCAGACCAAAAATAGAAAGTCCAATAAGAAAAAAACCACTATTATCTATTGCTATTGCGGCTGGTATTGGTTTACTAATAGGAACTCTCCTAAACAGCGGCAGAAAATAATATGGAAAAACCCAAAAATAAAAACTTTGCAAATACAGCCTCTAGAATTTCGGCTATCGCAAGTTCAGTGATGGATTTACACGTCAGAATAGCTCTTCAAGAAGTGGATAGAGAAAAAAGAAGATTAATTAGTGGTGGAATATTTCTTGCAATTGGAAGCACATTACTATTATTTGTACTAATTTGCATCCATATTATTTTCTATCTTTTTCTAACAAAATATAATAACTGGAATATTGAATATAATTTATTACTCATAATATTTATCGATTTAGTTCTTGCAGGCTTAAGTTTAAAACTTGGAGGAAAATTAGCCAAAGGACCATATCTTCCACAAACATTAGAGGGTTTAGGCAAGACTACAAAAGCCGTTTTAGGCAAGAAATAAATTACCTTATTAAATACTTTATCCATCTACAATCTATTCCCCCATT
This sequence comes from Prochlorococcus sp. HOT208_60m_808G21, assembly GCA_002026015.1. Lineage (GTDB taxonomy): Bacteria > Cyanobacteriota > Cyanobacteriia > PCC-6307 > Cyanobiaceae > Prochlorococcus_A. Next base: position 6,842 of record MWOY01000018.1, on the reverse strand, counting down.
ACTAACAGGAATTTTCAATGCAGATTTCATTTTCAAATATTTTGTTAGTTTTGGATTTCCACTTAGCAGCCAAAATTCCCAACCTGAAAAATTATTCTTTAGGAAGATTCCCATTTGTTCATATAAATAAATCAATTCATTTTCATTGCCTAATTTTTTGCCGTATGGAGGATTACATATGATTATCCCAGGTGTGCAACTTAATTGGAGTGCTAAAAAATCATTATTTATAAGCTCAATATAATTTTCTAGTCCAGCTAATGATATGTTTACATTCGCCTGCTCAAAAACCTTTTTATTAATTTCACATCCTATTATTATTGGCAATTTTTCATAATTTATAATTTTATTTTTTGCCTTATTTTTTTCATTAAGATAAATATCTTTCCTAAAGTCCAACCAATTCTCAAAAAGATATACTTGATCAATATTAATGGGAACTCCAAGGTATTGGTTAACTGCCTCAATTAAAAAAGTTCCCGAGCCGCACATAAAATCTATTAATGGAACTTTGCCATTCCATTGAGTCATATTTATCAATCCAGAAGCTAAATTTTCTTTTAATGGAGCATTTCCAATTGCGGGTCTATAGCCTCTTTTATGTAAGCTTTCAACGCTGCTTTGAAGACTGAGAATTGCTTTATTATTATTTAAATGCAGATGAATTATAAAATCAGGATTAGCTAGAGAAATATTTGATCTTTTATTCCAAACTGCTTGTTGTAAATCAGTTATAGAATTTTTTACTTCAAGAGCAGTGAAATGAGTATGACTTAAAGAAGATGTTCTTCCAGTCACTTGAACATTAAACGTTTTATCAAAGTGCAGCCAATTTAACCAATCAAATGAATCTCTAACCCCCGCATATAAAGATTGCTTGTCATAACAATTAAAACTTGCAATTTCTCTATAAAAACGAAAAGCTAATCTGGAATAGAAATGAACTCTATAAAAAGTTTCAAAATCACATTCGAAATTAATAAATCTTTTATAAGTATTAATATTAAAGCCGCCTAAATGTGAAATTTCTTCTGCTAAAGATTTCTCTAGTCCTTCCGGAGATGATGCCACTACATTCATATACGATAAAACTTAGTAAAAAAACTATTCAATAACCATTTTGCCTGTCAGAATATAAATGTCCAATTGGACTAGGTGATCTCAACCGATGTTTCGGACAGCGGTTCGATTCCGCTCAACTCCACTATTTGGGGTTGTAATGGTTTCGACGGGGCATAAGGAAGATGACTGAAGCCGGCTCGGTTAGAGCAAAAACACAAATGCTAACAAAATCGTTAGTTTCTCCCGTCAAACAGCACCAGTTGCTGCTTGATCCTAAAGGAGATGGGGTTATATCAGCCTTATCAACCAAATGATACGAGGAGTCTGGAAGGACTCCACTTTTTTTAAATAACTAATAAGTTGTAATAGATAATTTACTAGTGTGTAAATATTGCTGCAAATGCTTGTATTAAAAAGAATTTTTTTAATTTTATAAGTATAAATACTGAGAAGATAAGTTTTAAATTAATTTATCTTATTAAAAAATCAAATTTTGCAAAATGGAATCTAATAAAAAACTGAACGACTTGATAATAAATCTCAAACCAAAAATTATTAGATTCACTGGCGAAAAATTTCCCAATGAACTATGGAATAGTGGTTGTCAAATAAAAAAAAATAAGAAAATATCTAGCTAAAAATTTAATTAAATACTTGAAAAAGGATTTTTAGGCATTTTTTTTAAACATTTTTTTGAAAATTCCTGAAGTACTTTAAATTCACTTTTATTTAAATTCCACTTGAATACATTCGATACATCTATAACTTGAGATTTTTTTCGCATTCCCACGAGTGGAATAGCTCCTTGATAACAACACCAATTAATTGCAACTTGCGCTTGGGAAACTGATCTTTGATTTGCAATTCTTTTTAAACACCTCCGCAATTCATATGTTGGTTTTTTATAGTTTTCAAATAATGCATTGCGAATAAAACTTTTTTCTTTATTCTCTTCTTTATCTGGATCAATACAAAGTATTCCAAACGACAAAGGACTATAAGCAAAGAAATCAATATTATTTTCTTCGCAAATTTTTTTTACCTGATATTGTTTTACTAAATCGGGAGCAAGCAAAGAAAACTGTATCTGAACACTCTTTAGGCTCTGATCTCTTTTTGACAAGAAATTAATTAATTTTGTTAATCTTTTAGGGCCTATATTTGATAAGCCTATTTGGAAATCAAAGCCTTCATCTTTTAAATCGCAAAGATTATTCAAGAGCTCTAATTCTTGCCAAGGGTTGTATTTTGCTGTTGACCAATGTAATTGCACTATATCTAATTTGTTATTAAGTCTTTCTAAACTTTTCAAAAAAGGTTTATTAAAACCTCTTTTACCTATTCTCCAGGGATAAGGTGCAAGTTTGGTTGCTACTTGAATTCTTTTTTTCTTTGCTGAAGGAGTATTTAGTAAAAATTTTCCTATCAACAATTCACTTCTACCCTGAAGATTGCCAGTACCGTAAGAATCTGCAGTATCAATTAGATCGAAACCTCTTCGTAACGCTTCATTATATGTTTCACGTAAATCATCGTCATTTGTAGATTGATAATTCCAGAAAAGTTTATTCCCCCAAGACCACGTACCTAATCCAATCCTTTTCTTCACTAGCCAATTTAAATAGGGAACTTTATAAGGTTATCTAAAAATATTAACTTCTTTAAAATATTTCAAAAAATAAGATTTAAAGCATTAAAAATCAATTTCTCTTGACATTAAGAAATTATTCTCCAAAGTAAGAGAAATAAAAATAAAAAATTGTTCATTACCGTTTGCGGACAAAAAGGGGGTGTGGCCAAGACCTGCACAAGTATTCACCTTGCTAGTGTTTGGCATTCTGAAGGTAAAAAAGTTTGCATAGTCGATGCCGACAAGAATAGATCTGCTTTAGCATACGCATCAAGAGGCAATCTTCCATTTCCAGTTTTCCCCGTCAGCTCAGCTGCTAAAGCATCAAGATCATCAGAAATTGTAATAACTGATGGCCAAGCTAGCAGTGATCAAGAAGAACTTAAACACTTAGCGTATGGTTCAGATTTAGTTATCTTACCTACAACTGCAAAAGCAAGATCAGTAGAATTAACTGTTGAACTAGCTAATTTATTAAGCAACTTAAAAGTTAACCATGCAGTAGTAATAGTAAAAGTTGATTTTAGACAGCAAAAAGCAGCGCAACAAGCCAAAGCAGCTCTAAAAAATTTTGGTTTGTACGTTTTTGATACATTTATACCCTTACTTTCAGCATTTGATAAAGCAGAAGCCTCGGGCAATGCTGTATTTGAGGCTGTAGACGATTTAGGTAGATCAGATCCTCGTCGAATGACGGGCTGGTCTGCTTATTGTTCAATTGCCTCACAAATTCCATGCCTGATTTCGAAGCCCTCATCCGACACCAACAACTTAAACAACCAACAACCAATCAGCGCTTAAAAGTAGTTGATTCTCCTAATTTTGAAGAAGAAAAAAACGAAGAAGCAATAATTAGACAATCTGGATTATTAGTTAATTTTTTTGGAGGTTTTATAGGCTCTGTAATTGGAACTTTAACAATACTGTTTCTTTATATGAATGAATATCTCCCATTAGATTTACTAAAACTTAAGTAGTATATTCGCTATTCATTGCTATATAAAGAAAATCTCTATAATTGCTTGCAATAACTTACTTTTCAAAATTAATACTACTGTAAGCAAAGTCTAAGCAACAGAACATGCTTTCTAAAACATTAAAATTTCCTAATCACTTTTAGTTCTACAATTAATTAAAAGTGTCTTAAAAATATGAAGCATGTTCCATTAAAGACTATTAAACTAAAAAACCATCCTGAATTAAATGAGAGATGGTTGCAAGATATTATTGCTGATGATCCTTCTATTATCGGAATTGGAGATGTCATATTAAAAGATAAAGAAAGAATTCATCATCACGCAGGAAGATTAGATCTTTTACTTCAAGATGCAGATGGAATTGATAGATATGAAGTTGAAATACAACTAGGCGCAACAGACGAATCTCATATTATTAGAAGTATTGAATATTGGGATATAGAAAGGAAAAGATATCCTCAGTACAATCACACTGCTGTGATAATTGCAGAAGATATTACCAGTCGATTTCTTAATGTAATTAGTTTATTTAATGGTTCTATACCATTAATGGCAATTCAAGTTAGTGCCATCCAAACAGCAGAAGGGGTGGGTCTTCACTTCACAAAAGTGTTAGATGTTCAGCAACTTGGATTGGTTGATGAGGATGAAGAAGTTGCTGAAATAACAGATAGAGATTATTGGTTGAAGCGTGGAACGCCAAAAACCGTAGAAATGGCAGATAAAATTTTATCTAATATTATTGAGTTTGATCCTGATGCAGAATTCAATTACAACAAGTTTTATATTGGATTAAAGTTCAATGGTAGATCAAAAAATTACAGTATATTTAGACCCAAAAAAAATTTTTTAGGGGTAGCAATAAAACTTCCCCAGACCGAAGAAAATGATGAAATTATTAATCAGGCAGAGATTACAACTCTAGATTATGACAACGCTAGAGGTAATTATCGTTTAAAAATCAATGAAAGGGAATTAGATAAGAAATTGGAAACGATTAAGCAACTAATTTTTAATGCAAAAGAAAAATTTGGGTAAAAATTAAATTGACCAAAAATAAAATAAGAGGGCATTTGTTTGCCCTCTTCGAGTCGTATGCACCTCGCTGTCCACAAAGTCGATGAAGTGCTTTTGACTCCTGAATTATTTCTACTCCTACTGAACTAGAAAAGATAGTCGTGACGACCACAAAGCACTTCTACTCGGGTAATAATACTCTATGAATTTAAAGTTAATAAGAGGACAATATAGATATAGATCTAGGAGGTCTTATGAAACTATTCAATCAATTTAACATTCTTCCAAGATACTTAACTGCGTTTAATTATGCAGGATTAAATCTAAACGAAACCCCAAAAGAACTTGAGAAATGCACCCCTGAGTTTCAAAACTTTTGGGAGAAAGAATGCAGAGAACATCCAACAAATCAAAATTGTTTAATTTACTGCGACTGAGTTATTAATTTTTAGTCTTTATTAAAAAAGGAGGTTTTATGAAACTAACTACTCTATTCACCATTCTCAATAGAACATTCAATGAGATGGATCTAATCAGAGATGCCATGAAGAAAAGAAAATTGGCAACTGAAAGATTGCATGATGATTATAGAAAAATGTTCAAAAACCAAGAACATCCAACAATAGTTAATGGATATGTTTAACCTAGTGCGACTAAATTAAATTAATAATAATAAGTCCTAATTTAATGTAAGCAGACCGTAAGCAACATATTAATAATCTTCAAATCAATTGATATAACTACGTTTTAGCGTTAAGTCGTATATTCCGAGTTTATTTCAACATACTTTTTAGAAAGATCGCACCCCCAAGCTGTGCCTTTCGATTCGCCAGAATTAAGATTAAGCATAATTTTTACAATATCATCTACTAAATATTTACCTTTCATTCTGGATTTAATATAGTCTGTGACTTTTTGTGGATCATATTTATTTAACTTGCCGTTTTCCAAAATCTGAGCGTTTCCTATATACAAGTCAACGTGATTTAAATTAAATTTAACTCCAGAATTACCTGCAGCAGAAATGATTCGTCCCCAATTCGGATCACAACCATGTATCGCAGTTTTGACCAAGGCAGAATTACAAATAGATTTCGCGAGCATAATTGCATCATTTGTATTTTTTGCTCCTTGAACCAAAACTTCTAATAAACAATTTGCTCCCTCTCCGTCCCTTGCAATATTTTTTGCCAAGTTCTGACATGCAATATCAATCCCTTGTTGGATAATTGGGAAAAACCTTTTTTCAATTTTATCTCCTGCATTTATTCCAACAAAAGAATCATTTGTACTTGTCTCTCCATCAACTGATATTGCATTAAAAGATTTTTTAACCGCAATAGCAATCATTTTGTCCCATTCTTTTTTTGGAATACCCGCATCACAGGTTACAAAAGCAAGCATTGTAGCCATGTTGGGATAAATCATTCCGGAACCTTTCGCAAACACTGCTATTTTTATTTTTCTACCTTGAATAATCGTCTCTATTGACACTTTTTTCAAAGTCAAATCAGTAGTTAAAATTGCTTCTGCTGCATTTTGAAAATTATTACCCTTTAAATCACTAACTAAATTCGGTAAATTTTTTACTAAATCATTTATTTGTATTGGAACACCAATTACACCAGTTGAACACATTAAAACTTCTTCTTCTTTTATTCCTAAAAGTTCCGCAATCTTTCCTGTAGCAATTTGAAAATGTTGAATGCCAAGATTTCCTGTACATGCATTTGCTTGACCAGAATTAATTAGTATTGCTCTTACAAAACCTGAAGTTGTTTTAATCCTTTCCTCACAAATATCTACACAAGAAGCGCGAACTATTGATTGGGTAAACATCCCACTAAAAACACTTCCTTCTGGAGCAAGTATTAGTGCTAAATCTTTTTTATTAGAAGCTTTTAAACCAGCAGATATCCCAGCAAAAAGAAACCCCTTGGGTGTTACCTTACTGTCATCAACAAACGACCAATTGGAATCTAACTGGCTCAAACTTTTTGGTATTTTAATTCATACTAACTACTCTTTAATACTAAAGAAACTAAGTAATTAGATTATTATTAATTATATGGATATTCTTCAAAAATCAAAAAACAACCAAAGAAGGATTGGTTTAACAGGAGGTATTGCAAGTGGGAAGACAACCATAACTAATT
>MWOY01000176.1 GCA_002026015.1 Prochlorococcus sp. HOT208_60m_808G21 | reverse complement strand
ATATTCTCAAATCATTTATTGACGCAATTAAGTCAACCCCTTGATCTCCTGTAATAGGGGTTTCTTTTACTTCCCAGCCATTTTGTTTGAGAATTTCCATACAATGATTTTCAAATGTAATACCTTTTTTGTAGTTTCCCTTTTTTTTACTTGAGTAGTTTTTTTCTATTAGGTTTAAGCATGATTTCTCAATTTGACTTGCTATGAAAACAAACCAATCTTCAGTCTCGAGCTTTCTAATAGATCCAATTATCTCATCATCAATAGTAGGATTTTCATTACAATAGGACCGCCACTTTTCGAAAAATAATTCCGTACTTCCAAATTCTTTTAAAATTACTTTTTCATAGAAGTATGGTATACCCTCCTTAAATCGCTTAGATCCATTAAATATATTTTTCTCAATGGTTTTTTCATCAAGAGGTGGGATTGCCAATCCATTTTTTATAATCCTCGTTACCATAAGCATCTATTTCCCTTAATCTGATCCTCTCCTCTAACAAATTGTATTTGTTCTCGTCAATTAATTTATTAATTTTTTGAATAAAGAAATTGGAATTTAAGGCATTGTTTAATTTTAACTTTTTCTTCTTAATTTGATAATCTCTTACAATTATAAAAATTAAAAAAATGATAAAAATAATTAAAATAAAAAAAATTTTCATTAAAGATTTTTATTTTCTATCTAAAAAGTTTTTGTTTTTCTAATAACAAAATTATTTTTTGTTATTACTGAAGATTCATTTACTTCAAACCCATTAATTGCTGATATTTCTCCTTTTATGCCTTCTAATGTTAATTGCTCGATAATGCCTTTTATTACTTCATCCTCGACCAATTTTCTATCAATTCTTTCAGGTGTAATATCTGTAAGCCATTTTGAGGTCTTTTTTTTTACAACTTCTGTAGGGTTAGTTATTTTTAAGTAGATAGCCATTTTTTTAGTCGTTCAGTTGAATTATAAGCATTAAATCTTCTTAACTTTTATTATTGTCATTACTTTCCCACTCAAGAAATTGAAAAACAAAAATTGCAAAGATAGAGAAAAATACTATAAACAACCCTAACCATCCTATAAATTTGTGCTCTGTAAAAAGATTTGTGAGCATTGATTTTTCTTGATATCTTGATTCCATTTCATATTGATAAGAATCAATAACTTGAAATATATTCATAAATCGTTGAATTGGCGGATAATAACTTCAACCATTTAATTTACTAAAGGCTTCCGATAGGAAATCTGGTCTTTTTCTTATTATAGAAAAATTCAGTTTATTTATTAAGACTAAATTGACTTCAGCAATCGTTAAGATTTCATTTTTCTTGTTATGAAATTTTGAAATTACATTAATCCTAGGACTTTTATCAATATTGAATTCGCTCTCGATTGTTATTTTTTCACCAAGAAATAAAGGAGATTTGTATTGTATAGAAGTATTGATTAAAGGTAAATCTAATCCATTTTTAGTTAGTTCGAAATAACTTATACCTACTTTTGAAAGTGCATTTATTCGGCTTTCTTCAAGCCAATTAAAATATTTACCGTGCCACATTACCCCTGCATGATCTGAATGTTGAGGTAAAACAATTTTTTCTATTTTCCAAACTGGTTTTGAGTTCATCTTTTATTTAGAAAATTTTAATTCAATGAAAAAACATATTTTAATATTGTAGATTAATCTTATTTATTAACATAAGAATCATCAAAACTATATTTGTAAAGTTATGTTTAATCGTAAAAATAAAAGTAGAAAAATGAAGAAGATTTTTCAATGGGAAGAATATTTAAATTGGAAAAATATGTCAAAGGAACAGAAATTAAATTTCAAGAGGGCCTGCTTATTCCCCTTTCTCGTCTATATGGTTTATGTTTTTCTTAATCAGTACTCCTTGTCAATTCTTTTGTTACTAGGTCTTTATTTTCTAATTAGATTCAAAAATAGAAATAAGTTGGGAAGATGAATATTTTTTGATTTTGCTTTATATAGATTTGTTTTAAAATTATCTAGTTTTTCTAAATAACACTATTGGCATATAAAAATAGTATTAGATAAATTTTTTTTATGAAAAAAATTGTTTTGTTTTTATGTGTATTAGTTTTTTCAATATTTTCTAATACGAATAATTTATTAGCAAAAGAAATTGAAAATAACATTAAAGATAATATTTCTAATGAAATTGAAGAAATTAAGCCTGATAATAAAAAAACTAATATTTCTAATTCTTCAGTAGAAGATATATTTGGTGATGAACAAACTTTTCCATTCGTTGCAGGTTTAGGGAAAAATGCAGCCCATTGATTTTAAGGTTCTTGATAATATAGAAAAGATTTTTTAATACTAATGAAAGGTCTTAGAGTCCTAGAACTTTCTGAAGCACTTACTGTTGATAGCGCTGATTTATTAGCTGTTTGTGCAATTTTAAAAATAAAAGCCACTTCTAGATTAAGCATGCTTTCATTTGAAGAATGTAAAAAGATAACTGATTACTATGAAAATAAAAATTAGAATTTTTTATAAATTATTTTATTCTTTAATGTCTTTAATCATTGATACTAAAGTTGAATGAATTTCTTCTTCAGATATTTTATTTTTAAAATTGATAATTGCTGATTGGCCATCGTAATTGATTTTTATATAACTATTATTAATTTCTTCCATATAGGCATTTTCAAATGTTGATATCTTCCCATAATGACTAAGATATTTGTGAACTGAATCTATGTGATCATTGTTCATGTGATCACAAACTCTTTTACTTGTTTCTTTACTAATATTTTTCATTTAAGAAATAATTTTTTTTTAAGCTAATCTATTTTTTTCATTATTCAAAGTTTTAATCATTTTAATTATTAAATTTTTAACTTCATTTTTATCAACAGCTCTAACCAAGTTATTTCTCAAATTTGATGCTCCTTTAAAGTCTTTGCATGTCCATGAGATATGTTTTCTTGCAATTAGCAATCCGTGATCTCCTTTTTCTTTTATTAATTCATCAAGATGCTCAATAATTAAATATAGTTTTTCTTCTGTGTTTGGTTCTTTAAAATTTTTATTTTCTCTAAGAGCATAATCTATTTCTCCAATTTTCCATGGGGATCCTAAAATTCCCCGTCCAATCATTACACCATCAGCATTTGTTTTTTTTAAACAATTAAGAGCGTCATCTGGATTTTTGATATCTCCATTAGCAATTACTGGAATTTCCAACAACTTTTTAAGTCTCCCGATCATTTCCCAATCTGACTTGCCTGAAAAACCCTGTTTTCTAGTTCTTCCATGAAGTGTGATCATCGTTGCTCCCGCATCTTGAAGTTTAAATAAGAAATCCTCTATATTTTCTTCTTTACTATCCCATCCGAGTCGTGTTTTTACTGTTACTGGAACCCTAACAGCTTTTACAACATTTTTGACTAATTCTATAGCAAGTTTTCGGTCTTTAATTAAAGCACTGCCTCCACCTTTCTTTGCAATTTTTTTTACTGGACATCCCATATTTATATCTATTAAGAAAGCTCCAGAGTCCTCAGCTTGTTTAGCAGCTTCAGAAACAGCATATGGCCTATTATCAAATATTTGTACTCCAATTGGACCTTCTTCTAAATCTATTTGGTTGATTTTTTGTGTGCCATATCCTTTTTTAAGACTTGTGGCATTTATCATTTCTGTAAAAAGTAAAGAGTTTGGTGCCCATTTACGTACAAGTCGTCTAAAAATGTTATCTGTAACACCTGCTAATGGCGATAGCATGACCTTACTCGTAATTATCCTGTTAACTCCCCTTCCTTTTAGACTTATATTTGAAGACATATAATTTTAAATTTATTTAATCTTTCTTTATTATAAATTCAGATATGGAGCTGATTTTATGTTTTCTATTTATTTCTTAATTTATAATAAGTGCTTTTTCTTAAATAGGCCTAATTGATTACTTTTTTTGCTAGTTTATGGTGAGTTGAAATTTAAAAAGGAAATTTTTTCTTGTTTATATTATTATCTATTTTTCTTCCAATAATTATTTTTATTGCACCAATAAATGTAAATGCCATTCAAGGTAATCTAGATTTATCAAGTGCTCAAACTTCTGTAGGCAAAAGATTTGCTAAAGTTTTTTGTGATGCTAAGAGGGAAGGTTTAGATTCTGATTTTGCTAGTGAATATGCTTTGAATAATACATATTTGAAATTTGTAGCATTTCCAGATGATGACGAATATTTGGCTGATTTATGGAATTTCACCCATAAAAATATATTAGATAATTGTGGTGAATTTGTAGATATAAATGATCTAAAAGATCTAGAGATTTTTTTTAAAGAAGAAGGTTTAATTGCATCAAATAGGGAACTCTATTTACCAACTTTTGAGAATAATTAGAATAAATTTTTAGCATGTACTAAAATATAAATAGAATATGAAATTTTATGAAACTATTAGGTTTAAATTCACCTGAAATATTCATAATATTAGTAATTTTGCTTTCAATCTTAGGTCCAAAAAGAATTGAAAAAGGTTTCTTATTATTCAAAAAACTATTAAAGTTCCTCTTAAGTAAAGATGAAGATCAAAGCCCAGTAAATTCAAAAGTAAAGGAAGAGGAACCAGAAGAAAGTGAAGTTAAAGAAGAAATAGTAGAGTCAGAAGTAAAGGAAGAGGAACCAGAAGAAAGTGAAGTTGTAGAAGAAATAGTAGAGTCAGAAGTA
>MWOY01000175.1 GCA_002026015.1 Prochlorococcus sp. HOT208_60m_808G21 | reverse complement strand
GGCTACTGAAACCGTATTACCATCCATCATCAATCCATCAACGAATATTTGATTAGAAGCTAAAGGAACTGAACTTTGTCTACTTAAGTTCCTTAATAACTTAGATGCTGGAATTTGTTCAGGAAATATTGCCTGAACATTCTCTTCATCTAACATTTTTAAAGTAGAACTTATGTTGTCTGGCCTTAAGCTTGAGGAGTCTCCAAGAAAGTCAAGTAAACTAATGGTTTCAAAACCAAATGCATCCCCGTAGTATTCCATTGCTTTGTGTTTAGAGACAATTACTCTGTTTTCCTCAGGAATAGAGCTTACTTGTTCGACGATCCAACTATCTAAGCCTTCTAAGAGAGAATCAGCTTTTTCGAATCTTTCATTAATTAGTTTTCTGTCACCTCTATTAAAAACTGAAATATCTTTCTTTAAACTTTTGCTTATAAGATCTCCCATTTTTATGATGTTATGTGGATCATGCCATACATGTGGATCTAGACCTCCATGGTCATGATGGTGATGCCCCTCTCCTTCGTCTGGAACTTGTGCTATTGGTTCTACATCACTATTTGAAACGTCTTTAAAAAAGTGTTGAGTTGCTTCAAACTCAAAAGGCATGTGTTCAGTAAAAAATATATATTCACCATCTTCTTTGATATCCACGTTAAAAACAGTACTTTCTTTTCTTTGATCAAAGTTAAGAACAAAAGCTTTATTACTTGCTATCAAAGTTCCATCATTTTTTCTGCTTATTGAGTCTTTAGATCCTAATAATTCTTTGGCTAAATCTTCAGACCCTTCTATGTCATTAGATTTGAGAATCACCATCTTCATTGCAGGATCTGCATATTCGCCATCGACTTTTTCAAATGACCATTTGTATGAACCCTTAGAAAGCTGGAATTTACCTGCCCATTCGAAAGCACCCTCAGCATGATCATCATGACCTCCATGATCAGAATGATCATCTACCTTAGCTGAATGTTCAGCATGATCGTCATGTCCGCCATGGTCTGAGTGGTCATCGTGACCTTCATGATCAGAATGATCATCTACGTCTATTGCACTAACACCTACAACAATAGTATTCTTTTTACTTTCCCAATTTCTCATACTTGGAGTCATTTCTTTGCCAAGAGTGAATACTTTGTCTGCGCTATTTAGTAATTGAGCTTGTCTTGGATTGATCTTTAAGTCATGAACATCCTGTTTTCTATCTACTAAGCATGTAACTTCGTCAGATGGTAACGCAATAGATTTAACTAAATCACAAACTAGTGGTTCTACTGCTACGTATGACTTCCCTTTAGCCATTACATCCTGCCCAAAACCAGAAAATATAATCGTTCCAGCGATTACGGAATTTTTAATAATTGACTTACTTGAACATGTTTTATTTGATAAAAGTCTTTTAAAAATTGACATAAAAAAATTATTTAATACTTAAAAATGATAATCATTTTCATTACACCTGACAAGAAAAGGTATCAAATGTTATGAAAATAATACGCAGCTTGTATTATTGGTAAGCTTGTAAAGTGACTTTTTTCATGAAGATTAATTAATGGCTACTTTAGTCGCTGAAAATTTAACATTTGCATACACAGAAAAAAGTAAGCCAGCTTTAAATAAGGTATCGGTTGAGATTAAACCTGGAACTCTAACAGCGCTAGTAGGTCCAAACGGGGCAGGTAAATCCACTCTTTTGAGGATATTGCAAGGACAAAATACTCCAGATAAAGGCGAAATAAAAATTAATGGTGAAAATTTATATAAATCTAGAGCTCTAGTGGCACTTATGCCTCAAAGAAGTTCTATGAATTGGAAGTTTCCCATTACAGTTGAAAAATTGGTATCTCTTGGTCAAATAAAGTATTCAAAATCAAGAAGTAATAACCCCTTTCAAATCAAGGCTCTTCTAGAATATCCTAATTCTTGGATTAATAAATGTTGTGAATTAGAAGCGACAATGCAAAGAGTAGGAATTGCTAATTTGGCTAATAGAAGACTTGATTCTCTTTCAGGAGGACAGCAACAAAGAGCTCTATTAGCAAAAACTCTTATGTCCCCTGCAAAAATATTTCTTCTGGATGAACCTTGTGCGGCATTGGATCCCCCCGCAAAAGAGGACTTCCTGAAAATTGTTCGTCAACTCGCAGATGCGGGACTTTCTTTGCTAGTAAGTAGCCATGATTGGGGCGAGTCTCTAAATAACTACGATCAAGTAATCGTTCTTGATAAAAGTGTTTTAGCAGTTGGTAGTCCTGATCAAATAAAAGATAAATTAGATGCGATAAACATAGGCTCTATAAAGGAAAATAATTTCTGTGATTAGAAAATGTTCCTTATTAATTTTGAGCTTGATAACAGTTTTGGCAAAGGCCGAAATATTCGAGTGTATGAAACAAAAGTTGAAACTTTCTTGGATTTTTTTTAGGGGCATGAATATCTTTAACAGGACAACCTTCCATTTTCGACGTCTCTCCGCATTGAACGCAGGTCAAATGATGAATGTCTCTATCTACGGGAGTATAAAGAACCTCTCCTGTTGGGAGATGTCTAGAACGAATTAAACCATGCTTTATAAGAACTTGAAGATTCCTGTAAACAGTTGTCAGTCCCATAGCTTTTCCGCTTTCAATCAATTGTCTATGCAACTCTTGACCGCTCAGTTCATCCTCGCATTTATTAAGTTCTTCAAG
>MWOY01000174.1 GCA_002026015.1 Prochlorococcus sp. HOT208_60m_808G21 | reverse complement strand
TTATTTTGTAATGAAGTGTCCAGGTTGGATATTGACCCTGAATTTTTTTTAAATAAAAAACTGTCTTAGCGGCAGGTCCAATAACTTTCACAAATTTTTTATTAAAACAACGAGCATCTTTTTAAAGATTAGATTAACTTTAATCTTAATAAGTAAATTTTACAAATTGGACAAAAAGTATTTGCCAATAGTGAGTAGAAGGAATCCACATCTATTAAAAAATTGTCTTGATAATTTCAAAAAATCATACGGAGACTTAGATAAACTCTCTAAAATCAACGAAAACTGGAAGAACTTAATCGGATTAGAACTATTTCAAGAATGTAAACCATTAAATATTGAAAAAAAAATACTTACTATTGCAGTAAATCATCCACAGTGGCGCCAAGCTTTAATCTATAACAA
>MWOY01000173.1 GCA_002026015.1 Prochlorococcus sp. HOT208_60m_808G21 | reverse complement strand
AAATTATCTAAATTTTCCTGAGGTGGATCAAGGGATCTTAAGAACTTCTCTGTTGGTTCCCATCCTAATTGGGTATTGTTTTTTTCAAAGTAATATTTTTTAGCTTCCTTATACATAGTTTTATATGACTCATGCAAGCAAATCATCTCATCAAGAAGTGACTTATTTATTCCGTAATTTATAAGTGAATTTCTTATTCTTTTAGTTGAAGTATCAGCAAGTTTTGCCCAAATCTTAATAAACTTAATATTAAATTGTCTCATATAATTTCTTATCTCCGAGTCACCTCTAAAGATTCTCTGTGTCCAGGTATTTAAATTTGATCTTTGATAATCGAAAGTTTTAATAATTTCTAAAAAAATAGGTATTTTGATATTTTGTAAATTTTTTTCTAAAAAAGAATAATTGATTAAATATTTTTGAATCTTTCCAGAAACATCATTAATTCTTAAATTTTTCCTTCCATCATCAATCAGAGCAATTCTTGAAAGATCAAATAGATCTATTTTATTATTATT
>MWOY01000172.1 GCA_002026015.1 Prochlorococcus sp. HOT208_60m_808G21 | reverse complement strand
CTTAAAAATACTAAAAAACTAACCTCATCAGTAATTTTATCAAAATTTTTCCAGTAGAAAATATCTTTAATTAAATCGCTCCCAATAACAAAATCTAAATTATTTAATTCATAAATTCTTTTACATTTTTTAATTGACTCTACTGCCCATTGGCTACTAACACTTTGATTAAATAAAATTTTAGGATTATCTAAATCTTCAATAAGAGTTTTTAATAAATGGCTACGAATTGAGATATCCTCTTTGTGATTTTTGTTGGGGTTGTTACAAACATAACCAATTGTCAAAGCATATATTTTGGATAATTCTTCAAGTATTTTTTTATGTCCAATGGTAGGTGGATCTGCACTGGTACCAAATAATGCAATGCTTTTTCCCATTTAAGTTTTAAGGCAGAATGCTAACAAAATTATTATTTAAGTTTCTATTTGAAAAATAAATATTTATATGGTTAAAAA
>MWOY01000171.1 GCA_002026015.1 Prochlorococcus sp. HOT208_60m_808G21 | reverse complement strand
AGCCTTTAATAAACCTGTAGGAATCGTTTGCACAACAGATAGAAAAGTAGAACCCAATAATGTAATAGATTTCATTAAATATCCTAAAAGAATTTTCCCCATCGGAAGATTAGATAAGCTCAGTGAGGGATTGATTTTCTTAACTAATGATGGAGATATCGTAAATAAAATACTCAGAGCAAGAAATAATCATGAAAAAGAATATATCGTAAACGTTAATCGTCCTATTAATAGCGACTTTATTCAAAATATGAGTAATGGAGTTGAAATATTAGACACAATAACTAAAAATTGTTTCGTAAAACAATTGGGTACAAGAAATTTTAAAATAATACTCACACAAGGGCTTAACCGTCAGATTAGAAGAATGTGTGAGGCCTTAGGGTATAGAGTACGATCATTAAAACGTGTAAGAATTATGAATATTAAGTTAGACGTGCCAACAGGAAAATATAGAGAACTTAGTAAAGACGAACTCTTGAAATTAAAAATATTGCTCGAAAACTCCTCAAAAACATATGAATAATCTAAAGGCAATAAAAGTAATTAAGAAGTTAATTTGCCAAAATAAATAGCAAATGCAGTTACAACAAACGCAGCATATTGAAGCCAATGTATTCCATAGCTGTCTAGTCCATTTTTATCAAAATCAGATTTACTCAATTGCTTTTTTACTTATAATAAAATTTTTTATTTAAAAGGAGAGTTTGTTTTG
>MWOY01000170.1 GCA_002026015.1 Prochlorococcus sp. HOT208_60m_808G21 | reverse complement strand
ATTGACTCTATCTTTTCTATGATTTCAGGGCTTTGAATCTTCCCATTATTGTTTATTGCAGAATATGCATTTGTGATGTTTAAAAGATTATCTCCGTAGGCGCCAATAGCTAATGATGGGAATTCCTCAAACTCTTGCTCGTAACCTAGTCCAAATGAATTCGCTAAATTAATAATATTTTTTAAGCCGATTTTTTTTGTTATTGATATTGGAACGATATTTGATGAACTTTTAAATGATTCAATCAAAGATATTGAACCTCTATAGTCTTCTGAAAAATTTTTTGGGCAATAACTTTCCCAGCATATTGGTAAGTCTTCAAATTTATCGCTTAATTTTATTCCTTCTATTAATGCAGCAGCATAAGGGATTATTTTAAAAGTAGAACCTAAAGGTCTTATGGATGAAATCACTCTATTGTATTCATTAATTGATGGATTTTTGCTGGTTATCATTGTCCTGATTAGTCCTGTGTTTGATTCGATAGATAACAGACCAAATTCAAGTTCTTTAGGTCCTGCGTATCTTGATATTTTTTGACCTTTTTCTTGCCAATCTTTGTTGATAGAAGATTTAATTCTTAAAAACTTATAATCATTT
>MWOY01000169.1 GCA_002026015.1 Prochlorococcus sp. HOT208_60m_808G21 | reverse complement strand
CTACTAACAAGTAACAAAATTGTATTGAGAGTAGGTATTGGTAGTTCTAATTCATAAATAGCACCATCTGGTAATGGATTTACTGCTTTATAAGTTAAATAAGCAGCAAAGAATCCAGCAAAAGTCATTCCGTCCGCAATTAGGAAAGTTATAAGAAGAGTTGCAGAATATGACCCACAATTCCAGTTCGTTAATCAAATTAGTAGCCTTGGGGCTCTTTTGATGGCTATAAGCACAATTCCTTTTTTAATTAACTTATTCCTTAGTGTGAGAAATGGGAAAGATGCTGGAGATAACCCTTGGAATGCTCTTACACCTGAATGGTTAACATCTTCTCCACCTCCAGTTGAAAATTGGGAAGGAGAAGCTCCATTAGTTGAAGAACCATATGGTTATGGTAAAGAAATTTCTGAACAGAAATAAAAACATATGACAACTCTAGATAGCTCAAAAGAAATTCAAAAAAATAATTCTGAAGTTAATGAAACACATGAAGACTTCAGAAT
>MWOY01000168.1 GCA_002026015.1 Prochlorococcus sp. HOT208_60m_808G21 | reverse complement strand
TTTTTCACCGAAAATAAAATTTTTAAATATTTTTATCTTAAGAACTCAAAACATGAAAATAAAATAGATTAAGAAAATGAACTAAATTAAACCATAGTGTGATAGTTTTACTTATTCTTAATTTATGCATTTGTCATTATTAAAAGTCATATTTGCAAAGTCATAAGTCAATGAGTCAAGTTAATTTATCTGATCGGGCACTTTCAATTGAGCCTTCTCTTACATTGCAGATAAGTGCTAAAGCAAATCAATTATCTTCAGAAGGAGTAGATATTTGCAATTTAAGCGCTGGAGAACCTGATTTTGATGCCCCAAAAGAAGTTATAGAGGCTACAAGTAAAGCTATATTTGATGGATTCACAAAGTACGGTCCTGCAGCTGGGAATTTAGATCTCCGAAAAGCAATTGCAAATAAACTTCAAATTCAAAACGATTTAAATTATGAATTTGAAAATGTAATGGTCACAAATGGTG
>MWOY01000167.1 GCA_002026015.1 Prochlorococcus sp. HOT208_60m_808G21 | reverse complement strand
TAGAGCTTAATGAAGATGGCAATTTGACATTTAGTCAAGTAATTAAATTATGTGGCGATGATAATAAAAAAAGAATCTTACATAAACTTCTAATTAATGAATTTAAGGACAATGAAATAAGGTTGATAACCAAAAATCCTGATAATGATGAATCAGAAAAATTATTTATTTCTCCATGGACAATTCCCGGATTTGACTTCACTAATCTTATAAACCAGTACTGTATTTTTAATATGATAATAAATGGTAAGAAATCAAAGAAAAATAATATTAATGCAATCAATATATCGGAGAGTAATTCATTAGAATTAGTAAATTGGGATATATTTAATTCATCAATTTCAAAGAATCTAGAAACATTATTTAATAAGTTTGTAATAGATAAACATAATGAATTCAAGTACAAAGTTAATCAATATAAATCTAATATGATAAGTATAAAAAAAGTAAGAAAAGCAGAAAAGTTACTAGGTAATATTTATAGTGGTTTTATATTATCAGTCCAAACATATGGTTTCTTTGTTGAGATACCGGAACTAAATGTAGAGGGATTAGTACACGTCAGCACTCTTAATAATGACTGGTATGAATATAGATCAAGACAAAATCTATTAATTGGAAGAAAATCTAAAAAATCATATAAAGTTGGAGATGCAATAGAAGTAAAAATCATAAAAGTTGATATTCTTAAATATCAAATTGATTTAGAATTAACATAAAACAATTCGTACAAAATATATTATGGAAATATTAACAAAAAAAACTTAAGATAAATTTTTAGAGTTATGTTTAAAAAAAAATATTTATTATTATCTCTTTTTTTAATAATAATTTTTCAAATATTATTATATACAAATAATAATCAGAAGACTTCATTTAGATACTTTAAATGGACCCTCAAAGAAGTTAGTATAGGTAAGTTAATAAGTATTTCATTTTTTTCAGGTTTATTTGTAAGCACTTTATTGAATACAACAAATACTAGTAATAGTTTCAGAAAAAAAACTTTCGAAAATGTGGAAGATGATTTCGTATCTGAAAATAATGAGGAAGATATGGAATCAAATGTTGAGATGCCGCCACAAAGAGATATAAGAGAAACTCAACCAACAATTTCTGTTAACTATAGAGT
>MWOY01000017.1 GCA_002026015.1 Prochlorococcus sp. HOT208_60m_808G21 | reverse complement strand
ATAAAAGGAAGGGGAATCCCAGTAACTGGTCCTAATCCAATAGTCATAAATAAGTTAATAATTATTTGAAATAAAAAAGTTGAGGCTATTCCAACAACAATTAAAGATTCAAATTTAGTCCTAGCAATTGTTGCAGTGTTAATAAGTTTTTTAATCAAAAAAAAGAACAAAAATAAGACTACAGTACACCCCAAAAAACCTAATTCTTCACCTAGAGCACTGAATATAAAATCAGTATGTTGTTCAGGAATAAATTGCAAATTTGTGAGCTTGCCTTTTAGTAAACCAGTCCCAAATAATCCTCCGGAACCAATTGCAATTTGACTCTGTATCAAATGATATCCGCCACCTAATGGATCTCTATTTGGATCTAAAAATAAAACTAATCTATCTTTTTGATATTCTTTTAAGCCATATTGCCACAAAATTGGTGTCAATTTTGCCACTAATAGATGGAACGAAATAGCGAGAGCAGAAAAAATAATTTTCTTTCTTGAAGATCTATAAGCAAGATATCCTATAAATGGGATCCAGAAAATAAGAAGAGTTGGTAAGATTAGATAAAATATAGATGTGATAATACAAAACACTAATATCAAAATCCACTCTATGGGCATTTGCGACCAATAGAGCATCACACCTGTCAAAACAAGTAAAACTAAAGAGGTACCTAAGTCAGGTTGAAAGAAAATTAATAACCAAGGAATAACCACCCCGATCAATGGCAATACTAAATCTCTTATTGTAAGAATTATTTTTTTGTCGAGTACTAAAGCAAGAGTTAAAACAGTACTAAGTTTGGCTACTTCTGAAGGCTGAAAAGAAAAGATGCCCAAGTTTAGCCATCTTTGGGCTCCAGAAACAGAAATCCCAAAAAAATAAATTAGTAATAAGGATATTAAAGTACACAAATAAAATGGAACAACATACTTTCTAATTCTCTCTAACGGTATATAAGAAATAAAAAATGCTAAAAAATAACCAAAAAAGCCAGTTAGGATATGACCTAAATAATTCGATACTAAAAAATCACCTTGAATACTTTTTATTAAAAAGCCTGAAATAATAACTAAAAACAGGGGAATTATAAGAAGTGGAGAAAATAAAAAACCTCTATTAAAGTTATCTTTTTTTTGTAAAAATCCTCTGTAATTTAATAAAAAAATTCTCTTAAACATCAATTAACTGTTAACAAATTGATTCTTAATTAATTGAGCTAGATTACTAAATACAACAGAACTTTCTTTATTGGGCTGACTTATTGAGATTGGTACACCTTTATTACTATCATCAACAAGAGGAATTTCAATAGGAATTTGAGCTAATAATGGTAAGTCATTTTCTTTAGCTAATGTTTGTCCACCACCTTTACCAAAAATTTCATATTTTTTACCTGGCATATCTGGCGGAATAAATACTGACATATTTTCTATAATTCCCAGTAAAGGGACCCCGAGTTGTTTAAACATTGCTAATCCCCTCCTTGCATCTTGCAAAGATACTTGTTGAGGAGTTGTGACAACAATAGCTCCAGAAATAGGGACAGATTGAGAAAGGGATATTTGAGCGTCTCCTGTTCCTGGAGGCAAGTCAATAACCAAAAAATCAAGATTATTCCATTCAACTTGGTACAAAAATTGTCGGATAATACTATTAAGCATTGGTCCTCTCCATATAACTGGCTGACCTTCTTCTATGAGGAAACCCATTGATACCAAAAAAATTCCATATTTATTTATTGGTATTAACCTTTGATCACTGCCAGTACCTTCTGTAACCTTTGGATTCTGTTCGGCAACCCCCATCATTAAGGGAGTATTAGGTCCATATATATCCGCATCCAGCAAACCAGTTTTTAAGCCTAATTTAGCTAGAGAACAAGCGAGATTAACTGCAATGGTACTTTTCCCAACTCCACCTTTACCACTGCTAACAGCTATAATATGTCTGATTCCGTCAATCTTCTGCAACTCAGGAGCGGTAGTTTTATTTTGAGATTCGGCTTTAGAAGGATTATTATCTATCTCTATTTGAACATCATCAATATCTTTAAAATCCAGTAGTAATTCTCTAACCTCTTGTACAATTCTATCTCTCTGAGAATTTGCAAACGATGGTAATGATAATGTTACGATTACTCTCGGTATATTCACTCTTACATTTTTAATCCAAGCCAATTCAATTACATTTTTCTGTGATCCAGCATCTAGAACTTTTTGTAAAGCAGAATTCGCATCTTCTATTGTGGTCATTAAATTTTTAAATATTTTGACAAGGTAGTCGACTGTTTAAAAGATTAAGAACTATGTCGAACTATCAAATAATAGGCAATAAGGTCCCCTTAAGAGAAATTATAAAGAGAAACTTATAATTAACCAAAAATTTTTTTTCTTCAGGCTTTACTAAATACATGTTGAAAGAACCTCCTAAAAACTCGAGAGAAAAAACTAAAAATCTCTTATTAACTCTACAAGACAAAATTTGTTCAGGACTTGAAAATGTTGATGGCAAAGGAAAATTTACAGAAGAATCCTGGCTAAGAGATGAAGGTGGCGGTGGAAGATCAAGAGTACTGAAAAATGGTTCTATTTTTGAGCAAGCAGGTGTAAATTTCTCGGAAGTACAGGGAAAAGAACTACCTCAATCTATAATCTCTCAAAGGCCCGAAGCAAAAGGTCATGAATGGTTTGCTACGGGAACTTCTATGGTTTTGCATCCTAATAATCCATATATTCCAACAGTTCATCTGAATTATCGATATTTCGAAGCTGGTCCTGTTTGGTGGTTTGGGGGAGGTGCAGACTTAACCCCTTTTTATCCTTATCTTTCTGATGTAAGGAACTTTCATAATGAGCATAAAAAGGCTTGTGAGAAAGTTGATCAAGATTTGCATAAAGTTTTCAAACCATGGTGTGATGAATATTTCTTCTTGAAACATAGAAATGAATCTAGAGGCATAGGAGGTATTTTTTATGATTATCAAGATGGTTCAGGCAATATTTATAGAGGAAATAATCAAAATGGAGAGGCATCAAAAGCTTCACAAAATATTGGCAGATCTAATTTAAATTGGGATAATTTATTTTCTTTAGCCGAAAACTGTGGGCAGGCATTCCTCCCTTCATATTTGCCCATTATTGAAAAAAGAGTTTCTCAAACATATTCATCGAAGGAAAGAGAATTCCAGCTATATCGAAGAGGTAGATATGTCGAATTCAATTTAGTTTGGGATAGAGGAACGATTTTTGGACTACAAACAAATGGCAGAACTGAATCTATATTAATGTCCTTACCGCCTTTAGCTAGATGGGAATATGGATATCAAGCTAAGAAGGGTTCTCGAGAGGAATTTCTCACATCAATTTTTACAAAACCCCAAGATTGGTTAAATGATAAAGAGTTAGAGAAATTCTGTATAGATAATAATATTTTTGATTAAAATCATCGAATAAAATTTTAAAGTATCTTAAATAGGTGTTTTAAATAAAGAACCGTCACTTTTCAATTGAAGTTTTTCTCCAAGTTCATTTTCTAAAGAGATTAATTCATCCCTGTGCGCTCTTAATCTCATGAAAGTTGAATCATTTTCATTTTCGTTGATCAACCTTAATTCAAATTTCTCCTCTCTTGCTGATTTTTTAAAATAAACAATTCCAGACAAAGGGCCTCCAATTAATCCCAAAAGAATAGGCCACCAACCTAATTCAGGATATATTTGAATAATTACTAATCCCAAAGCACAAGAACCAAAACCGCCAAGAAAACCTAAAAAAATTGCTAAAAATTTACTAGAAACAACTTGACCTTTGAATATTAAAATTCTTTGTTCAAAATCTCCTCCTGTTTGCTTCCATCCCCTCAAATTAAGCCATTCACATAACCCATTTAAAACCTTAATTGGCTGCTGAGAAGATGAAATCTCAACAATTGTTGTTCTATCTTTACTGGAAGCCCTAAGAAAAAAAAATAATCCTATGGCCAAGAGAATTGTCAGCAATAATGTTGAATTTAAGGAATATGACATTAATAATTTTTTCTAGTAACTCGAGAATAAAAATTAAAGTTACATCATATTATAATTTTTAAGAATTATTCTGTAAAATATCCCTATTAGATAAAAATTCTTAATTAAATAAAATCTTAAGTAATATTCTAAAGCTAAAATTTCCTTAAATACTTATTAAAAATGGCTATTGAAAATAAAAATATTGATCTTCTTTATAGCGATTTAACAGTAGATTTATACAATCTTTATAAAAAATCATCCTACCTAGCTATTGACACTGAAGCAATGGGTTTAATACATGGAAGGGATAGACTCTGTTTAGTACAAATATGCGATGAATTTAAAAGAACATGCTGTATAAAAATCGAACTTAATACATCTTCTTCACCTCATTTAAAAAAACTTCTTGAAGATGACAAAATTACTAAAATATTTCACTATGCGAGATTTGATGTAGCAGCTCTAAAATGCAATCTTGAAATTAATACAAAAAATATTTTTTGTACAAAAATTGCCAGTAAGTTGGCAAGAACTTACACAAATAAACACGGTTTAAAGGATTTAATTAATGAATTGTTAGGGATAGAACTGGACAAAAGCTCGCAAAGTAGTGATTGGGGTAGCAACGAAGATTTAACAAAAGATCAATTAGATTATGCAGCAAATGATGTTAGATATTTAATTGAAGCTATGCATAAATTAAAAGTTATATTAGAAAGGGAGAATAGATATGAATTAGCTCAAAAATGTTTCGAAACAGTTTCTGTACATGCTGATTTAGACATACTAAAATTCTCAAATATATTTGAACATTAAGAATCAATCTTCAGTTAAAAAATTATCTTCACCTTCAAGAGTTTCCATAAGCTTATCAAGTATTCTTGAAGAACTTAATTTATCTCCATCATTTTTTTCACAAATTTTTAAAACATTTTGCGCAACTTGTCTTTTTTCTTGAATAGTTTTCGAGCCCTCTTTTGCAATTTGAATTTCTACTTTCTTTTTAGCAGAAGATAAGCTTATACTCATAAGTTTTGCAATCTCTGCACAAATTTTTAGATATTGCCGATCATTTATTGGATACATAAAAGAATTAATAATTAATAAGCTAATGCCATTTACTAAGATAACAAATGAAGGTTTATTGCATCTACGATTTTCTTACTTGCTCCAGAATCCCCCATTCTTTTTTTTCCAATTTTTGCTTGTTCCAATCTATCAACTTTTCCTTTCAAAAGTAAACTTAAACGTTTTAAAAGAATTGTTTTATTCTTGCAAACTAAGACACTTCCGCCCAATAATCTTGATTGCCTTTTTGCAAATGATTTTGTAAATTGTGGTCCGGGTCCCGGTAGAGAAAGAGATGGAATTCCAAGGCCAGCAATTTGCTCTGTAGCAGTTCCTGCATTAGACAAGCCAACTTCTGCCATATTGGCCCATGAACTGAATTTGCCTTTTCCAATCACTACATATTGATCTTTCTTTTTCCATACTGAATCTTCATCAATTAGAAATTTAATTTTACTCTGTTTTATAAAACCATATTTATTTAAATAATTTTGAATTTGAATCAAATTCGCATTAATGCTCAAAGGCAAAAGTATTAGCAAATCTTTTGATAAATCAAAATCTTGCAAACAATTTAGAAAATTATCAAGATTTTTAAGAGCTTCAGGGTATCTACTTCCAACTATTAAAATAATTCTTTTAAAAGAAATAATATTTGATATCTTATCGTTTGTTGCATTAACAAAATCCATCATTGGATTACCTAAGTATTTTGCATCAATATTTTTTTTATTCAAATTATTAGCAGTAATTTTATCTCTCATAATTAAATTTTTACATCTTGGAGATTTCATAAAAAACATTTCCCATGGATCCCATTCAGAACCTTTCAACTTATGATAAAAATCGCTTAAATCCCAACCTGGCCCACTACTCCAAGTATGATCACTTTTGGGAGTTCCAATGAAACTAAATTCGCATTCTGAACTCCAAGCGAAGAATAATGGCAAGAAATCGCCTACTGCGATAATTTTGCAATTATGTTTTGACTTCTGTTTTACAAGTAGAAAATTTCTTAAATTATCGATTAAAAATCCTGCAAACAAATCAAGCACAAATCCCTTCAGACTTTGATTACTAAAACCTCCACTAGGCAGCTCTTTTAAATATCCAATTTTACTAAAATTCTTTGATTTTATGGAATTAAATACATCTCCTTTGCCTACTAAAGGCAAAACTTCAATATTTTTATTTTTTATTTTTTTTAGTAATCTTTTTATTATTTCCGATACGATTACATCTTCTCCATGACCATTGCATATAAATAATAGAGAATGAGACACCTTACTGTTAAGATCATAAAAAGACTCAATCGAATCTTTTTCGGCGGCATGGCCAAGTGGTAAGGCAGAGGATTGCAAATCCTTTATCCCCAGTTCGAATCTGGGTGCCGCCTTATTAAATTTTTTTAAGCATTTAATTATGAAGTTTTCTAAGAACTTCAATTTCAAATAAAGGGTATAAAGTTTCAATTACTTATTGATATAGAAAAATAATCTTTTCTTTAATATTGATAAATAATACCTGATATCTATTAATAAATAAAATTTAATTGATTTATTAAATATTTTCATCAGATTATTTATATAAAAATTTCAATTATTTTAATAATCATTATCTGCTACACACATTCCTAGACATCTAACACCATTTGATGCAGTCCTTTTGCAATGATTACATAAAATAGGATCTTTCTCTGAAGTAAGGTTAATTTTTGAATTATTTTGGTCTTTAAAACTTATTAACTCTTGTGTTGAATCAAATAGAGTCATTCTTGGAATCATTTCTTGGGTCGATACTAACAACAAGTGAAGCATTAGTGTTGGAAGAAGGTATATCCATAATTTTTACTGTTTCTTTAGGCTCATCAATAACTTGATTTTCTTCAGTACTCTCATCAACTGCACAAGCCTCAAGAGCCTCTCGAAGTAGTGAATCAAAAGTTGCTCCAGGCAATCTATGTCTAGCAACCTCAAGAAAAGTTCTCGGTAACGATTCAGATGCAGCATCTCGTAAAGCAGGATTATTCTTTCTATGTTCTTGTTCTTCTTCTATTGATTTAATAAACCTAAGTGTGACATCTCTTTTGGTAGAAGCTTTTATCAGCGTATCGTTTTCCGGATTACTAACATTAGGTTCATTTTCAAGATCACTAAGTCTTTTTTCCAAACTATTTAAAACTTCATTAGCTTCTTTACTAATATGAGCTAATTGACCATCGGACAAATTAGGTAAATCAGCGACAAAAACTTTCCCATGATCCCTTAGTGTCAAGAAAGTTGGTCTTGGGCCTTGAGCCTGTCTACCAATTGATTCAGAATTATTACCTATTGGTCTTTTTGGAGGTGTAGGGCCAGCTGAACTACGTCTACGTGTAATTCTTTGATTATTTGCAAAGGGCATTGAATAAAGGTTAAATCTTAATACTTAAACTTCCGATATAATTCGGCGGTAGTTTTATTATATTACACCTAACTTTTTCATTTGGGTATAAACAATAATTTTTAAAAACTCATTTAAAAAAGATAAAAAAATTTAAGTTAAAATTTCTGGCAAAAATTTGCTAATTGTTGAATCACTTTTTCGAACTATCCTTCCAATTTCCCAACTATCTACACCATAATCTTTACAGATACTTAATATCGCGTCCCTAAATTTTTTATCAATAATTAAACAAAATCCCACTCCAAGATTGAAAGTGTTCCAAAAATCTTTTTCAGGAATAGATCCTTTCTCTTTTAGGAATTTAAATAAAATTGGTATTTGCCAAGAACTGGTATTGATATAAGGAATAAAATCAGAAGGAATACATCTTGGTAAATTTTCTGGAATTCCTCCTCCAGTTATATGAGACATTGCTTTAATTTCTATATCTTCAGCTAACATTTGGTTAATCACATTATTGTAAATTTTTGTAGGTTTCAATAACTCATCATAAAAATTTAAGTTAGAAACTTTTTCAAATTCTTTATCTATTTGATTATTGTTTTGAATAATTTTTCTTACTAAACTAAAGCCGTTACTATGAACTCCATTACTTTTTAAAGCAATTATTAAATCATTTTCAGATACTTTTTTACCATTAATAAGCTTATCCTCATCAACTATTCCAACACAAAATCCTGCAAGATCATACTTATTTTTTGAATAAAATCCAGGCATTTCAGCTGTTTCTCCGCCGAGTAATGAACAGTTATTTTCTCCGCATCCATGTGAAATTCCCTGAACAACCCTTAATAATTGTTTCTTATCAAGCTTACCGGTAGCAATATAATCTAGAAAAAATAAAGGTTTTGCACCACTAGTAATGATATCGTTCATACACATAGCAACCAAATCAATACCAACCTCAAAGTGAAAGTTTTTACTTTGGGCTAATTCTAATTTTGTTCCAACACCATCAGTCCCTGAAACAAGAACTGGTTTTTTAAAACTATCGATAGGAATTCTAAACAAACCTCCGAACCCGCCAATACCCTCAATCACATTAGATGTATGAGTTCCTTCAACTGCCTGTTTAATTTCGGAAACAAATTCTCGCCCAGCTTCTATATCAACACCTGATGTTTTGTAATCCATGAAATAAAAATGATAGACTTTCCCTATATAGATATTCCTCCTAAGATTGCTTTTGTCCAGTAATTATTTATCAAATAGATTTATTTTTTAAAAACAAAGTGAAGAAAGTAATCATAAGGAAAACTGAAGAAATAGAAAATTGGAGGAGAAATATAAATAATGAAATTAACTTCATTCCAACAATGGGTAATCTTCATGATGGTCATATTAAACTTATATCAACAGCAAAAAATGACAATTCTAATGTTAATTTAGTAAGTATTTTTATTAATCCACTTCAATTTGATAACAAGTTAGATTTAGAGAATTACCCTAAAACAATTGATAATGATATAAAAATCTCCTTTTCGAATGGCGCAGATGCTATCTTCATCCCAAGTAATGAAGATATATATCCACCGAATAATGAAAATATTAAATTCCTAAAAGCTCCAAAAAAATTATCTTCTGCATTATGTGGATTAAATCGAATGGGACATTTTGATGGCGTTTGTACAGTAGTTTATAGATTACTTAATATCATCAAGCCAAAAAATCTTTACTTAGGAGAAAAAGATTGGCAACAACTTTTAATTTTAAAAAATCTTATCCTTAGAAAGAAATTAAATGTTGCTATTAAATCCATTCCTACACAAAGAGATTTTGATGGAATTCCTTTAAGTTCACGTAATGTACATTTATCAAAAAACGAAAGAAAATTGATTAGTTTTTTTTCAAGTGAGTTATTAGAAGCAAAAAAAAATTTTCCACAAGATAAAAAGATCGATTTAAACCAAATAATTAAAAAGCTGTTAGCAAAAAAAATTTCAATTGAATATTTAGAACATTTACACCCTCATACACTCCAAAAAGCAAGACTTGAGGATAATATTTCGTTACTGGCTGGTGCGATAAGATGTGGAGAGACAAGATTAATTGATCACGTTTTCCTAATGAAAAGAAGACCGATTATTGCAATTGATGGTCCTGCAGGTTCAGGTAAAAGTACTGCAACAAAGTTAATAGCGAAGAAACTTAAACTTTTATATTTAGATACTGGCGCAATGTATAGGGCATTGAGTTGGCTTATGATAAAAGAAAATATTAATTATAAAAAAGAAAAAAATTTACAGAATATTCTTAAAGGTATATCTATAGTTTTCAAGTCGAATACAAATTCACATCAGGATGTTTATGTTAATAACTACTGTGTTACTGAAGAAATTAGGTCCCAAAAGATAAGTTCCATCGTTTCTAAAATTTCCTCAATAAAAGAAGTAAGGGAATTCTTAGTAGAAGAACAAAGAAAAATTGGAGAATCAGGCGGACTTGTAGCTGAGGGAAGAGATATAGGAACTACTGTTTTTCCTCATGCAGAACTTAAAATATTTTTAACTGCTAGCATCGATGAAAGAGCAAAAAGAAGAAAATCTGATAAAAATAGTAAAGACTCTCAAGAAATAGACTTTCATACATTAAAAGAACTTATAAAGAAAAGAGATTTTGAAGATTCCAATAGGGAAATTTCGCCTCTAATTAAGGCGAATGACGCAATAGAAATTATTACGGATGGATACACAATTAACGAGGTAGTGGATAAAATTATTGATCTTTATTATGACAAGATTCCTAAAGAGGCTGAGATCAAATAAATTCAAGAAATACTTTCCAAAAAACAGTTTACAGAGTCTTCTAAAATATCAAGGACATAATCGAAGCCCTCATCACCTCCAAAATATGGGTCAGGAACTTCTTGCTCATTAAAAACTGATCTAAAATCTTGTATTTTTTTTATTGATGCAAAACCAGTTGAAGCTGTTCTATTTTTAAGATCTTGGACATTTCTAAAATTTGAATCGTCCATCGCAAGAATATAGTTAAATTCGTCAAAATCTTTGCTAGTAATTTGACGAGCCCTGCTTAAGATATTTATATCTCTTCTTTCTGCAGCAATTCTCATCCTAGAGTCAGCTTTTTTCCCAATATGCCAACTCCCAGTTCCAGCAGAATCCACAATAAAGTCATCGGTTAATCCCTTCTTTTCAAGTAGTCTTATAAAGATAGCTTCTGCTGCAGGAGACCTACAAATATTTCCCAAACATACAAAAAGAACAGAAATTTTTTTCATATGATTTCAAATTTTAATAAATTATAAGACTTTTAAGTAGTAAATAAAACTTCTTTAATTAAAGATTCAGTAAATTCTTTACCAAACAAACTAGATAACATTGGCCTTGCTGGATCGTTATCTCTTCTATAATTCAAATAATTATTTTGACCGTTTATTAATTCTTTTTGGACTTCAATATTGACTTCTTGGCTTTCGAAAAGAATTTCTAAATACAAATCAAGATATTCCTTAAATGAGGTATAAAGCTGATTATTAATTAAAAAATCACTTCTTTCTTCTTTTGGTAATTTTGACCATATTACTCCTGGAGAAAAAAATCTAGCTACGTCCGCAGACATTTGTTCAGCTAATGGGAGTGATGAATGACAATGATTTTTGAGTTTTATGAGTTTTTCTAACAACTCATTATTGTATTGATTTTGTATGTTTAATGAAGGCTGAAAATCTAACACTAATAAATAACTATTAGGTAGAGAAACAAAATCTACTCCAAAAAATGGGACGTTATAAATAGTATTAGGAATAATTAAAAAATTTAAAACAGAATAATTTGGACTATTTATACAAACTGCTCTTGCGAATTGAATTCTTTTTTTATGCGTTACACCCCAAGTAGATAGATTCACATTTTTTTTTGATTTTTTTGAACCATAAGTTGAATCTTTATAAGAATATTCCGAGGGTATTGTTTTTTCTAAACAGTTATATTTACTTAAATTATTTGTTAAATATTTTAAAAAGTTATGCCATCTCCAATCTGGCCTATAAAAAATAGTATCTTGTATTAACATTCAATGAATAATCTCATTATTTAATGTAAATAGAAATTTATTGACAAATTTTGTTGTCCATTTTTCTCCAAAAAAAGTTTTAAACAATTTATCTGCAGGATCTTTTTCAAAACTGTACTTATCATATTTAATTTGATTAATCTTTATTTCTGCAGCATTTAAAAATTGATTAGCAGGATTCGATTTATAAATGTTTAAATAATTATTTACAAATGAATGGAATATATTATTTAAATCTCTATCAAGATTTAATTTATTTCCTCTACATATAATCACCCATGGGGAAAAATACTTTTTTGAATCATATATATTCTTCATTTTATTGTTATCAAATGCAGAATATTTTTTCTTAATACTATCTAAACTTGAACAATATTTTTCAAGATATTTGCTTTCTTGAATTAAAGGTTGATAATCAAGTATTGCCAATAACTTTTGAGAAGTTCCAAACCATAAAATATCGGCTCCTAAAATAGGTATTTCACTATCAAAATTAGGATATGCGACCGTATTAAACACTTGCAGTTTTTTGCCACCATCTAATCTTGTTATTCGCCACTTTCTAAATCCGGGAGATGAAAAAAGCCAATTTTTAATAATATATTTTGAGTCTTGATTGTGATGTTCTTTGAATTCACTAGATATTTCTACTTCATTTCCATTTAATTCATCAATATTGGTTTTGAGGAAATCAACTAATGAATCAAACATAAATATTAGGTCTCGGTACTTCCTTTCCTGACTTTTTTTGTAATATAATTGAATACAATCTTGCCTAAAACAGCAATCAAATTACCTTCAAGCTCCTTAAACATTTTCATATTGTAAGTAAAAGCTTGATTAGCTTCATCAATAATTTGATCAGCAGTCTTTTGATTTATTGGAAGTTGATTCAAAGTAAGGGAATATTCTTCCTTAAATTTCTTTTCATCAGCAATTAATTCAAACTCATAAAAATTTAAACCATCATTTCCCTGCAAATTTAATGCTTTTTTAGCGATCCTTTTCAAGATTTGCCCCCCAGATAAATCTCCTATATAGCGAGTGTAGTGGTGACCAACTAAGAGTTCTGGTGAATTTTTTGCGACCTCTCGGATTCTCTCAACATATTCTTTTGCTGAGTGAGAAATATTAATTTCATTCTTCCAGTTCTCACCAAAATAAAATTTAAGATCATTTACAAGAGTTTCTTTCCTGAATAATGATTTAAAACCTATAGGTTTTATTACGGGATGTTCCTCATTGACCAGTCTTTCAATTTCTTCTTCCATAGCTTCATAAACAAAATATAAATCACTTATTAATTTTCTATAAGATTTTTTTTCAACAACTCCTTTTAAAAAACAAGCCACAAAGCCAGTATTTTCTGCCATAGTGTGGGATTTTTTTGTCCCTTCCCTTAATTGTCCTGCAAGAGCAACTGCCATATATTTTGAATTTTTTTAATAAGTGTATTTAATCTACAAGGAAAATACATAAAACAGCTAATTTTTGTTACCAGCGGATGTTGTAGAGAATAGCTTGTAAAGTTCTTTACAAACCAAAAAAAGGTTATCTTTTTGTTCCTTTTGCGGTAGATGAGTACCAGTCATTTCCCAATCACCAATGGTAGCCATTTTCCATCTCTCGGAGGGAAGAATCATACCTCGCATTATTATTCCCAATAATTTCGGAACTCTGCCATTATTATCATTTTCAATTCTTAATTGTAAGAGTATTGCTCTACATTCAATAAGAGGACTCCAACCAGGGAAATGAAACGCAAAATCAATAGTATCTTGCATTGATTCATTATTTGAATTGTCCCAGGGACTAAAGTTTACACTTGCATCTGGAAAATATTTCCGAAACAAAGCTGCAGTGGAAGCAATTTTATTAGCTATTTCAACATTACTTACATTGGAACTCGCATTCATAAGTAGCTGAGTATTTTTTTGAAAAATGACATAATTTGCTTTAACTTGCTTATTAACTACTTTTTCTTTTAATAAAGATGTTGAAATGCTGATCAATAAACTATTCTCTATTCACATTTGAATAATAAATTTCTAGGTTTTAAAGAAAATAACTCATCGCTAATTACAATACGAGGAAAATCAATGAGTTATCTTTTATTAATTCAATGCTATGCCAAAATTTGAAAAATTAACTTTACCTAGTGAAGGCGAGATAATAACTTTTAACCAAGGCAAACCTAATGTTCCTAATAATCCAATTGTCCCATTTATTAGGGGTGATGGTACTGGAGTTGATATTTGGCCTGCAACTCAAATCGTTCTTGATTCAGCTATTAAAAAAAGCTATGGAGATGAAAGAAAAATTAATTGGTTTAAAGTCTATGCAGGCGATGAAGCTTGTGAACTTTATGGAACATATAACTACCTCCCTCAAGATACTATTGAAGCAATCAAACATTTTGGTGTAGCCATCAAAGGTCCTTTGACGACTCCCATCGGTGGAGGTATTAGATCTCTTAATGTTGCACTAAGGCAAATATTTGATTTATATAGCTGTGTTAGACCATGCAAATATTATTCAGGAACTCCAAGCCCTCACAAAAATCCTCAAAATCTAGACGTTATTGTTTATAGAGAAAATACTGAGGATATCTACATGGGAATTGAATGGGAAGCTGAGGATAATAATTGTCTTGAATTAATTAATCACTTAAATAACGTTGTCATACCAAAAAGTAAAAATTTAAAAAATAGATCTATACCAGACGGATCAGGTATTGGGATAAAACCGGTGAGTAAATCTGGTAGCCAAAGGCATATTAGAAAAGCTATTGAACATGCCAAAAGATTATCAGGAGATAAAAGGCATGTGACTCTTGTACATAAAGGGAATATTATGAAATATACAGAAGGTGCATTTAGAGATTGGGGATATGAATTAGCAGTAAATGAATTTAGAGAAGATTGTATTACAGAAAGAGAAAGCTGGATTTTAGATAATATTCAGAAAAATCCAGAAATTACAATTGAAAATAATGCTCGAAAAATTGAACCAGGTTTTGACAAGCTTACAAATAACAAAAAAGCATTCATTTGCGAAGAAATTAAAGAAGTTATTGCATCAATATCAAATTCTCACGGAGATGGGAAATGGAGAGAACTTATTCTTGTTGATGATCGGATAGCTGATAGTATATTTCAACAAATTCAAACTAGACCTCAAGAATATTCAATTCTTGCAACCTTAAATCTCAATGGAGACTATGTTTCTGATGCAGCTGCAGCAATTGTTGGTGGCCTAGGTATGGCTCCTGGTGCAAATATTGGAGATAATGCAGCAATTTTCGAAGCTACGCACGGTACTGCGCCAAAACATGCAGGCTTAAATAAGATTAATCCAGGCTCAGTAATTCTTAGTGGTGTAATGATGCTTGAATATTTTGGTTGGGATGAGGCAGCTAACTTAATTACTAATGGTTTGAGTAAGGCAATAGAGCAAAAAAAAGTCACTTATGATCTAGCACGCTTAATGGAACCAAAAGTAGAACCCTTATCCTGCAGCAGTTTTGCTGAAGAAATTATCTCAAATTTCTAATTTTAAAAATTATTTTTATTTTCAAAAACTTTCCAAATATTAACCAGTGAATCTTTAGTGCCAATATTTCCAGGATGAGTAACAATGGGAAGTTTTTCGCCATTTTTTAGGTTGTAAGTCACCACTGAAATGCCAGTTAAAATCTGTCCTTCAAGATAAACATAATCTGCATTAAGTCCTTTACTAAGAATCAAATTTGTTGTTATTCCACCTTTTGAAATCAAATATCCTATTTCATACTTCAAATCGGCGACTAATTCAGCAATAAAACAAGCAAGTAAATTATAAAAATTAAATAGTTCAGAAGAATCTAAAGACATAAATTTTCTTGAAGTAAACAAAACAGGGGTTTTTCCTTTCTCAAAAGAAAATCTAATTTCCTTTAAAAATTTATTTTTTAAAAAATTCCTTCGCTTGTGATTATTATCTGATGAAGTAATTTTAAAGAATTCAAAAACATCTAATTCAACTGGATTGCAATTACTTATCTCTAATAAATTATTCAATTGTAATGTTGAAAGTTCTACATAAGATCCAACAATTATAAATCCTGGAAGAAAACTCTTTTCTTTATTTTTTATTCTTAGATTAGAGAAAAATATATCACTCTGAGAAACACTTTTTTTCTCAGAAATTGAACTTATAAAACTTGCTGCAGTTCGAAAAAGGAATTTTTTTTGTTTAATTAATTTTTTAATTACTAAAGAAAATTTTTTTAATTGAGAATAATTTTCTACATCTACAACTACATGTTTATTATTCTTCAAGTTCTTTAGTGTTTTAAAAACAATATTATTTTCTTCATCATTTAGCATTTCGATATCTGACAATAAAAGATTTTGAATATCTTCAAAATTTATTTTCGATTTACTCTGCTGAAATAAAAGATTCTTGACATTACTTGTCTTATATCCAAAAATTTTATCTGTTGCAAAAATTGTTTGACTAATAGGAGTTTTATCAACAAAATGAGATCCATTAATTGTTAATCTTTTACCCTCTATGAAAGCTGGAATATGAAAAGTAGCATCAAAAGGACCTAAGCAACTATTAAGAGCAATTGGCTCTAAATAGTTATGTCCTCGAAGAGTAGAGTCTCCTCTACTTATAAAAATAATTTCTTCTTCATAGGCTTGAGAATGAATTACAGTCTTAAGATTTTTGCAAATTTCCTTTATTGTTAATTTCGCATCATTTTCTGATAGTGACCTCGTATTAGCCAAAATAAAAAATAAATTAGATCTAGATTCAAAACCTTTGGCTAAAGTTGAGCAGTCCCACTTAAGCAGTAGTAAGCAATCGTGAACAGTTTGAGAGCCTGTGGGATCATCATCTATAACGACAAATTTCATAAGTATTGCAAAATTACTTAAGAGATTTTATTTGTATTGAGGCATTTAACCTTTTACTATCATTTGAAGGAACCATAATGTTTCTAAATCCATCAACAAAAGAATTTCGGGGACTAGTCCAAGGTTCTAGGCATATCATTCTTCTTGGAGGATCACTCCAAATAACACCTAAATCAAAAGGATAAGGATGATTTAAAGTTACCTCTCTTTTAAAAATTTTATCTCGAAAAGAGCTTCTACCGGAAGTATACATAAGTAGATCAACTCCTAAATTAATTTTGTTTAATTCATCCAAAGTATTACTTATGATATTTCTTTCTTGATCCTGACAATTAAGTGGAGTATCAACAAACTCTAAATTTTTGAAATCTGAAACATTAAAATAAGGAT
Organism: Prochlorococcus sp. HOT208_60m_808G21; assembly: GCA_002026015.1. GTDB lineage: Bacteria > Cyanobacteriota > Cyanobacteriia > PCC-6307 > Cyanobiaceae > Prochlorococcus_A. Next base: position 47,795 of record MWOY01000017.1, on the reverse strand, counting down.
GCAAACCAAAATTTATAGGCATAGCAAAGTCTGTTTTGTTATGGATTGTAATTTCGAATTCTAATGAATTAATTTTTAAGATAACTTCTATTTTCAGTTCGAAATCGAAAGGATAATATTTTTTGGTTTTTTTAGATGCATTTAAGAATAAGCATAAAAATTTTTCATTTTCATTGAAGGAGTATTGCCATTTCAAATCCCTAGCAAAACCATGTTGTGGTAATTGCAAATAACCATTTCCAAATACTGAGCTAGAGGTATTGAGATTTCCACAAATTGGAAACAAGATTGGAATGCCTCCCCTAATACTTTTTGTCTTGTCCATAAATCTTGTTTCATCGAAATAAAGTATCTCATTACCATCCGAAACCCAATTTGTAATGACGCCTCCTCTTTCAGGACAAAATTTAATGTAATTATTTTTATCTAATTGAAAGACAATTATTCCTTGGTCATTATTAGATGAGTCAAGTTTCACGATTATTACTTAAAGAGAATCAACCCAATCCAAAATATGCTGATTCACTAATTGAGGTATCTCATCATGGGGACAATGTCCTGCATCAAGAATAATTTCTTTTGTATTCTCTGGCGTAAATTTTTTATATAGATTTCTTTTTTTGGGAGTGTTCATCCATGGATCTTTCCCTCCCCAAAGAAGTAATAATGGTGCATTTAGTTTTGCGAATAGCTTATCCAAAGGCAATCCCTGAGGACCTGATGGGTTAAATACACTTCTAAAAACATTAAAAGCTCCGAAATCTAAAGAAGGCTTCCTTATTGACTCAACTAAAAAATCATCAACATTTTTTTTATCAACATAAACTTGATTCAAAGTTTTTTTAATATTTTTTGGATTTCTCATATTCTCAAAAATCAAACGTTGAAGAACAATATTTTTTAAAAATATGCCTGCAACTGTTTCAATTGAAGTTTGCAACATATTCTTTTTGATAGTTTTTTCTTCACTAAAATATCCAGCAGCATTAAGTAAGATAACTCCCGCGTTTAGCTTATTTAATTCTGCACCAGCTGCTAATGCGGCATAACCACCTAATGAATTTCCAACAACAATTGTAGGTTTTTTTATTTTCTCTTTTACAAAAGCGATAACTTGATCTTTCCATAAAGATCCTGAGTATTCGACGTCTTGAGGCTTAGGACTTTTTCCAAAACCTAGTAAATCCATAGCATGAACTTCGTATTTTTTACTCAAAACAGGGATATTAAATCTCCAATGATCCGTAGAAGCACCAAAACCATGAATTAATAAAATTGCACATTCTTTTGATGTTTGCTCGGGTTTAGCGGAAACTGTATGAATTGGGTAATTTAAAAAATTCCAGTTATAATTTACATCACTATCTATCAGAGCTGACTTTTCCATTCTTTGAGAATTATATCTTATGTGATTCTAATAAACTTATTTCCTAAAGAAGACCCACAGGATCAGCTGCAACATCATCTGAAATTTTATTGCCATCATTTGGGGGCTTATCTTTTAGAACAATTCTCAAGAGAACAGGTGCGAGGAATGTAGTTCCTATAACCATTAATAAAATAGCTGCTTCAAGAGAAGGAGTTAACAACTTAGCGCTTGTTCCTAGCCCAAGAAAAATTAAACCAACCTCTCCTCTAGGCATCATGCCCAAACCTACAACTAATCTATTTGTAGGTTTATCACTCGAAAATACCCATCCGGCTGCAATTTTTCCAATAATTGCAACAACTAATAAAAATCCTGCAACTACAAGTGCTGATCTACTTGTTGGATCAAGTGGATTGATAACTGATAAATCCATTCCAGCTCCAACTAATACAAAGAAAATAGTTGCGAATAAGGAAACTAAAGGTAATACAGATTGTTGTATTGCATGATTATTTTTAGAACTACTAAGAATCAATCCTGCTGCAAAAGCACCTAAAGCTGCTTCTAATCCAATGGCGGTTGCGACAAAACAACATAAAACAAGTATCACAAAGGATGCCACTACTACAGCTCCAGGGGCTTTCAATCTATCTAATAACCAATCAAATCCTGGTGCTGCTGTTCGGCTTAATGCAATAGCAGCAATAACAAATACTACAGCTGCGGCAACTAATTTAACAATAGGAGCAATTTCTAAAGATCCTCCTGCAGCAAGAGCCACAACAACAGCCAGAATTACGATTCCCAAAATATCGTCTAGCACTGCTGCACCAATAACAATCTGTCCTTCTCTAGTTTTCAAATATCCTAATTCACCGAAAACACTTGCAGTAATTCCTATACTTGTGGCTGTCATAGATGCTCCAGCAAAAACTGCTGGAATTAGATCTACTTGGAAAATAAACATTAATCCAAGAGTTCCAAACGCAAATGGTAAAATTACGCCAGCCATAGCAACAGTAAAAGCCTGAGCCCCGACAGCAACCAATTCCTCTAACTCACTTTCTAAGCCTGTTAAAAATAAAAGTGCATATAAACCAAGTGTTGCTACTGCTTGGAGAGAGGGAAAGCTTTCGAAATAAACATCAGGTACTGCTTCTGGGGGGATTGACGCTAATGAACTAATAACATTTACAAGTCCCTCATTTAGTTCAGTTCCAGCTGAGGGCGGTATCAATAAATGGAATCCTGATGCTCCTATTACAACCCCTGCAAGAAGCTCACCTACAATCGTTGGCAAACTTAGTCTTACTAATACTTCTGCTAATGCTCTTGCCGCTAAAAAGATTAATAAAAATCTTATAACTCCGATCAACGTTTCAGCAACTTCTAAATCATGTGCACTTAATTCAGCAAGTAAAGAGTACATTTAAGTGTAAAAAATAAACTATCTAATTGGAAGATAGTTTATCGAGGGCCCACTTTAAGAAATATGTAAGAAAAAAGCAAAAATACTCAACAAGTGTGGATCTGAAGTTACAACAAAGAAATTTTCTAAAAAATAGCTATTGTCTGTTATATGGCTAATCCAATGAATTCCAACGAACCCTTTGATCTGCGCTTGCCTACACCAGGCTGCTATTCAGATCCTGAAAAAGCTGGGATGGATTCAGATGCTGTTTTTCAAGGAATGACAGCTCATCTTTTCTATACACTTGGAAAGTTAGCAACCTCTGCAAGTCCTCACGACTTATATATGGCTTTGAGTTACGCAGTTAAAGATAGACTAATGACAAGATACTTGGCCAGCCAAGAAGTCATAAGAAAAAAACCACAAAAAACTGTAGCTTACTTATCGGCAGAATTTTTAATAGGCCCTCAATTAAGTAATAATCTTCTAAATCTTGGAATAACTCAAGAAGCAGAAGATGCTTTAAAAAGATTTGGCATTGAATCATTGTCAACTATTCTTGAAGTTGAAGAGGAGCCTGGATTAGGAAATGGCGGACTTGGCAGACTCGCAGCTTGTTATATGGAATCATTAGCATCGCTACAAGTTCCAGCAGTTGGTTATGGTATTAGATATGAATTTGGAATATTCAATCAGTTAATTAGGGATGGTTGGCAAGTTGAAGTAACTGACAAATGGTTAAAAGGGGGGTGGCCATGGGAACTGCCACAACCAGACGAATCATGTTTTGTCGGTTTTGGAGGCAGAACTGAAAGTTATAGAGATGATAGAGGGAACTACAGATCAAGATGGATTCCCTCTGAACATGCTATTGGAGTACCTCATGATGTTCCAGTTTTAGGTTACAGAGTAAATACATGTGACAGATTAAGATTATGGAGAGCTGATGCAACTGAAAGTTTTGACTTTTATGCATTCAATATTGGTGATTATTATGGTGCAGTAGAAGAAAAAGTTGCATCTGAAACTCTTTCAAAAGTTCTTTATCCAAATGATGGAACTGACGAAGGCAGAAGATTAAGACTCAAACAACAACATTTTTTTGTAAGTTGTTCTCTTCAAGATATGTTGAGAAGCCTTGAAAAAAGATCAATACCAATAACAGAATTTCCTAATCATTGGACAGTCCAATTAAATGACACCCACCCTGCTATTGCAGTTGCAGAATTAATGCGACTTCTTATAGACCAATATCAAATCGGTTGGGATAAAGCTTGGAATATAACAACCTCCTCAGTTGCTTATACCAACCACACATTATTACCAGAAGCTTTAGAAAAATGGGATTTAGGTTTATTTAACGATCTTCTTCCTCGTCATTTAGAAATTATTTATGAAATTAATTGGCGATTTCTACAGCAATTAAGACTACGTTATCCTGGAGATGACAAGATCCTTCAAAAACTTTCAATAATTGATGAAGAAGGCTCCAAATCAGTTCGGATGGCCCACTTAGCTACAATTGGAGCCCATCATGTAAATGGTGTTGCAGCTCTTCACTCAGATCTTATAAAAAGACAACTTCTGCCTGAATTCGCAGCATTATGGCCTGAAAAATTTACAAATGTAACTAATGGGGTTACTCCAAGAAGATGGGTTGCCTTATCTAATCCATCATTATCTAACCTTCTAGAAAAAGAAGTTGGTCCAAATTGGATAACAAATATGGAACTTCTTAAGAAGTTAGAAGAAAAAAAAGATGACAACAATTTTTTAGAAAAATTTGAGGAAACTAAACTAAACGGTAAAAGAAAATTAGCTAGTTTTATCCATTCAAAAACTGGAATACTTGTAGACCCATCCAGTTTATTTGATGTTCAAGTAAAAAGAATACATCAATATAAAAGGCAACATTTAAACGCCCTACAAATTATTGCTCAATATTTAAGAATCAAAAATGGTACAAACAAATATGAAGTCCCTAGAACAATAATATTCGGAGGTAAAGCTGCACCAGGTTACTTTATGGCCAAGCTTATGATTCGATTCATTAATGGTATTGCTGATGTAGTTAATTCTGATCCTGATATGGATGGTCTGTTAAGAGTTGTTTTTCTACCAGACTATAACGTTAAGCTTGGTGAAATAGTTTATCCTGCAACGGATCTTTCAGAACAAATTTCAACTGCTGGAAAAGAAGCATCTGGAACTGGAAATATGAAATTTGCAATGAATGGAGCCTTAACTATTGGAACCTTAGATGGAGCTAATGTTGAATTAAGAGATCTTGTGAAAAAAGAGAATTTCTTTCTTTTTGGCAAAACTGAAAGCGAAATTATGGACTTAAAAAATAATAACTACTCTCCCAAAACTTTTATTGATCAATGTCCAGAGCTCAAAGAGGTTGTACGCCTAATTGAAATTGGCCACTTTAGCAATGGGGATAAAGAATTATTTAAACCTTTATTAAATAGCCTTACAGGACATGACCCATTTTTTGTGATGGCTGACTTTGAAGATTATTTAAATAAACAGGATGTGGTCAGTGAATGCTGGAATAATAAAAAATCTTGGAATAAAATGGCATTATTAAATACTGCTAGATCAGGATACTTTTCTTCAGATAGATCTATTAGAGAGTACTGTAAAACTATTTGGAAAGTATCTCCAATGCCTGTTGAAATTACCTGCGACGTTGAAGAATTAACTAATTAATATTTTTCTTATCTGGTGAATCTGGGGTTTGATGAAATAATCTATTCAAAATTAATCTATCCATATTTAACGGGTCTGGGGCTAATTCTTTTGCAACTTCTTTAAATTTTGATTCAATATTGTTTGAAATTTTTGTATCAAATATTCTTTCCATTAATGCTTCAATTGAATATAAATAGGCATTAACACTTTCAAGTTCATCTAAAGCTTCAGTAATTTCTGTATCAGAAATATTTTGTTCTTTTAGAGTGTTATCTTCATTTGATTCTCTTTCAGATAATTCTCTCTGCAACTCATCAGTAACCTTAGTACAAAGAGTTCTGAAAGATTGAATAGATGCCCAATTCAATTCTTGTTGCTGCTTAAAAGTAGGAAATTCTCTAATCAGTCGATCATGCTCTTTATAAAATCTCTGACAATCAGAGCATTGACATGGTTGATCAGTCAAAACAATAAAAAATATCTTTTACTATCATTGCACTAAAAGGTATAAAAGTTGAATATTGAGAAGAAAGAAGAAGAATTTTTAACTAGCCTTATTTTTTAACATATCAAATTTTTTTCTTGCCCATAAGAGAGCATCTTCTTTAGTTTCACCTTCACTATCATTTTTATTTTTATTTTGATTTTTAATAAGGTTAATTTTTTCAAATAATTTTTTATCCACAACAGCTTGCTCTTCTAACTTCTGGTCATGAATCTTGATTAAATTACTAATTTTCTCACAATTTTTCTCAAGTGATTGAGCAATATTCTTAAATCTATCAATATCAACTTCACTTACTGTATCTCTTTCAGAAGTCTCTTTTGAAAAAGTAGGAAGGTTTAAGTTTGTGAAATTATTGTTTGGACAAAGTGTTGTTTCTGTATCCGACTCTACTTCATTATTTTCATCTGAACTGTAAACATCATCATCAATAAAAGATGTATCAGTTTCAGTAGCATAGGGAATTTCAATGGTTGTTACAAGATTAATAACATCTCTTAATCTCATAGAATCAGCAAACCATCCCATTGCTTGCTCGGCATCACCTCTTTTTTCAGCATCATTTGCTTGATCTTCGTGAGCTTCCGCCAAAAGAGCAAGCCAGCACAGGCATCGTGCTTGAACTATTGAAAGATCTAAATCATTAGGTTGGGATTTAGAAATGCGTTCATGCTCTTGTTGAATTAAGAGCTTTAAACGCATATCATGCAACTTAGCCATAAAAGATTTACTACTAACTATACGCTAGCTAGAGAGTAGCAAATTTGCACACATACTACATATAGTTTTTTATTTGTACGGGACTGGCGGGAGTCGAACCCACGACCTACGGTTTAGGAAACCGTTGCTCTATCCTGCTGAGCTACAGCCCCAATAGATGATTTTTGGAGTATTAAGCATTATGCTAAATGAAAGCAGGAGAGGCAATCGCAAGAAAGTTTTATTTTGTTTCCAAAATAAAACTTTCTTGAGGAAAGTCCGGGCTCCCACATGGTCAGGCTTGCTGGGTAATTCCCAGTGCGGGCAACCGTGAGGATAGTGCCACAGAAACATACCGCCTAATACTTTATGTATGGCAAGGGTGCAAGGGTGTGGTAAGAGCGCACCAGCAACATTGAGAAGTGTTGGCTAGGTAAACCCCGGCTGGGTGCAAGGCTTAGTAGATTTATGACCATTAAACAATCTACTTTTAAGCGCCGCTTGAGACTGTGAAGTAATTCCAGTCCTAGATAGATGATTGCCCATCTTATTAATTAAGATGAACAGAACCCGGCTTATGACCTGCTTTCTAATTGTTGTGATTATTCAAATCAGATGACAAATATAATTAATGCAACGAGGATTAATCAAATAACTACTTTTTTAAAGTCTTTAAATATTAAATCAAAAAGATTTTCTGTAATAATTAGAACTCAAAATATTTCAATTATTCAAGATTTTAATCAAGCATTTATCCACTCTTCGGAGGACAAAATATTAAATTACGAAAAACTAGAATTTTTCGGAGATGCAGTCCTCAGATTAGCGGCTTCTAAGTTTATTGAAAAAAAATATCCTCAAATGAGTGTAGGAGAAAGATCAGAGCTAAGAGCACAAATTGTAAGTGATGAATGGTTAACCAAATTAGGAAAAAAAATTGATATTGAAAAATTAATAATTAAAGGACCTAAAGCTCTTGGTGATGAAAATTCAAAAAATACTATTATTGGTGAAGCTACAGAAGCTTTAATAGGTGCTATTTATAAGTGCTTTAATTCCATTCAGGAAGTAAATATTTGGTTAGATGATATTTGGGAGGAAGATTCAGAAATATTTTTAAAAGCTCCATATAAATTCAAATCTAAAACAGTATTGCAAGAGTGGTGTCAAAGTAAAGGTTTTGATTTGCCAATCTATAAAATAATTGATGTCTCAAAGAAAAATGGGGACCCTAAAAGATTTTCTTGCGATATATTTATCGAAGGATTAAAAGAATCATCTGCATTCGGCAAGTCCCATAAACAAGCAGAAACAAATGCAGCTAGAGTTTTGATAGAAAAATTTATTACTATAGGTAAAATCTAATTTTTAGACTATTTCTAAATTGGTTATCTGAAAAGTTATGAGTTTATCCCAATTACCTCCTTCAAACAGAACCGCTGCTCTTTTTTTTGTAACTCGCTGTACAAAACCTTTATATCCTCTATAGATAGAATTGGTGTCTTTTACAACAACAAAAGATCCAGGAAGTATGGGTTTAGTAGATAATTCCATAAAACACTCTTTCTAATACAATATATGATAAATAAAAATGAATGGTTGACTGTTGGATTGATAACATCATGTCATGGAATTAATGGACAGGTAAAGGTTAAATCTCTAAGTGATTTTGAAGAAAGATTTTTGAAACCGGGAATTAGATGGTTACAAAAAGAAAATGAACCTCCTTCCAAAATAGAACTTATATCTGGTTTCAAGCAGCCTGGTAAAGTAACCTTTATAGTTAAATTCCAAGGAATAAATACAAGAAATCATGCAGAGCAACTGAAAAAATTTAAAATTCTTGTAAAAGCAGATAAACTACCCAAATTAAAAAAGGAAGAATTCCACTTGTTAGAACTTGTTAATCTAGAGGTCAAGACTTTAGAAAATGATGAATTAAAAAAAATTGGGAAAGTTATCAATTTAGAAAATGAGAAAAATAATTTACTTGTTATTGAACTATTTAAAAATCAAAAAAAAGTTCTAATACCATTTGTTAAAGAAATAGTGCCATTAATAGATATAAAAAATAATTTTCTAATTATCAATCCTCCAAATGGACTTTTAGAGCTGTAAATTAAAAAAAATTTGCAAGTAACTCATTATTCAACAGTTACACTTTTAGCTAAATTTCTTGGTTGATCCACATCAAGTCCTCTATGAGCTGCAATATGGTAACTCAATAACTGTAAAGGCAATATATTAAGTAAAGGTGAAATCCATTCATTAGAGGAAGGAACTTTCATCAAATAATCAAAGATTTCAGTTCCATTACATTCAGGAGCAATCCCAATCAAATATGAATCTCTAGCTTTTGCTTCTTGAGCATTACTGATAACTTTATCAAAAACCTCTCCAGGTGAGGCAATAGAAATTACAGGTACTTTTTTATCTAATAAAGCTATTGGACCATGTTTCATTTCACCAGCGGGATATCCCGCTGCATGAATATAACTAATTTCTTTAAGTTTTAAAGCACCTTCAAGGGCAATAGGATAATTTATTCCTCTTCCTAAAAAAATAACATCTTTAATATTAAAAAAGTCATGTGCTAGCTTTTCTGAAGATTTATTATGTTTCTCTAAAAGATCTTCCAGTAATGGCGGTAGTTTTATAAGTTCTTTGATTAATTTACTTATTTCATCAGGACTTTGATTACCTTTAATTTGAGCAAATTTTATGGCTAATCCGTAAAAAGAAAGTAATTGAGCAAAAAAAGTTTTTGTTGCTGCAACTCCAACTTCTATTCCCGCACATATATCAATTATATTTGAGACCTGCCTTCCTATGGAACTCTCTTTTCTATTTGTTATTGCAATAAGATTAGGTTTAAATTTTTCATTTTCAATTGAAGAACGTCTTTTAATTTCCATATCGATAGCCGCGATTGTATCAGCAGTTTCTCCGGATTGAGTGACTCCAATAGTTAATGTATTTGGCAATAGTGGAGGTGGTGAATATCGAAATTCGCTTGCATAAAAGACATTTGTAGGGATACCAGAAAATTGTTCTAATAAAAAGCTGCCCACCATTGCAGCATGTTTACTTGTACCACAAGCAATAATTTCAATTCTTTCTATTGATTCAAAATATTGTGTATCAAATGGATAGTTAATTTGATATTGACCATTATCTGAGTTCTTAATTAAATAATTTTGCAACCAGTTTTTTGCAGTCTGTGGCTGATCATATATCTCTTTCAGCATATAGTGTTTGAAATTCATCTTATCCATTATTTGCTCTGAAACTTTTAAAGAAACCGGATTTCTATATTGTCTCTCGTTGCTTGAGTCATATATTTCAATTCCAAGCGGAGTCAACAAAGCTATTTCTTCATCCTCCATAGGCAAAATAATATTCGTAAAGTTTGCAATGGCTGGAGTATCACTAGCGCAAATAAATTCTCCTTCACCCAAACCAATAATCAAGGGCGCTTGTTTTCTTGCAACTACCAAAGAGGTTGGAGCACCAGACCATAAAACTGCTAAAGCATAAGAACCTTCTAAATCCGATAATACATTTCTCACAGCTACTAATAATGTTGACCCATTATTCTCAAGATTAAGTTTACTTAATGTATTTAACTCTCTTTGAACTAGATGAGGAATTACCTCGGTATCTGTATCAGAATTAAAAATAATACCCTCTTTCTCTAATTTATTTTTTAAATCTTGGAAATTTTCAATAATGCCATTTTGAACAACTGCTATATTTCCTGAACTATCGGTATGAGGATGTGCATTTTTAACCTCAGGCTTTCCATGAGTTGCCCATCTGGTATGTCCTATACCCACAGTTCCAGGAATATTAAGTTCGTTAAGATTACCTATTAAATTCTTGAGTTTTCCTTTTGCTTTATTACAAGAAATACAATTTGTTTCGGAATTTATTATTGCAATACCTGCAGAATCATAACCTCTGTATTCAAGTTTTTCTAAACCATTAATTAATAATGGTAAAGCCTTTTTATATCCAGTTACAGCAACTATTCCACACATACGAATTTTTTTTTCAATTATATTGAAATAAAATGCGTATTTACTAAAACATGGACTCTCTTAAAACTGCACTATAAAAATTAATATGCTAAACCCATACTCCTAGAAGTCTCATCTCCTAAATAAACTCGAATACTTAAGAAATCTGTGGGACATGCCGTTTCACATCTTTTGCAACCTACACAATCTTCTGTTCTAGGAGACGAAGCAATTTGGCCTGCTTTACAGCCGTCCCAAGGAACCATCTCTAAAACATCAAGTGGGCAAGCCCTTACACATTGGGTACAACCAATGCAAGTGTCATAAATTTTAACTGCGTGTGACATGTAAAAATTGTCTTTTGAACCTCGTTTTATAATACTATTGTCTTACAAAGAAATTAAAAAAATTAAGATATGCTTCACTCTTGTTAACTCTAGGGCATAAAATCATATAGATAATTAGTAATTTTCCATAAACTATGTCACAAGAAATCCTCGAAAAAGTCTGTTCTATTGTTTCAGAACAATTAAGCGTTGAAGCAGGAGAAGTCAAATCAGATTCAAATTTTCAAAATGATTTAGGTGCAGATTCTCTTGATACTGTTGAATTAGTAATGGCGCTAGAAGAAGCATTTGATATCGAAATTCCTGATGAAGCAGCTGAAGGTATAGCAACTGTTGGCGATGCAGTAAAATTCATCGAAGAAAAAAAAGGTTAGTATTAGGATGCCAAATTTCCATCGAGTAGTTATTACAGGTATCGGAGCAGTAACTCCAATTGGTAATAACATTGATGAATATTTAGTCGGTCTTCAAACAGTTACTAATGGGGTTTCAGATATTACTCTCTTTGATCCTGAACAGCATCCCTGCAAATTTGCTGCAGAAGTAAAGAATCTTCAATCTGAACATTTTATTGAAGCTAAAGAATCCAAAAGATGGGATCGTTTTTCCCAGTTTGGAGTTATTGCTGCAAAGCAAGCTTTTAATGATTCTGGACTTGAAATCACTGAAGCTAATGCATCAAGAATTGGAGTGATAATTGGTTCTGGTGTTGGAGGCTTACTAACTATGGAAAGTCAAGCTCAAATATTGAGTCATAAAGGGCCTAAAAGAGTAAGTCCATTTACAGTCCCAATGATGATTCCAAACATGGCAACTGGATTGGCTGCAATTGCTCTAGGTGCAAAAGGACCAAGTTCCTCTGTTTCCACCGCTTGCGCTGCTGGTTCAAATGCAATTGGTGATTCTTTTAGATTACTCCAACTTGGAAAAGCAGATGCAATGATCTGTGGGGGTGCAGAAGCAAGTATTACACCTCTTGGAGTAGCTGGTTTTGCCAGTGCCAAAGCTCTTTCTTCCAGAAATGAAAGCCCTCAAACTGCTAGCAGACCTTTTGATGCAGAAAGAGATGGATTTGTTATTGGAGAAGGATCTGGAATTCTTGTTTTAGAAACTTTAGAAAATGCACAAAAAAGGAATGCGAGAATTTATGCAGAAATAGTTGGTTATGGAACAACATGTGATGCTCATCATATAACTGCTCCATCTCCAGGAGGGATTGGAGGCGCAGAAGCTATCAAATTAGCAATTGAAGACGCTTGTCTTAGCCTTGAAAAAGTTGATTACATAAATGCTCATGGAACAAGTACATCAGCAAATGATAAAAATGAAACTTCTGCAATTAAATCTATTTTTAGAGACAGATCTTACCTTATTCCTGTAAGCTCTACTAAGTCGATGACAGGTCATCTCCTAGGAGGCTCAGGAGGTATAGAAGCTGTAGCTTGTATACTTTCTTTGACACATAATTTTATCCCTCCTACAATTAACTACGTAAATCGCGATCCTGAATGTGATCTTGATTATGTACCAAATAATGCAAGAGAAGCTCAATTAGGAGTTGCTCTTTCTAATTCTTTCGGCTTTGGTGGTCACAATGTTTGCCTTGCTTTCAGCAAAATGAATTGAAGACAACCAATTCTTTATTTCCAACTTAACTTATTTAAAACAATGGTCGCTGCATCTGTTTCATTAGAATCACTTTGTGTAAATAGTATAAGAATGCTTGCTGTAGATGCAGTAAATAAATCTAATAGTGGACATCCTGGATTGCCAATGGGATGTGCTCCTATGGGTTATGCATTATGGCAAAACGTACTTAATCACAACCCTAATAACCCAAAATGGTTCAATAGAGACCGTTTTGTATTATCAGCTGGTCATGGCTGTATGCTGTTATATTCCTTGCTTCATTTGACAGGATATAAATCAGTTTCCATAGAAGATATTAAAGAATTTAGACAATGGGGATCAAAAACTCCTGGACATCCAGAAACATTCGAAACTGAAGGTGTTGAAGTTACAGCTGGGCCTCTTGGAGCCGGAATTTCAAATGCAGTTGGTTTGGCAATAGCTGAAACACACTTAGCAGCTAAATTTAATAAGCCTGATTGCAATATCGTTGATCACTATACTTACGTAATAATGGGTGATGGATGTAATCAAGAAGGTATTGCATCAGAGGCCTGCTCATTAGCTGGTCATCTTAAGCTTGGAAAATTAATTGCACTCTACGACGATAACCAAATTACTATTGATGGGCGAACCGACGTATCTTTTACCGAAGATGTCTTAAAAAGATACGAGGCTTATGGATGGCATGTACAACATGTTGAAGATGGGAATCATGATGTTAAAGGAATCACTGAAGCTATCGAAAAAGCAAAATTAATTACAGACAAGCCTTCAATTATAAAAATTTCTACAATCATAGGTTATGGTTCTCCCAATAAATCAGATACTGCTGGAATTCATGGAGCAGCCGTTGGAGAAGAAGAAGCTGTATTAACTAGAGAGTTTCTAAATTGGGAATATGCTCCATTTGAAATACCTGATGAAGTATATACGCATTTTAGAAAATCAATAAACAAAGGTGAAAATTTAGAGAAAGAATGGGATTCTAAATTTGACGAATATCAAAAAAAATATCCCAATGAAGGAGCCGAGTTAAAAAGAATGTTAGAGGGTAAATTACCCGAGAATTGGGACTCAGATCTCCCCTCTTATTCGCCTAATGATAAAGGATTAGCCACCAGAAAGCATTCACAAATATGCTTGGGTGCTCTAGGTCCTAACCTACCTGAATTAATTGGCGGATCTGCAGATTTAACTCACTCTAATTACACAGATATAAAAGGCGAAACTGGATCATTCCAGCCACATAGCCCTGAAAAAAGATATTTACATTTTGGTGTTCGAGAGCATGCAATGGCAGCTGTACTTAATGGAATTGCTTATCACAACAGTGGTCTTATCCCTTATGGTGGAACCTTCCTTGTTTTCGCCGATTATATGAGAGGCTCAATGAGGCTTTCAGCACTTAGCGAATTAGGAGTAATCTATGTCTTAACTCACGATTCAATTGGTGTAGGAGAAGATGGCCCAACACATCAACCTATTGAAACTATTCCTTCTCTTCGTGCCATGCCTAATATGCTAGTTTTCAGACCTGGAGATGGCAATGAGACTAGTGGAGCTTATAAGCTTGCTATTCAAAATCGAAAAAGACCTTCTGCCCTTTGTTTAAGTAGACAAGGTATGCCAAATCAAGAAAATACTTCGATTGACAAAGTTGCTCTAGGGGGATACATAGTTTCCGATTGTGAAGGTACACCTGATCTAATATTTATTGGTACTGGTAGCGAACTGAATCTTTGCATTGAAGCAAGTAAGGAAATTTCAAGCTTAGGTAAAAAAATTAGAGTTGTTTCTATGCCTTGTGTAGAACTTTTTGAAGAGCAAGAAGAATCTTATAAAGAAAGTGTTTTACCTAGTAGTGTGAAAAAGAGAGTTGTAGTAGAAGCTGCCCATTCGTTTGGTTGGCATAAATATACAGGTTTTGAGGGAATTTGTATTACTATGGACAGATTTGGTGCCTCAGCACCAGGTGGAGAATGTATGAAAAATTTTGGATTTACTGTCGAAAACGTAGTTAATAAGACGAAGGAAATTTTATAATTACTAATTGATAACTAAACTGAAGTATTGCATTCTTCAAGCTTATCTTTTAGCTGATCAAGAGATTCATCAGAAATCTTTGAATTCATTGGACAATGTTTAGGCCCACACATTGAGCAAAACTCCGCCTTTTTAAAGATTTCTTCAGGCAGTGTCTCATCATGGTATTGCTTCGCCCTTTCCGGATCTAATGAAAGTTCGAATTGTTTGTTCCAATCAAAGTTATACCTTGCATGGCTAAGTTCATCATCTCGATCACGGGCTCCAGCTCTATGTCTTGCTATGTCAGCAGCGTGAGCAGCTATTTTATAAGCAATTAAGCCTTCTCTTACATCTTCTGCATTTGGAAGACCTAGATGTTCTTTCGGCGTTACATAACATAACATAGAAGTTCCATACCACCCTGCCATCGCTGCCCCAATAGCACTTGAAATATGGTCATAACCAGGAGATATATCTGTCACTAATGGACCAAGCACATAAAATGGGGCTTCTGAACATTCTTCCATTTGCTTTCTCACATTAAACTCAATTTGGTCCATGGGTACATGACCAGGACCCTCAACCATAACTTGAACATTATGTTTCCATGCTCTTCGAGTAAGCTCGCCTAAGGTCTTCAATTCAGCTAGCTGGGCATCATCAGAAGCATCATGCAAACATCCAGGCCTTAATGAGTCTCCTAAAGAAAAAGTACAATCATATTTCTTAAAAATCTCACAAATGTCATCAAACCTTGTGTAAAGAGGATTTTGCTTAAAATGATGTAACATCCATTGAGCCAAAATACCTCCCCCCCTACTGACAATTCCTGTAATTCTTCCTTTGACTTTCGGTAAATGCTCTATTAATAGCCCAGCATGAATAGTTTGATAATCTACGCCCTGCTGACAATGTTTTTCAATAATATGAAGAAAATCGTCTTCAGTGAGTCTATCTATTGAACCATGTACACTTTCTAATGCTTGATAAACAGGAACTGTTCCAATTGGAACAGGAGACTCATGAATAATTGCTTGCCGAACTTCATCTAAATTTACTCCTCCTGTAGAAAGATCCATAACCGTATCAGCTCCATATTTAACTGCCAGTTTTAGCTTCTCTACTTCTTCATTAATGTCACTTGCATTAGGGGAAGCACCAATATTGGCATTAACTTTGCATCTTGAGGCAATGCCTATAGACATTGGCTCAAGATTCAAATGATTAATATTAGCTGGAATAATTAATCTTCCTCTTGCCACTTCCTCCATTATTAGAGAAGGAGGAAGATTCTCTTTTTTAGCAACAAAATCCATTTCTTCAGTAATATATCCGTTTCTCGCAAAGTTCATTTGAGTTACATTGTCTTTCCCAAGGCGAGGCTTAATCCACGAACTTCTCATAATTTACAAATTTTTTAAAGGTGTTATTACTAAAGTTTGATCAAATCTTCACTTCCCTGCATCAAGGTTAATGATTCAGGTTCAAAGGGTATGATCTCAGCTAAGTTAAAACTCTTAGCACCCCTAGTATTAATATTATTAATAGCTCTTTTCTAAAAAATAGTCATCTCATGTTGCGTAAAAATAAATAAAATGATTTTATTTAGCTTTTTGATAAGACTTTATCTTTTTTAAAATATTTTTCCTATGCAATTGTCTGCTTATACCCCTCTCCAAAATAATTACAATCCCAATTAAGCCAATAGGTAAATAAAAAATCTTCTTAGGATTGTCCCTAAATATCAATCCTACAGCAGACATAAGGATCATGAAAGGAGCAACAAAAGATAAAATAAATCTTTTATTAAAATTCATTTACCAATTGTATTAATTTTTTCATTGTTTAATTTTACTATAGATTCTGTTATCACTTTAATTCCAATAGCAATAGCTCTTTCATCTGGATCAAATTTAGAACTATGAAGCGGAGCACATCCATTTGAACTCGATACGCCAAGCCTAAACATTGCTCCAGGAATATCTTTTAAAAATTCAGCAAAATCCTCAGCTCCTAATGATGGTTTTTGTAATTCGATAACATTTTCTTGACCCAAAACCTTAATTCCCGAATCTCTGAGGACTCTATTAATTTCTGAATTATTATTCACTGCCGGAGTGATTTCTCTAAATATTACTTTTGCTTCAGCTCCGCAACTATTAGCTAATGAAGTGATATTTTCATTGAGCCAACTACCGATATTTTTAAATAGTTTACGATTAGTACATCTAACTGTACCAACTAAATTAACCTTTTCTGCAAGAACATTGAATGCGTTGCCACCATTTATTTTCCCAAAAGTTATTACTACAGGATCTAAAGGATCTAACTTCCGTGTTATTGATTCTTGAATTCCCGAAATCACTTTAGAGGCGGCCCAAATAGCATCAACTCCTTCATAAGGTCGAGCACCATGCCCTGATTTTCCTTTAATCTCTACTTTAAGTTCTCCAGCAGCTGCAGTTAAACTACCCTCTTTAATGCCAATAGTTCCTACGGATAAATCTGGATAGACATGGACTCCCAAAATATGGGTTAAACCATTAATTGCACCATCCTTAATCATCCATCTAGCTCCGCTTGCAATTTCTTCAGCGGGTTGAAAAATTATCCGAGTACCAAAGTTTAATTTCAAATCCTTAATAATTTTTGCCACCCCCAATCCAATCGATATATGCAAATCGTGACCACAAGCATGCATAACACCATCTACTTTTGAAGAAAAACTTAATTTAGTTTCTTCAAATATTGGCAAAGCATCCATATCTACTCTTAAACCTATCATGCCCTTATCTATGGGGCCAAAATCAGCTATAACACCAGTCCTGCCAATAGATTCTCTAACATTCCAACCAATATCTTTTAAAAAACCACTGATCAAGATCGCTGTTTGATTTTCAAGTCCACTTAATTCCGGATGTTCATGGATATGTCTTCTTAAGTTAATTAGTTCATCATTAAACGAATCAATTTTTTTATGTAACTGATCTCTATTCATTACTTATTTTAAATCGATAAAATTCATTAAATCTCTAATTGGTTGAGGAGGCCATCTTCTTATTTTTTTTAACCATTCTTCATCACTATATCTAGGATCTAATTCAGTTACCGCTATCCAATTACTCTCTGCTTTGCCAGCTTCACCATTAGACCAATTCAAAGCTGTTAAAGCTGCCCTAGCATCTGCAAAAGTTGGATAACGTCTAATTAACTTTATTAATTCTTTTTCAGCTTCATCAATATTTCCCAACTGTAAATCTGCTAACGCCAAACTTGACCTAGCCATGGCAAATCCTGGATTATATAAAGCAGCTTTTGAGAATAAATCTCTTGCTTTATCCCAATGGGACGTAGATCCTTCGACGTTAGCTAAATTATATAATGCAGAGAAATTCTTACTATCCAGGGAAATAACGAACATATAATCCTTTTTCGCTTGCGACCATAAACCCAATGCTTCCTCAGCAATCCCCCTGTTAATGTAAGGATCTATTTCACTAGGATTCAAACTTATTGCCTTATTTTGGTCATCTATTGATCCCTTAAAATCTCCTACAACAAGTCTTACATTTCCTCTATTGCTAAAACCTGCAGCATCATCAGGATAAGAATCGAGATATTGATTCCATTCTTGTAAAGCGAGATTAAATTTTCCACCTGAACTAAGATCTAAAGCATTTTTAAACAAATCCTCTCTCGAAGATAATGAATAGCATGGTGCAATATAAAAAATATTGAAAAAAATAAAAATTAATAAAAAACAAATCTTAACTTTTTTAAAAGTTATCATCTTTTGAATCAATGTACTTTTTTCCTAAAGCAGTAAGCAATCTTCCTCGAGGAGTTCTCGTGAGAAAACCAATTTTAATAAGATATGGTTCAACAACAAATTCTAACATTGAAGGATCATCCCCCAACCCAGATGCAATTGAATCAAGGCCAGTTGGAATATTATTATTTTGGTTAAGAAAAGATAAATAGTGTCTATCTAAAGAATCCAATCCTTTTTCGTCTATTTGGTAAGAATTTAAAGCTTTTTTTATTAAATTCAATGAGATAGTATTAGTTTTCATAACAACTTGAGCATAATCTCTAACTCGTCTTAATAATCTTAAAGCAATTCTTGGAGTCCCTCGAGATATTTTTGCCAAATCATAAGATGCTTCATCTTCTAAATTGAGGTTTATTAATCGGGAGAAATTAACAATAATTTGTTTTAATTCATCACATGTATAGAATTCAATTTTCTGAGATATCCCAAATCTATCTCTTAGAGGTGCACTTATTGAGGCTAATTTAGTTGTCGCGCCAATCAGAGTAAACCTAGGAAGATTAATTGTTCTGCAACGGGCTCCTCTATTAGCTCCCATAGTTAAGTCAAGTCTAAAATCCTCCATTGCAGAATATAACAACTCTTCAGTTAACCTATTTAAGCGATGTATCTCATCGATAAATAAAACTTCACCTTCTTTTAATCCAAGAAGTAAACCTACAATATCTCTTGGTCTTTCAATTGCTGGTGCAGTCGCAATCTTACATTTTGTATTCAATTCGTGGGCTATCAAAAAAGCAAGAGTAGTCTTACCTAGACCAGGCTGTCCATATAAAAGAGTATGCTCCAAAGGTTCTTTTCTAATAATTGAAGCATCTATAGCTATT
This sequence comes from Prochlorococcus sp. HOT208_60m_808G21, assembly GCA_002026015.1. Lineage (GTDB taxonomy): Bacteria > Cyanobacteriota > Cyanobacteriia > PCC-6307 > Cyanobiaceae > Prochlorococcus_A. The sequence continues at coordinate 28,432 of MWOY01000017.1, read as the reverse complement.
CTTAAAAAAGATTTAAGTTGTTCTTGGCCAATAAATTCTTTTAAATTAAGAGGCCGGGCTAAGTTCAAATTATTATTTCTCTTTTCTTCTAGAATGTTTTTTGAATCAACTAGCCTAAGTTCTTTTTTACGAAAAGAAAAGTCATTATCGCCTATATTGGAAGAAATTATTGCCATAATGAAAGGTTAATTGCAATTGTTCTGAGTAGAAAGATTTTTTACAACTAAAATGGCAAAAAATTCAAACAAAGTTAAAAAAAATACTAATAAAGCAAATAATTTTAAACTTCTAGCTGATAATAGATATGCAAAATTTCAATATGCAATATCTGAAACAATCGAAGCTGGAATTGAGCTTTTAGGGACTGAAGTAAAGTCCATTAGAAACGGAAAAGCAAATTTAAGAGACGGATACTGTTCATTCAGAGATGGTGAGATCTTATTATTAAATGTTCACATTTCACCACATAAAAATGTGGGGTCTTTCTTTAATCATGATCCACTAAGAAATAGAAGGTTGCTACTACATAAAAAAGAAATAATAAAAATGAAATCTAATACTGAAAAAAAAGGAATGACTATTGTTCCATTATCTCTTTATTTAAAAGGGTCATGGATAAAACTAACTATTGGAGTTGGTAAAGGGAAAAAATTACATGACAAACGACAAGATGAAAAACAAAAAAGCATAAAAAAAGAAATCAACTCTGCACTAAAAAGATAAAAGATTAGTCAGAATTTTTGAAAGTATCAATCTAAACTTACCGAAGTTGGAGGTGGGGAAGGATCTGGATCTGCAATTAGCATATGCTGCAATACAGTTTCTGGCCTCTCACTATCTCTCCAGCGAATTTTGTATGCAGGCATTTTTGTACCTCTACTTGTAGTTTGCTCTACTGGTTCAATAACCCATCCTCTTCTTGATCGGCCTTGAGGATTTCTTTTTACTACTGCATCCGCGTGTTTGAAACGGAAACCAACACGTTCACCACTCATTTAAAAATTTCGTATTGGATTAATTTAACTATTTTACTTCATTCGAGGGTAATTTTTAACTTTTTTTAGAAGTTATTTCTGGTTTTAACAATGGGAAAGGGATTACATCTCTAATCGATGCGCTATTAGTAATTAACATAATTAGCCTATCAATGCCTATACCTAATCCTCCTGTAGGGGGCATGCCAATCTCTAAAGCATTTAAAAAATCCTCATCTATACAATGAGCCTCAAGATCTCCTTCATCTCTAAGAGATTGCTGTAATTGCATTCTTTCTCTTTGATCTACTGGATCTATCAACTCACTAAACGCATTTGCCAGTTCTCGACCAACAATGAATAATTCAAATCTCTGAACTATTTCTTTATTATCATGATGAGGCCTAGCTAAAGGAGAAATTTCAACAGGATAATCAATAACAAAAGTGGGTTCTATAAGTTTTGATTCTACTTTTTGCTCAAAGACCTCATTTAAGAGTCTTCCCATAGTATTTATTTTATTAGAACAATCAACATTGATATTTTTAACGGCTTGTTTTGCCGCTAGAAAGTCACCACTGAAAGAATCAAAATCAATCCCTGTATATTTTTTGACAATAGCTTTCATGGATATTCTTGACCAAGGCTTAGAAAAATCAATTTCTTTATTTTGATAATTTATAATTAAAGTCCCACATGCATCAGCTACGATATCTTTAATCAATTCTTCAGTTAAATTCATCATATCTACATAATCAGAATAAGCTTCATAAATCTCTACTGAGGTGAATTCTGGATTATGCCTTGTACTTATCCCCTCATTACGGAAGATTCTTCCCAATTCATAGACTTTCTCAAAACCTCCAACAACCATTCTTTTTAAATGTAATTCTGTAGCTATTCTTAAATACAACGGAATATCTAATGTATTGTGATGAGTTATAAATGGTCTTGCTTCAGCACCACCAGCTTCAGATTGCAGAATTGGAGTCTCTATCTCTAAAAAATTTCTATTATCTAGCCATTTTCTTATAAAACTTATACATTTCGCTCTAGTTTTAAATACATTTTTAGAGTGAGGATTTACAATTAAATCTAAATAACGTTGTCTATATCTTTTTTCAATATCAGTCAATCCATGCCATTTATCTGGGAGAGGTTGTAATGATTTGGATAACATTTCCCATTTTTCTACTTTAATTGAAAGCTCACCTTTATTAGTTTTTTTTATAGTTCCATAGACTCCTATCCAATCACCAATATCTACTATTTCCTTAAGATCTTCAAAAGAAAGTAATTTTTGTTTTTCTAAATTGAAATTAATAATCCTTTTATCTAGATAAAGCTGAATCTGACCTTCTTGATCGCTTATTGTGAAAAAGGCAATTTTGCCCATTACCCTTTTTGCCAGCACTCTACCAGCAATAGAGACACTGAAGTCTTCCTCTTGACCATTTTCTAGATGATCAAATTTTTGAATAAGAAAACTGGTAGTATGTGATACCTTAAAGCTCTGTGCATAAGAAGCAAATCCTTTATTCATGAGTGAACTAGCTTTTTGTAAGCGCGCTTCTTTTATTTCAGACAAAATTTATTTAAATATATTTGTTTTATTTAATAAAATTATCAGACTATTGCTCAACTTGCCAAAGATGTTGCTGTTTCGCCAACTCTCTGAGATGCGTAACCAATCCCTCTAACAGTTAATATTAATTCTGGATTTCTTGGATCTGGTTCCAATTTACCTCTTAGTCTTGCAACATATACATCTACAACTCTTAAATCTGCCGCTCTACGAGGAGGATAGCCCCACAGCTGTTCCAAAATTTCTGCTCGAGGAACAACCTTACCAGGTTCGTCAAATAATAACTCTAGGAGACTAAATTCAGTATAAGTTAGACTAATTCTATCTCCAGCTCTAGAAACTTGTCTGCGATTAGTATCAACAACTAAACTTCCAAATTTCATAACTCCTTTGCCTGAAGGAACTTCTTTGGTTTCAGTAACCGATACAGTTGGTCCCATTCTTCTCAAAATTGTAGCTATTCTGGCCTCTAACTCTTTTGGGCTAAATGGTTTAGATAAGTAATCATCAGCTCCTAAATCCAAACCAGCAACTCTCTCTGAAATAGCCTCTAGAGCAGTTAAAAATATTATTGGTACTACTGACTCAGCTCTAATTCTTCTACAAACAGCAAATCCATCCATTTTTGGAAGCATCACATCAAGAACTATCAAATCTGGGGAATCCCTATGAAAAGACTCAAGAGCTTCTTCGCCGTTAGTGGCTGAATATACCTGATATCCTGCTAGTTGCAGCCTCGTAACTAATACCTTCAAAACTGCTGGTTCATCGTCAACAACTAAAATTCTTGCTTTTGACATAGTTAAAAAAAGATTTCTCGATATTTCAAAGCAAAGAACTATTGCATTGAATATTTATTCTAACAATTAAAAATATAACATTACGAACCCTCAAAGAGATATTCCTAATTTTTACAAACATTTTAAATTAATTGAAAATATATAAATTTTTTCAAGCATTTTTTCCTCTTGGCAAAATTTATTACCACAATTTTCTTCTTGAAAATTTAAACATCCTTATAAGTTGGGAGCAAATAAATGGAGCAAACAAACCTGTCAAAAAAACTTCAGCTAAGATATTTTTTACACCCGGAATAAACATTAAAAAATTACCATCTGAAAAATTTCTAAACAAAATTTGTGCAAGATAAAGAGTACCGCATAAAAAACTTCCAAAAGAACAAATTAAACCATACCTAAAATGTCCCACCAAAAAATCACTATGTGATTTAATTCTCCCAAAGAAAAATCCACAAAAAATTAGGCCTGGAATTTGAGTAAAACTTTCATTTAAAGTTAGAGAATCTAAGATGAGACCTAAAAACAAACCAAATACTAATCCATTAATTGATCCATTAATCATTGCCCAAGGCAATAACCAAAATAACGGCCAATAAGGCTGAACACCTAAAAATCCAAGCCAATTAGGGTGCCACAAAAAAATTATTGGGATAAAAATAAAGCTTATAATGGATAATTTGTTGGTAAAAAATTTATTCATTAAATATTTACTTTCAAAATTTGTACCCAATCAATTACATTAGGTTTTGCTAAAAGTGAAATTTTTGCCGTTTTTTTTGATTTCAACGTCTCATCTATAGATTGGACAATACCAATAGGGATATTTGGAGGTAATAACGTACTAGCAGGAGATGATGATACAAAATCTCCAACTTTAATATCGGCATCTTTTGAATAAAGTATTAGGCTAGGATAATCATCTCCTAAACCGACTAGTAATCCATTGATTTGAATTCTATCCACCCAAACGCCTAACTTACTTTCTGGAGAAGTTATTAAAGTTACCGACGAAGTGAATAAAGAAGTATTCTTTACTCTACCTAATAATCCACCCGGACCAATCACAATATTGCCAATTTCTACTCCATCCTTTGAACCTTTGTTTAAAATTATTTGTCTCCACCAACCTCCTGTTTTTCGCGAAATAACTGCAGCTGAAATATGTTCATCATTGGATGATTCTTGAAGAGATAAGATTTGTCGCAATCTTATATTATCTTTTGTAAGAAGATTTAACTTTATTAAATATTCTTGATCAATACTCTCAAGAACAATTTCTTTTTGAAATTGACCAGGCCAAAAAGGTTTTGAAATAAAATAATAAAAATCTTTATAAAAAGCTCCTTTTGATATTCTTACAAAAACCAAAAATAAAAAAATTGCAAAAAATAGCCAATTTTTCTTTTTATGCCACCAACGACTATTAGAAATTCGTCGGATACCTAACATAACATTAATCTCTTATGGCATTCCTTATGAATTCTGGAGTGTCAACAACTCTTTTGAGTTTTTTAAAATCATCCAACACCTCTCCACAACCATTCACTACGCAAAGCAGTGGGTTTTCTGCTATGTGAGTAAAAATTCCTGTTTCATCGCTCAATAAATCATTAATGCCTCTCACTAAAGCTCCACCACCTGCAAGCATAATCCCTCTATCAACAATATCTGCGGCAAGTTCAGGAGGGGTTCGCTCTAAAGTTCTTTTTACAGCTTCGACTATTTTACTAAGTGTTTCAGCCATAGCTTCTCTGATTTCTCCTGATGTCAAAGTGACTGATCTAGGTAGACCAGATAAAAGATGTAAACCTCTAACCTCTAAAGTAGTTTTATCAAAATCATCATCTGGAAATGCAGATCCAATTTTTATCTTGATATCTTCTGCAGTTCTCTCTCCAACAACTAAATTGTGAACTTTTTTAAGATAAAGCGCAATTGACTCATTTATTTCATCGCCTGCTATTCGAACAGATTCACTCAAAACAGTTCCTCCTAAACTTAATACTGCAACCTCAGTGGTACCTCCCCCAATATCAACAATCATTGTTCCAATTGGCTCAGTTACTGGTAATGATGCTCCTATTGCTGCTGCGACAGGTTCATCTATTAAATGAACTTCTCTTGCTCCCGCCAATCCAGCTTCTCTTACTGCTCTTCGCTCAACACTAGTAACTCCACTTGGAATTCCAATCACTATCCTTGGAGCTACTATCCCCTTGCCTTCATTACATTTTTGAATAAATGTTTTTATCATTTGTTCTGCAGCATCAAAATCTGCGATAACTCCATCTCTTAGTGGTCTTACAGCTCTTATATTGCCAGGGGTCCTTCCAAGCATTAACTTTGCTTCTTTACCAACCGCTAATGGAATCCCTTCTTCTAAATCCATAGCCACCACAGAAGGCTCCTGTAAAACAACGCCTTTTCCTGATACATGTATAAGAGTATTGGCCGTTCCCAAATCTATGCCAATATCTCGAGAAAATTTAAATCTGTTAAAAATCACAATAAGAATTTCTTTTTATAAATAATATATCTATTTTTTGATAAGCTCTCGGAATTCTGACGTTTAGTTATGAATAGCACGTAAAACTTTGAGCAGAAACTGAAAATATGAGTATTATAAAAAAAAAAAATTATGGAAATTAACACTATTAACCTTGTTGGCAGAGCAGGAAGAGAACCAGATGTAAGATATTTTGAATCAGGAAGTATAGTAGCGAATTTCACAATTGCAGTTAACAGAAGAAGCAGAGATGAAGAGCCAGATTGGTTTAATTTAGAAATATGGGGCAAGCAAGCACAAATAGCCGCAGATTATGTGAAAAAAGGATCATTAATCGGAATTACAGGAAGCTTTAAAATTGATAGCTGGAAAGATAAAAATTCTGGAGAAGATAGATTTAAACCAGTTGTTAGGGTAGATAGATTAAACTTACTAGGCTCAAAAAAGGATTCTGATAATAACCAATATTCCAACAGCAATAATTCAAGTGAAATTCCTTTTTAAGCTCTATTTTTTTTAACAAATCTAATAAGTATTCTTACAAAAAAATACAAGAAAATTAAAATTAAAATTGGCTTTAGAACATATTTGATTTGATCTAAATAAGTTTGAATGATTAGATAATTTTCACCAAATAAATAACCTGAATAAGTTAGAAGTGCTACCCATATCAGGCTCCCAAATGTCGTCCAAAGCAAAAATTTTCTTAATGGCATAAGTTCCATGCCAGCAGGAACAGAGATTAAAGTTCTTATACCTGGTACTAATCTGCCCCAAAAAACTAAAGAAACACCGTATTTATCAAACCACCTTTTACTTTTACTTAAATCACTAGGAGAAATACCCAGATATTTCCCCTTTTTATCTAGAAAATTTGAAAGTCTTTTCTCATTTACTAATCTACCTAAATAGTACCAAGGCAATGATCCTAAAATAGTTCCAAGTAATCCCCAAAAAACTAAAATATAGAAATTTAATTTTTGTTGATAAACAAAAAAACCCCCTAATGGCATTATTATTTCCGAAGGAATTGGAGGTATTATGTTTTCCAAAAACATAGCCAAACAAATAGTGAGGTATGCAATTGTTGAATTCTTTTCAACAGCCAAACTAATATAGTCTGGAATAGAAGTAAGAAAATTTACAAAAATTAAACTCAAACTTAGTATCTATAAAGCTCTGGTTTGTAAGGTCCTTCAACAGAGACATTAATATAATCTGCCTGTTCCTTAGTTAATTTTGTTAATTTTGCACCAATTTTATCGAGATGTAATCTAGCTACCATTTCATCTAAATGCTTTGGTAAAACATAAACCTCCTTAGCATATTTTTCTGACTTATTGAAAAGTTCGATTTGAGCTAATACTTGGTTAGTAAAAGAATTACTCATCACAAAACTTGGATGTCCAGTGGCACAGCCTAAGTTAACTAATCTACCTTCGGCTAAAAGAATTATTTTATTGCCACTTGGTAAAGTTATGTGATCAACCTGTGGCTTAATATTTTCCCATGGATAATCTTTCAATGAAGCCACATCAATTTCATTATCGAAATGACCAATATTGCAAACTATGGCCTCATCTTTCATCTTGACGAGATTTTCGTTTGTAATTACTTGATAGTTTCCAGTTGCTGTAACAAAGATATCTATATCTTCCACAACATCGTCTAACGTAACAACGCTAAAACCTTCCATTGCCGCTTGAAGAGCACAAATTGGATCAACTTCAGCAACTTTTACTATTGCACCAAGTCCTCTAAGAGACTGGGCTGAACCTTTACCTACATCTCCAAAACCCATTACCAAAGCAACCTTGCCAGCAATCATCACATCAGTTGCGCGCTTTATACTATCAACTAAAGATTCGCGACAGCCATATAAATTATCAAATTTGCTCTTAGTTACTGAATCATTAACGTTGATAGCAGGGAAAGGTAAAGCATTTTGCTTTTGCAGTTGATAAAGTCTTGCGACTCCAGTTGTTGTTTCTTCAGTAACACCAATGATATTACTTTTAATTCTAGAGTAGAAGTCACTATCGTTTTCTAATTTAGACTTAATAGAATTGAATAAAGCAATCTCTTCTTCATTACCGGGATTATCTAAAACAGACAAATCTTTTTCCGCTTTACTGCCGAGTATCAATAAACCAGTTGCATCACCACCATCATCAAGAATCATATTTGGAGAGTCTGAACCCCAATCAAGAATGTAGTGGGTATATTGCCAATATTCATCGAGTGTCTCACCTTTTTTTGCGTATACAGGAATTGCTTGGTCTGCTATGGCCGCCGCCGCATGATCTTGAGTTGAAAAAATATTGCATGAAGCCCATTTCACTTCTGCCCCAAGATCAACAAGAGTTTCTATTAAGACTGCAGTCTGAATAGTCATATGCAAACTTCCGGCTATTTTTGCACCTTTGAGTGGCTTTTCTGATTGATATTTATCTCTAAGTGCCATTAATCCAGGCATTTCCGTTTCAGCAATTTTAATTTCTTTGCGGCCATAATCTGATAAGGAGATATCAGCAATTACATAATTTGGTGTAGAGGTTTTAACTGAATTTGCGATAACCATATCTAGTAAATATATTTTCTATTAAACTATAAATGATTTTTGTGTAATTTTGTGTTTGTTGAGAATTTAAAAGAAACTTTAAATTTAGGGAAAAAACTCTCACACAAATTAAATCCCCAATCAATTGTTTTATTACAAGGTCCAATTGGGGCTGGGAAAACTTCATTCGTACAAGGGATTGCTAAAGGCTTATCAATCTCTGAGGACATTACAAGCCCTACATTTGCTTTATCGCATCACTACAACTCCGGAAAAATTCCACTAATTCACCTTGATTTATACAGATTAGGAAATGTTGCTTCAGCAAAGGAAGTTTTTTTTTCAGAAGAAGAAGAGGCAATACAAAGACAAGCCATTTTAGTTATTGAATGGCCAGAATTAATAGAACCAGTTATTGATAATTTCTGGAAAATAGAAATTAGTTACGCAAAAGATTATGGAAGAAACTACGAAATAAGAGATCCCAAAAATTTATTAACCTTTTCATAATATGGCTGTTGCTCGATGGCTCCTTCACCAAGACAAGTTAATAATCCACAAACACCTGCGAACTTAATGCAATCTTCTATCTCTTGTTCATTTGAAGGATAGCCAGAAGAAATTAATTTTGAAATTAAGCCTGCTATAAAAGCATCGCCTGCGCCAGTTGTATCAACAATTTTCTGTGAATTAAGAGTTTCAGTAATTCCCTGCAATCTATTGATATACCATTCAACGGGATTTTTTCCATCAGTTATTATTACATCTGGTCTATTAGATAACTGTTGAGATATTAACAAGGGATTTTCATCCTCAAAAAACAAAGTTGCTTCTTCTTTAGCAAGTTTTAAAACATTCGCATGATTTAAAAATTTCTTGATTAAATTAACTCTCTCGGCTTTACTAATTTCTGATGAAAAACTTGAGTGATCCCAAAAGACCTCTCTCCAATTCAAATCAATAACTATTTTGACTTCAAATTTAGTAGCCTTTTCAATAAGAAAAAAAATAGTCTCTGCTGATATTGGAGATGATAATAAATTCGTACCTGTTACCAAATATTTTATTTCTAATAAAGATTTCTCCAAATTTAAAATTTCTTTTTCTATTAATTTCTTGCTAAGAACTTCGTCTGCATAGCAAGCATGAGAACTTTCCTCAAAGCCTGAAAAAAAACGATCTCCAAATTGATCTCTATCTACATTAACCACACGAGTAGACGAATCATTATTTAATTGCAAGAAATCTAAATTAACTCCCAATTGATCAAATTGCGAAATAAATTTTTTTCCATAATCATCATTACCCAAACTTCCCATAAATATTGAATCTATTTTTAATTTTCTTAATGCACAAGCAACATTAGCCGGCGCACCACCAAAATAATCTTTAAATCCTTTATTTGACTTATTTCTGATTCTGTCTATTAAAGCCTCTCCAATACATATAACCTTTTTCCTTTTCATAAAATTAACGCTTTTTCTTAACTAAGAATAATTTATTAAAAACGAATAATTTTTTTTTGAATTAAAGTTTAATTAAAAGCTTATTCATAGTGTCTTTAAATAAATCTGAAACTTGGAAGTGGAAAAATTGGGAAATTTCTTGGTCTTTATCCAAAGAATCTGCCTCTGAAAAAAATATTAAAATTTTATTAGTACATGGATTTGGGGCATCAAAAAACCACTGGAGACATAATCAAGATTTTCTTGGTCAATTTTCTAACTGCTACGCAATTGACTTATTAGGATTTGGAGAAAGTAGTCAGCCTGGTGCTTTATTAAATTACGAACCTGACAAAGAAAACTCAATAAAATATTCATTTGACTTATGGGGTAATCAAATATCAACTTTTTGTGCAGAGGTAATCAAATCTCCTGTCTACTTGGTAGGAAATTCAATTGGGGGTGTTATCGCATTGAAAGCTGCTGAAATCCTCAAAGATAATTGCAAAGGTGTTATTTTGATTGATTGTGCGCAAAGAACTATGGATGATAAACGTTTAAAAAAAAGAGATATCTTAATGAATCTACTGAGACCCGTCCTTAAAACGATAGTCAGACAAAGAGTAATTAGCAATACACTTTTTACAAGAGCTGCTAATCCAAAAGTTATTAAGAAAATACTTGAAAAAGCTTATCCTACAGGAAAAAATATCGATAAAGAATTGATTGAAATACTTTATCAACCCTCTCGAAGGAAAAATTCTAAAGAAGCATTTCGTGGTTTTATTAACTTATTTGATGACTATCTCGCTACTGACCTTTTCGATAAGGTTGATGTTCCAATCCAGTTGATTTGGGGAGAAAAAGATCCATGGGAATCTTTAAATGAAGCAAGAGAGTGGAAGAAAAAATTCAGAAATATTAAAAGATTAGATATTATTAATGGAGCTGGGCATTGTCCTCATGATGAAGAACCGGAACAAACAAATAAGTTAATGAATGAATTTATTCAAGAAACAAAATAAGCTTCTACATTATCACTAAGTCTTCTCAAGCCTCTTAATCCATCTCGTTCTAGATTTCTTACTCGATCTCTACTTATTCCTAGTACCCTTCCAATACCTGTAAGAGACATTGGCTCATCACCATCCATTCCATATCTCATCCTTAGAACTCTACATTGAAGATCAGGTAATTGATGTAAAAGGGAATGCAGATCACCTCTCATACAATCCATTTCTATTTGTTCATCTGGCAAATCCTCGCCACCTGCTAGTAAATCTAATAAAACAGTATCTTCGCCATCGCCGACTTTGGTTTCAAGACTAACTGGCTGTCCAGCTTTGCACATCAGATCTTTAACATCATCTTCAGGAAGCTCTACGTATTTAGCAAGTTCAGTAACAGTTGGAGTTCTAGACATTTCTTGACTCAGCTCTCTTTGACCTTTTTTTAACTTATTCAACATTTCAGTTATGTGAATTGGTAACCGAATCGCCCGACTTTTTTCAGCTATTGCTCTTGTAATACCTTGTCTAATCCACCAGTATGCATATGTTGAAAACTTATATCCTCTTGCTGGATCAAATTTCTCAACTCCTCTGACTAGACCGATAGTTCCCTCCTGAATTAAATCTAAAAGTTCCATATTTCTTTTTGTATATTTTTTTGCGACGCTTACTACCAATCTTAAATTTGCTGCAACCATCCTTTCTTTAGCTCTCTGTCCAGCTCTAATTCTTTTTTTAATTATGGAATTAGATAAGTTTAATTTGATGGATAATTCATCAATATCAGGCTTATCCCCTGTTAATTCAATAATTTCTAATTCTGCTCTTTCAACTTCCATATACTCTTGGACTTGGCGACCTAGAGTAATTTCTTGTTCATGCGATAGTAATGGAACTCTTCCTATATCCCTCAAGTATGATCGTACAAGATCTACATCATTGCTCGCTTTTATACTTGCGATTGACGCTAGTCTATTTTCACTTATTGTTTCAGAAGACATGAAGGTTAAATGATGTTTTGTAAACAATACCATTAAGAAATGTAAAGTTAAACAAAAAAATCCACAATTTAACAAAAATGAGAATAAATACCTACTAAAACTAGGCCAAAGAAGAGCTTAATAGCCATTTTGCTGTATTGAGATAAATAAACACACCTGCAATATCAGTTACGGTTGTAATGAAAGGAGAGGACATTAAGGCTGGATCCAATTTCATTCTGGCAAACAACAAAGGGAGGATAGCGCCTGTTGTAGCAGCTAAAGTTGTTATGGATATCAAACTTATTCCCACCGCAGAGGCGATTAAAGGACCTTGTCCTTGCCACCAAGCGAAGGGGAAAACTACAAGCATCATCAAAACACCTAGAAGAGCGCCTGTTATTGCCTCCTTAAATACTGCCTTAATTGCACCAAGAGACTTCAGTTTTTGAGTACTTAAACCTCGAATGACAACCGTTGAACTTTGAGCACCAACATTCCCCCCAGTACCTATAAGTAAAGGAATAAATGCAGCTAATAAGACTATTTCTTTTAATATTTGATCATTCATAGCTATAACTTTTGTGGTTAAACCATTTGCTAAGACCAAAATTAATAACCAAAGAATTCTTCTTCGAGCAATCGTAAACAAACTACTTTGAAAATAATCATCTTCATCGCCAGGCTGTACTGCTCCCGCCGCATAAATATCTCTTGTTGCTTCTTGTTCTATAACATCAATTAAATCATCTACGGTTACTATCCCAACAAGTCTTTTTTCCTTATCAACGACTGGAAGAGCTAAAAAATCATATCTTTGTATTGCTCTAGCAACCTCTTCTTGATTCGTATTAGTCGCGATATTAACTACATCTCGTGTCATTACGTCTCCAATTGGCTTAGATGGATCTGCAGTTACAAGGTCTCTTAAAGAGAGAATACCAGTCAAATGTCTTTCTTTATCTGTAACGTATAAGCTATAGATAGTTTCAGTAAATGGAGCTCTTTTTCTAACTAAAGAAAGAGCTTCCGCTGCTGTTTGCATCTCTTTAAGATCTATAAATTCAGTTGTCATTAATCTTCCGGCAGTTTCAGGCTCATATCCAAGCAATTCAGCTGTTACTTTCCTTTCACCAGGACTAAGAGCAGATAAAAATTTTCGAACAACTTTTGCAGGTAATTCATCAAAGAGTTGAACCCTGTCATCAGGGGACATTTTTTCAACGATTTCTAAAACTTCTCCTGAACGAAGTCTTTCTAATAAAGTTTGCTGAACTACTGGATCTAAATATTCATAAACCTCAATTGCTTCATTTTTCTTTAATAATCGAAATGCTAGTGCCTGCAATATTAGTGGAAGACTTCCAATAGCATCTGCAATATCAACAGGTTGAGAAGGCTCTAAAAGTAACTTTGCCTCATCATAATTTCCCGCGATGAGCAATTCCTCAAGTTGATTAGTAATATTTTCTCTTGTACTTAAATCTGAAGATAACGATGTAACTGTTTCAAGATTATTTTCATTCATAAATATTATCCCTTTTCAAAGTAACAACACCATTATATGAAATCTAAGTAATTTTTCTACTTATCCAGAACCCAAAAAACATTGTAAACAAGTTTACGATAATGATTAAATTAAAAAAAATTATAAATTTTATCCAATCCCCTTGATTTAAAATTGTGTACAAAAAATATATAAATCCGCTAAAGGATGTAAAGCAAGAAAAAAACCCACTCAATAAAATTTTTTCAGTTGAATAACTCAATCTTCTACTGATAAAAAAACCCACTAGAAATGATCCGATTATTGAAATAAAAAAATTATTATTTATAGTTAATCTTAAAAAAGTAGCTAGGTAAGCAGCTAATAGAATATAAATAAAATTATTTATTTTCATTTTAAAAAATGAATAAGAAAATATCCTAAATAAAAGAACAGGAATGAAAAAATTACCACTACAGTATAGTGGGAGAATAATCTTAGAAATTTTCTCTTTTTCAATAACTCAAATAGTTGATATATAAAGGCAGAAAATGTACTAAAACATCCTAAAAAACCACTATAAAATAACACTAATATCTCGTTATTAATAAAATTTAAAGCAACTAAAATTCCTAATAAAAAAGATGATAAAAAATTTACTATTGAAGTATTTTGAATATCAAAAGCTATACTTTTTTTTAAATTATTTTGTATGAATATTCTTAGTATTAATCCAAAAGTACTACCGAGTAAAATTATACTCATTGAACTAAAATCCAAAATTTACATTTTTATCCAACCTTTTAAAATCTTATTAGGATTATCTAAAAATTTATTAGAAGCTAATTCAACCCTAACCCAAGTTTCATTTTTGCTGACTTTCCAATTACGTAGTACTGATAAAGTTGTACCTACATCAAGAACTAATAATTCCTTAGCATATATTTCAGGGCTAGAATAAAGAGAAATATTGGAACTCAATATAATCTCATTGGTATTTTGAGGAAACTTATTTTGATGTAAACTTTTTTGAATCCCGCCAGCAGGTAATGTAATTGGAGCAATTAATGCAAAAGTAATTAAACAAAAATTCTTGAGAGCATTATTCATCATATGTCTAAAGTTGCCATATCTAAATTACTACTATGAGTTTCAATAAATTCTCTTCGTGGTGCAACTTTATCTCCCATTAATATATTGAATATTCTGTCAGCTTCGAGTGCATCTTCGATTTCAACCCTTTTCATCATCCTCGTTTGAGGATTCATAGTTGTATCCCATAATTGTTTTGGCATCATCTCACCTAGTCCCTTAAATCTTTGGATATTATAATTTGCATTTTCTCCAAAACCTTGAATTGTATCCTTTAATTGATTCTCGTTATAACAGTAATTATGATTCTTACCTCTTTCAACTTTATAAAGAGGGGGACAAGCAATGTATATAAAACCTTTCTCAACAAGTTCTCTTTGATATCTGTAAAAAAATGTCAGCAATAAAGTTCTTATATGAGCACCGTCAACATCAGCATCCGTCATAATTACAACCCTATGATATCTCAAAGAGCTCTCGTTGAACTCCTCACCTTTTATTCCTAATCCTAGAGCTGTTATTAATGACTGTATTTCTGTGTTTTTATAAATTTTAGTATCATCAGTTTTTTCAATATTAAGAATTTTTCCCCTGAGAGGCAAAATAGCCTGAAAATTTCTATCTCGTCCTTGTTTTGCAGAGCCACCAGCTGAATCTCCTTCAACTATATAAATTTCTGATTCTGAGGGATCTCTAGAACTACAATCTGCTAATTTGCCTGGTAATGTAGAACTTTCTAAAACACTTTTTCTTCTTACTAATTCCCTAGCCCTTCTCGCGGCTTCTGCTGCATTAAATGATTGAATTGCTTTTTCAAGAATCAAATCCAAAATTCCAGGATTGAACTCCATATATTTTGTGAGGGCCTCCCCAATGAGAGAATCCACAATTCCCCGTACTTCAGTATTTCCTAATTTTGTTTTTGTTTGCCCTTCAAATTCGGGATCTGGAACTTTTACTGATAAAACAACAGTCAAACCTTCTCTAATATTTTCGCCAGCTAAATTTTTTTCAATCTCTTTTCTTTTGCCTCTCTTTTTTGCAAGATTATTGAAAGTTCTTGTCAGAACTGTTTTTAGCCCTTCAATATGAGTTCCTCCATCAATAGTTCTAATATTATTCGCAAATCCTAAAATATTATCTGAATATACATCTGAACACCATTGCAAAGCTGCTTCTACATATACATTTTCTTTCTGTGAGTCAACATAAATTATTTCAGGATGAATAGAATCTTTTTCAGCATTCATGTATTCAACATATTCTTTAATACCTCCTTGATACAAGTAAATTTCTTCTTTAAAAGAACCATCTGATAATTGATTTCTTTCATCTCTAAAAACAATTTTTACTCCGCCATTAAGGTAAGCTAGCTCCCTTAATCTAGATGAAAGAAGAGCATACTCAAATTCAATTCCTCCAGAAAAAATCGTTTTGTCGGGTTTAAAGCAAATAGTTGTTCCTTTCTTAGATGGTTTGCCAGTCTGCTTTTTAGTTTCCAATTCACCCTTTGATACACCTTTTTCAAATCTTTGATTAAATTCGCTTCCATCCCTATAAACAGTTACATTAACCCACTCGCTTAAAGCATTAACTACAGATATCCCTACTCCATGCAAACCACCTGAAACTTTATAACCACCACTTCCAAATTTACCTCCTGCATGAAGAACAGTTAGTACAGTTTCTAATGCACTTTTCCCTGTTCTTGGATGAATATCTGTTGGAATACCTCGTCCATTATCGGAAATTAAAGCAGAACCATCTGCTCTAAGAACTATTTCTATATGATCACAATGTCCTGCAAGTGCTTCATCAACCGAGTTATCAACTACCTCATATACTAAATGGTGTAATCCCCTAGGTCCTGTTGAACCTATATACATCCCAGGACGTTTACGAACTGGTTCTAACCCCTCTAAAACCTGTATCTGTTCTGCGCCATAATCATTTGAGATTTTATTAGATCTTTTGTCCTCACTCATTTAATATAAAAAAAATATTAGACTTTTAAAATGTTATTTTTAAAAGGTCTTTCATTAAACTTAACACCGCAATAAGATAAAGGCTCGAAGTCAATGAAAAATTTAATTACTTTAATTATATAGCTAATAATTTTTTCTTCAGAAATTCATATGTCCCTACCTCATGTAATCATTTTAATTGGGCCTACTGCAAGTGGCAAAACAGAATTAGCTATTGAAATTGCAAAATATTTTAAAACTAATATACATAATATCGATTCAAGGCAAATTTATAAGTCAATGGATATTGGAACAGCCAAGCCATCTAAAATCCAACAAAAAAAAGTAAAGCATTTTTTAATAGATATTGAGGAACCAATCAATCCAATTAATGTAAAACAATTTCAAGAAATTGCTCAAAAATCTATTGAAGGAGAAATTAAAAAAGATAATTTACCTTTTCTTGTTGGAGGAAGTGGGTTGTATATGAACTCAATAACAAAAGGGTTTTTTGTACCAGATGTCCCTCCTCAAAAAAATTTCAGAAGACAATTAGAAGAACTTGGTCAGGAAAAATGTTGGGACCTATTAAAAAATTGTGATCCATTATCAACAAAAAAAATCAATTTTGCTGACCACATTAGAACAATAAGAGCTTTAGAGGTCTTCTACGTAACTGGTAAACCTTTGTCAACTCTGAAAGTTCAAAAACCACCTAACTGGAAAATCCTAGAGCTTGGATTAGATAGAGATAATTTAAAAGAAAGAATTTTTCAAAGAACAAAAAATATGTTTTTATCTGGAATTGTTGAGGAGACCAACCACCTTATCTCTAAATACGGATATGAGTTGCCAATATTAGAAACCATTGGTTATCGAGAAGCTAGGGATGTTTTAAATAACCGTTCAACAATTGATAAAGCGATTGAGTTAACTGCATCAAAAACAATCCAATTTGCCAAAAGACAAAAAACTTGGTTTCGTAATAAAAATAATCCTCTTTGGCTTAATAACAAAAACCTGCTAAAAGATGCAATAATTAAAATAGAGTCTTTTTTAAGCTAACTTTATAAAAATAGATTTTGTTCATCATCCAATCAATTTATTTAATTAACTGAATGCCCCCACGCCCACGCTTTGACCGACGAGCTCCAGTAAGAGAGCTACCAAATATAAATGAAAGAATTAAATATCCTCAATTGAGAGTCGTTGATTCAGATGGAAAACAATTAGGCGTTATAGATAGATTAAAAGCATTAGAAATAGCATCTCAAAGAGAACTTGATTTAGTTTTGGTGAGCGAAAAAGCAAATCCTCCTGTTTGTAGAATCATGGACTACGGTAAATATAAATTTGAACAAGAAAAGAAAGCTAAAGAAGCAAGGAAAAAATCTCATCAAACAGAAGTTAAAGAAGTAAAAATGAGGTATAAAATTGACAAGCATGATTATGATGTTCGAATTGGTCAAGCTACTAAATTTCTAAAATCGGGAGATAAAGTAAAATGCACTGTAATTTTTAGGGGAAGAGAAATTCAACACTCCAATTTAGCTGAGACACTTCTTTTAAAAATGGCTAATGATTTAGAAGAACAATCAGAAGTTCAACAAAAACCAAAAAGAGAAGGGAGAAACATGATTATGTTTTTAAGCCCTCGTAAAACTCCTCTTATTAAAAAAGATGATGAGTGATAAATTATTATCAAAAAATATGACAGATGTTAAAGTGTCACTATATAAAAAATTAAATTAATCAGGATTTTTCTAAAGTGAGATTTCATATTCAACAAGAAAGTGATATCCCAGCATCTACTCAACTAAATAATCAAATTTGTTTCGCAATTGCAGCAAGACATTATCCTCCAGGTCATAGACTTCCCAGTACGAGGCAACTTGCAATGCAAACAGGACTCCATCGGAATACTATAAGCAAAGTTTACAGACAACTAGAAATAGATGGAGTTGTTGAAGCAATAGCTGGATCAGGTATCTATGTAAGAGATACTCTGACTAAAAGAGAATTTAAAAAATCACTTTATTCAAAAGACAAGATAAGTAAGGCGCTTGATCAAGAAGCGAAGAAGATTATTGACAACTTAATAACTCTTGGATTCACTTTACAAGATACGCGAGAGATATTGAACAATGAAATTGATTGGCGAATTAAGTGCGGATCAAGAATAATAGTCAGTACTCCTAGAGAAGATATTGGAGCTTCTATGTTAATAGCAGAAGACCTTTCTACAACAGTTAATGTACCAGTAGAAGTTGTTCCTATGGAAGAATTAGAAAAAGTTTTGAGTAATTCAAATAATGGTACGATTGTCACAAGCAGATATTTTTTAAAGCCTTTAGAAAAAGTTGCTAAACAACATGGAGTTCGCGCAATTGCAGTTGACTTAAGCGACTTTCAAAAGGAATTAAAAATTCTCAAGGAATTAAATTCTGGAAGTTGTGTAGGTATTGTTAGCATAAGTCCTGGTTTATTGAGAGCAGCAGAAGTAATTATTCATAGTATGCGTGGTAGTGAATTAATGCTTATGACGGCAATCTCAGACAATAACAGTAGATTACTCTCACTTTTAAAGGCTTCAAATCATATAGTGTGTGATGGACCGAGTTTATCAGTTGTAGAAAGCACATTATTAAAAAATCGTTCTCAGTTGATGAGATTACCTCAAATAATATGTGCTAAAAATTATTTAAGTATCGAAACAATAAATCAATTAAAAAAAGAAATAGGAGTTATTAATTAAACAATGGTATTGAAAACTTTTAAATCAGATATAGAAATTATCAGAGAGAGAGATCCCGCCGCAAGAGGAATAGTAGAGATATTTCTTTGCTACCCGGGCTTTCAATCAATAGTTATACATAGGTTTACGCATAAGTTATGGCAATTAAAGATTCCTTTGATTCCTCGTTTACTCAGTCATCTTAATAGGCTAGCAACAGGTATCGAAATCCATCCTGGGGCAAAAATTGGTAAAAGAGTTTTCATAGACCATGGGATGGGCGTTGTAATTGGTGAAACTGCTGAGATAGGAAATAACTGTTTGCTTTATCAGGGAGTGACATTAGGAGGTACTGGTAAAAGCCATGGCAAAAGACACCCTACCTTAATGGAAAATGTTGTAGTCGGAGCGGGCGCAAAAGTTCTTGGATCCATCACGGTAGGATCTAATACTCGTATTGGTGCAGGTTCCGTAGTTGTTCGAAATGTAGAGGGAAACAGTACCGTAGTCGGAGTTCCTGGAAGGGTAGTGCATCAAAGTGGTGTCAAAGTAAATCCACTAGCTCATTCTGCCTTACCAGATGCAGAAGCTAATGTGATAAAAAATTTAATGGATAGAATAGACTCTCTTGAAAATGAAATTCTTAAATTACAAAAAACTCTACAATGTATAGCCAGTTCAGAATCTATTGATATTTCTAAACTCGGTGATTCTCAAAATCTTAAAGATAAAGAAATTTTTGAATTTCTTGGAGATGATTAAATATTGATTTAATTTGTTTCATTAACTTCAGTTTTAGGTTGAAACATAAACATTGAATAAATAACATTCCGTCTCATATTAGTCATCATTTCGAGAAACATGTCATATCCTTCGTTTTTATATTCGATTAATGGATCTTTTTGCCCATAACCTCTCAATCCTACTGATTCCCTCAAGGAATCCATTGATTGAAGATGTTCTCGCCATAAATTATCGATTTGCTGCAAAATGAAAAATCTTTCAGCTTCTCTCATTAATCCTGGACGAATCTTTTCTATTTGTGATTCCTTTAAGTCATAAGCTATTCGCAACTGCTCTTGAAGATAATTTTTTAATTCTTCTATTGACAGTACATTAATATCATCAGATTTAAGATCATCTAATAAATATATAAATTCTTTGACTTTAGAAATTAATTGATCAATATTCCATTCTTCAGGAGGAAGATCAGGATTAATATAAGCATCTACAATTTCGATCATTGTCCTTTCTCCATATCCTATTACTTGTCTCTTTAAATCAATTCCTTTCAACACTCTTAGTCTTTCGCCATAAACTGCTTTTCTTTGATTGTTCATTACCTCATCGTATTCAAAAACTTGTTTTCTAATATCGTAATAGTAGGTTTCAACTTTCTTTTGAGCACTTTCTAGGGACCTGGTAAGCATTCCTGACTCAATAGGCATATCTTCATCAACCCTAAAAGCATTCATTAGATTTGCTACTCTATCACCTCCAAAAATTCTTAATAAATTATCATCTAAAGATAGAAAAAATCTTGTACTTCCAAGATCACCTTGTCTTCCTGCTCTTCCTCTAAGTTGATTATCCACTCTTCTTGATTCATGTCTTTCAGTACCAATGACATGTAAACCGCCAGCTTTTCTTACTTTTTCTTCTTCATGAATCAACACTTTTTCATATTCTTTCTTCACATCAGACAAAGATTCTCTCAAAAGCTTTATCAAGTCATCATCAGTTGGTGCTTTTTCTGCAGCTGTAGCTATCCTGTCATCCAGCTCCAAAACAGAAAGTTGTCTATCACCCCAATTTTTAACAAGTTCATCAGATAAAACAGAGAGTTTCTTTTCAATTGCTTCATCTAGCTTGCAAGGGAAAAGACTTGTTGAAGAACTTGAAATATTCTTTTTCAAATTCGAACCAGCTTTTGTAGAAAAACCACTCTTAGATTTTGAATTTCTTTGTTTAGGTATTGGTGGCTTATGCTCATTATCAGGCTTGACCAACAAAGGAATTAAAATTTCTTTTAATTTAAGCCTTGCCATATAGTCACTATTACCGCCAAGAATTATATCTGTTCCCCTTCCAGCCATATTAGTCGCAATAGTGACAGCTCCTGCTCTTCCTGCCTGAGCAACAATTTCTGCCTCACGTTCAACGTTCTCCGGCTTGGCGTTTAACAAATTATGTGGGATTTTTTCAGCAGATAAAAGTGAACTTAATAATTCACTTTTTTCAACACTTGTTGTACCAACTAAAACTGGTCTACCATCTCTATGAATTTGTGCAGTTTCTTTAGCAACGGCTTTCCATTTACCAATCTCTGTCTTAAATACTTGATCAGACCAATCTTGTCTCTTTCTTATTTGATTTGTCGGGATAACTGTTGATTCTAATTTATAAGTTTTTTCAAATTCAACCTCCTCAGTTTTTGCTGTTCCCGTCATTCCTGCTAAACCAGGATATAAAAGGAAAAAATTCTGATAAGTTATGGATGCTAATGTTTGAGTCTCAGGCTGAATTTTAAGACTCTCTTTCGCCTCTATTGCCTGATGTTGTCCATCACTCCAACGTCTTCCTGGCATTACCCTACCAGTAAATTCATCCACTATGACAGCCTCATCGTTCTTAATAATATAATTCACATCTTTAATAAATAATTCTTTAGCTTTTAAAGCATTAGTTATATAGTGCGCCCAAGGATCTTGAGGATTATATAAATCATTAACTCCCAAATACTCTTCACATTTTGCAAAACCCTGATCAGTTAAAATACAACTTCTCTGTTTTTCATCAACTTCATAATCGCCTTCTGGATCAATACCATCTTTACTTAATTCTTTTGCTTTGACTAATGCCAAAGATAATTCTGCAGCTTTTTGATATTTTTCTTGTGGTCTTTCAACTTGGCCAGAAATGATAAGAGGCGTTCTTGCTTCATCAATTAATATTGAATCAACCTCATCAATTACGCAGTAATTAAATTTTCTTTGAACTACCTCACTAATATCGGTAGCCATATTATCTCTTAAATAATCAAATCCTAATTCTGAATTTGTGGCATAAGTTATATCACAATCATAATTTTTCTTTCTCTCAACTGGATTCATATCTTGCTGTATCAAACCAACGGATAAACCTAAAAAACGATGAACTTGTCCCATCCACTCTGCATCCCTTCTAGCTAAATAGTCATTTACAGTTACAACATGAACACCATTTCCCGTAAGAGCATTTAAATAACAAGGTAAAGTTGCAACAAGAGTTTTTCCTTCTCCAGTCTTCATCTCAGCAATTTGACATTCATTTAAAACCATCCCGCCTATTAACTGAACATCAAAATGTCTCATATCAAGAACACGTTTACTTGCTTCTCGTACGATTGCGAAGGCTTTAGGAAGAAATTCTTCTAGGAGTTCTTTTTGTTTTTTAAAATCTAATTCTGCTGAAATAGTTGATTTAAGATTTTGAGTTTCTTTTCTAAGCTCATCATCAGTCAATTGAGAAATTTCTTCTTCTAAAAAATTTATCTCTTCCACTATTGGTTGATAGCGCTTTAACTTTCGTGTATTCGGATCTCCCAACAAAAGTTTTAGCATAAGTCAAAGTCCTTGAAAAATTCATCTTATTACAAACATTATAAAATAGTGCGTTACAACAGAATGAAGAAAACTACTATCTCTTTATTTTATAGAAACGATCGATTAAGGTATTGAGATTGAAGTCAAAAAAAAACTAGCTGACATCACTTTTCAAAAATCTTTTTAATAAATGAAAGAAATATCTCTAATCAAACATGCTAACGGAGCTTTAGGGTTAAGGATTTTTGGATTAGGTCCTAATCTTAAACCCACAAATGGACTAATTAAGCTACAAAAATTACTAAATACCAATGCTTTCTGGGCAAAAAATAGAACAATTAATGATCTAAAAAAATGTCTTGCTAACAGTGATGTCGTAATAAGTCTTTGGGTTGGTAAGGAAATAGTTGGTTTTGGCAGAGCTTTGACTGATGGGATTTACCGCGGAGTACTTTGGGATATTGTTATAGATCAAAATCACCAAGGCAAAGGTTTTGGAACATTAATTGTAAAAAATCTTTTGTCTTCTAAAAAAATTAAAAATACGAAAAAGTTATATTTAATGACAACAAATAAAGAATTATTTTATTCTCAATTTGATTTTAAAGGAGTTACCTCTCAAAATTTATTGATTCGTGAAATATAATCCATTTTATTTCTAAAAAAACAAAATCAAGATACAAATTTACTATAGAGCCATCTAATAAAAGTTCCTAAAATAGGAACTGGTCCAAAAGTTGGGCCGCAAAAATCAAAGTAATCTCTGTGCTCTTTTATTAATCCATTTTCACCAAATAATAAACGAGTAGTTCCTGGATAAATGAATTCTTTACCCATAATTTTTAAACCCATTGTCCATTCAACAAATCCACAATCACCAGTTATGGAAATTGCATGAGTTTCTAAAAAAACATCATCACATCTTTTAACTAGCTTTTCTTGAGCTTTAACATAAGAATCTAAGCCTTCGGTTTCCTGCGTTGGATCTGTAAAAATAACATTATCATTATAAAATTCAGCCCATTTTTGTTTTGTTGGTGCATCTGCACCATAAGGTTTAGTAAATAATCCCTTTAAATCCTCAATAGAAATTACTCTTGTCATTACAAAATTATTATTTAAATTATTTTAAAAGATACAAACATTAAAAGCGGATGAAGAGATTCGAACTCTCGACATTCTCCTTGGCAAGGAGATGCTCTACCACTGAGCTACATCCGCATAATCATTTTTATTTTATCTCAAAGAGGGGATCAATGATAGAAATAATTAAATTTTCTCAATTAATTTAAATTTTTAATTAAGGATCCCATCTCAATTGCTTGTAAAGCATAATTCCAACCAAGATTATTTTTAATCCCTGCTCTTTCTAGAGCCTGCTGCATAGTATCAGTAGTTAAAACTCCAAAAATAATTGGAACATTATTTTCATTTGAAACTTGTGAAATACCTTTACTCGCCTCAGATATAACTACATCATAGTGGGAAGTTTCACCACGGATCACAGCCCCAAGAGCAATTACAACATCATAGCTCCTTTTTTTCATGAGGGTTTTAGCTGCGATTGGTAATTCAAATGAACCAGGAACCCAAACTATATCTACTTGACTGCTTAATTCAGAAGTATCTAAACCATGTCTTTTTAAACAATCAAGACATCCAGATAGAATTTTATTTGTAATTAAATCATTAAATCTTGCTATTACAATCCCAACTTTTAAAGTAGAGGCATTGGTAAAAGAACCCTCAAAAATAGCCATTAAATTTTTCTTGGTTATATTAATAGACTCTCACGAAAAGGTATTAAATTCAAACTAATGAAGAAACTATCCCTGTAACAAAAACCAAAACGACCCAAACAGCAGCAATAGAATAAATTTTTCTCCTACTTTCTCGCTGTCCTTCCTCAGTAGAAGGTTGAGTCACATATAAAACAGGTACTCCAACTACCGCGATTAAAGAAGCAAATAAAAGAGCATTTACGAAGAAAAAGTTAACAGCCTGCATAATTCAGTCTTAAGTTTCAAATATTATAAATACTATAATCTCATGAAAATGATAATTTTTAGAGAAAATTTACATACTTTAGCTACTTTAAATGCAAAAAAAAAAATTCTACCTAATATCTATTTAGGAATTAAAAAAGTATGCAAGAAGATACGATAATTCAAAAGAATTTATTTGCGATTGGTAATGATGATAATGAGCAAAAAGAAATAACAAAAATTCCAGAAGATTTATCTTGGGAAGATTTAAAAAAAGAAGCGCAAAAAAGACCCAGACAAAGAAAAAATTCAACTAATTTAATAAATAAATTCAAGACTGATTTAATTTCAAATAAAAAAAATGTTTGCATCAATGAAGAATCTTATAGCTATAAAACAGTTTCAAAACTGAAATTAACTCCTGTAATGAAGCACTATGTAACTCTAAAAGAAGAAAATAAAGATAGGTTATTACTTTATAGATTAGGAGATTTTTTTGAATGTTTTTTTGAGGACGCTGTATTAATATCTAATCTTTTAGAAATAACGCTTACCAGTAAAGATGCTGGCAAAGATATTGGTAAGATCCCTATGGCAGGGGTTCCCCATCATGCAATGGAAAGATACTGTGCTGATTTAATTAAAAAAAATTATTCTGTGGTTATATGCGATCAATTAGAAAAAAGTTCTGGCAATTATGGGACTCCAATTAAAAGAGGAATAACAAGAATAATTACTCCTGGAACCGTAATTGAAGAGGGGATGTTAATAGCAAAGAAAAATAATTGGATTACTGCTATTTACTTATCCGAAGAAAACTCAGATGAATATTATGAATGGGGTATATCAAAAGCTGATGTAAGCACAGGAGAATTAATAACTTTAGAAGGCCAATCTCTGTCAAAACTATTTGATGAAATTATTAAATTAGATTCTTCAGAAATCATTGTAGGAAGCAATGAAGTAAGAAATTTATTAATTAAAAGAAATAGTCAAATTACATATACTGTTTCTCAAGAGACTAATTTTGGAATTAATGAAGCCAATTATCTAATAAAAAATTATTTCCAAATTGCAAACCTAGAGGGAATAGGACTTAAAAATTTAAAAAATGCAACAAGATCACTTGGAGGTTTATTAAATTATTTAGAAAAAATTAATCCTTCAAATTTAGATAAAGATTCTTCTTTAAAAATCTCATTAGACTTTCCACAAATCCAATATGGTCACAACAAATTAATTATTGATTATCAAACTCAAAAAAACTTAGAAATCAAAAATACACAACGAGAAAACAATTATGTAGGTTCGCTACTATGGAGTATTGATAGAACTTATACTTGCATGGGTGCTAGGTGTTTAAGAAGGTGGATAGATTCACCACTATTAAACGTTAATGAAATTTATAAAAGACAAAATATAATTACAAACTTTATTGAATCTAAACAATTACGTACAGATACCCAAAATTTACTTAGAGCAATGGGGGATTTAGAAAGACTTGCAGGTAGAGCTTGTGCAGGTCATGCAAGTCCCAGGGACTTAGTTGCAATAGCTGAAGGTTTAAAAAAATTGCCTAGACTGAAATCCATAATTGAATTATTTAAATATGATCTCCCAGATTGGACTGATCAATTAAAAAATATTGATGAAGGACTATTAGAATTAGCTGATAATATAAGTTTTAAACTAGTAGAAAATCCTCCTCTAAATATTAGTGAAGGAGGCATGATCCACGATGGTGTTGACAATATATTAGATGGTTTACGCAATTTAATGGATGATTACTCTGAGTGGCTAAATAAAGAGGAATTAAAGGAAAGGAAAATTAGCAAAATTTCAAACCTAAAAATTCAATTTCATAAAAATTTTGGTTATTACATTTCTATAAATAAGTCAAAAGTTAATTTAGCTCCGCAACATTGGATCAAAAGGCAAACACTTACTAATGAAGAAAGGTATATCACTTCAGAAATTAAGAATAAAGAAAATAAGATTTTCCAAATAAAAAGTAGAGCTTCATCAAAAGAATATGAAATTTTCTGCGAATTAAGAAATATAGTTGCTGAAAAAACAAAACAAATAAGATCAATCGCAAAATCCATAGCATCTCTTGATGCATTGCTTGGTTTATCAATTACTTCAGTGGAAAACAATTTTATAAAACCTTCATTAATACCAATAAATGATTCAATGACAAAAAATAGTACAAAAATTATCGCAGGAAGAAATCCAATTGTAGAGCAATTGTTAAGTGATAAAAAGTTTATAGCAAACGATATCTCTTTTGAGGATAATCAAAAATTAATTATATTAACGGGTCCCAATGCAAGCGGAAAAAGTTGCTTTATAAGACAACTTGGTTTAATACAAATTCTCACGCAAATTGGTAGCTTTGTTCCTGCTAATATTGCTGAAATCAAGATTGCAGATAGGATTTTCACAAGAATTGGGGCAGTTGATGATCAATCATCTGGACAATCAACATTTATGGTAGAAATGTCTGAAACTGCATCAATTCTAAATCAGGCAACTTCTAGCTCACTAGTTTTACTTGATGAGATAGGCAGAGGGACATCTACTTTTGATGGACTTTCAATAGCTTGGTCAGTAAGTGAATATCTTGCAAAAAAAATTCAATGTAATACTATTTTTGCTACGCACTATCATGAGCTGAATTATTTAAAAAATTCAAATAAGAATATACAAAATTTTCAAGTTTTAGTAGAACAAAATAACGATCAGCTAATCTTTAGCCACAGGATTGTTAAAGGGGGCTCAAACAAAAGCTATGGCATAGAAGCAGCTAAATTAGCAGGAGTTCCAAAAGAAGTTATTGAAAAAGCAAAATCAGTTTTAAATTCTTTAGAAGAAAATAACAAATTAAATTATGATATTAATTAGATTTTTGACATTTTTATAAAGTAAATACTTTTTAAATTGTTTCCCTCAATAAGGCGTTAACCGCAGCAGCTGCCATGGCAGCACCTCCTCTAGTTGAATTCAAAACAATTCTAGGAAGATCGGTGGAAATCAGTTTGTTTTTGCTATTCTCTACTCCAATAAATCCAACAGGCATTCCGATAATTAAACTAGGTAAATCTTTTGCATTTTCTAAAATATCAATTAAATAAGTTAACGCTGTAGGCGAACTGCCAATAACTACAATAGGAGATTTGCTTCCAGAATTTATAGCGGATAACTCCTTCCAACCTTCACTTAGGCCATATGCAGTTTTAGTTAAGTTTGTATGATTATTTTTTCCAAACCACATTCTAGCGGTGAATACTTTATTCCTAGTAGTATTTTCTGCCATGGATTTTATTGCTGCTGCTGCCATATCGGTATCAGTTAAAATAGGAGCACCATTTTTAAGTGCCTGAAGACCCTTTTCACAAGCACCTTCACTAAAATTTACAAGATTTTGAACTGTAAAATCCCCTGAAGTATGGACTAATCTCTCTAAAACTTTTTTTTCCAAATAATTTAGATCATTGGCTACTAAACGAGATCTTATGAATGTGATGCTTTCTAAAAAAATTGGATGATCTATTACCATTAAATTTAACTTGTGTTAGAAGTAATCATAGTTAATATATGGTTTTTATTGAGCTATTATGCCAATACAAATATTATGGGGTAATGATCTAAATTCTCAAAATACATTTATTCAAAGATTAATTGATAAGGAAGTACCCAAAGAATGGAAAGAAATAAACGTAACTAA
>MWOY01000166.1 GCA_002026015.1 Prochlorococcus sp. HOT208_60m_808G21 | reverse complement strand
TGTAGAAAATAAAATTACTTTGCTTAAATATAAAGAAAATATAAAGGATGATTAGTACCTTTGACTAGTTACTTTTGAAAGTTGTCAAATAGTCTTCTCTCCACTGTGAAAAAGGATTGTTAGCTAGACTGAAATTGGAGTAATGGGTCAGCCCAGTAATTTCTTTTGAAATGAAAGATGGTAGCAATAAATCCTCCTTTTCATCGGAAAGTTCAATTTCCGCAATTTCAAGTGGATAATTATTTTCTTTAAAGCAATCTATAACCCAAGATTTTTTTTCAACTTCCAAAAAGAATCTTTCTTTTTTAATTGTACTTGAAAGATTTGACATTATTGTTTCAGCATCGCTTCGCGGAATGGAGTATTCAAATTCAAAGTTGGTAAATCCTTTGATATATTTTTTTAGTGTAATTTTAGATTTTTTGTCTGAAAACCTTATCCTAATAATCCAATCATCTAAACTTTTAGATAAATATCCCTGTTCAATATAAATTTTTTTAGTTATGAATTCTTTCCAGTTATCATTTTTTAAAAGAAATCTTCTTTCTATTTCTATGGCCATTTAATTTTTTGGATTTTTTTGAGATAAATCACCTTTCCAATCGAGTTTTTTAATTAGGGTATTATAATAATTTGTGCTTTTTTTAAACTTTATAATTTTGCAGGGTGTTTTCCCTTTTTTGATCTCACAATAATAAGTTTCCTTAATAGTCATACATTTTGAACCGTCCCTCCATAATTTAATTTCCCCTTTACTTTTTTTTACAGGTTTAATAATTACCTTACTTGTATTAGGTATAACTATTGGTCTACTAGCCAAACTCATCGGGCATATAGGATTAATTATCATTGCATCAATACTTGGGTGCACTATTGGACCACCTGCAGCCATTGAGTAGGCTGTTGAACCAGTAGATGTAGATATGATTAATCCATCACCTTTATATTCATTTACCTTCTCGTTATCTATTTCAATTTGTATTTGGTTGGTAGGAGAAATGTCTTCTTCAACAGATTTAAAATAAAAATCATTTAAGGCGTCGTAGCTTTTTATAATCTTTTTCTCAGAACTTGTCTCGTTCATGCAAACATCACAACTTAATCTATTACGAAAGTCAATTGTATATTCTCCGTTTTCAAGGATTTCAATAAAAGATTTGTCAAACAAAAAATCTTTTTCTTGCGTAAGGAATCCCAGATTACCTCCAATATTAATGCTCAACAAAGGGATATCATAATCAGCTAAGACATTTGAACATTTCAGGAAGGTTCCATCCCCACCAAGAACTATTCCAATATCCGGCTGCATTTCTTCATTATAAAAATGTTCTTCAATTTCATCTCTGTGAAAATTACTTTGAATTCTGTTTACTTTTATATTTTTAGCTTTGAGGGCTTCTTCGCAGAATTTAGAAGCCTCTTGAGCTATAAAACTATCTGCACGATATACAATCAGCACTAATGAAAGTTTCATTTAATGGTTTTACCATTTTAATAAATTAAAACTTTCCATATCTACGGTTACCCTATTCCTGTAGAGGGATAATAATATAGCTAGTCCAACGGCTGCTTCTGCTGCAGCAACAGTGATAACAAAGATTGTAAAAACTTGTCCTTGAATTAAATTATTATCAACATAGGAAGAAAAAGCCATTAAGTTTATATTTACTGCATTGAGCATTAATTCAATGCTCATAAGAACCCTGACGGCATTTCTGCTATTTAATAATCCCCAAATACCAATACAGAATAGTGCTGAAGATACTAATAAAAAAGCTTGAAGAGGAATTGATTCTAGATTCATCATAAGAAGGTTGTAAGGTTAATTTTTATTTGTAAGTAATGGTTCTGATGATTTTTCAATTAACTCTTGATCAACAGGCAATCCAGTTGAAATATCCTTGCTCATTACATCTCTTCTAGCTAAAACAATAGCACCAATCATTGCCATTAGAAGTAGAACTGAAGCTACTTCAAATGGGAGCAGATAATCACTAAATAAATGTTCACCAATTCTGATAGTTGATTCTTCACCTATAGAGTTTTGAGGACTTGATAAGCTCCATACATTGGTCAAGTCAACTCTTATTAAGAGGCTTAGTAGGGTTAAACATATTGATGTTGATATGATTCTTCTCGATTTAATGTCGCTGATGGGCTTTAAATCTTCTTTTTTATTGACTAGCATTATTGCAAAGATTATTAAAACATTAACTGCACCTACATAAACTAATACTTGTGCTGCAGCAACGAAGCTTGCGTTCAAAAGGAGATATAGTCCTGCAACACTCATGAAAACTCCTCCTAGAAGAAAGGCTGAATAAACAATACTTTCTAGCAATACAACGCCAATTGCTCCAATAAGGATAACTAAAGATAAAATTGAGAAACAAATAATTTGAGTTGTTATTGCAATTGACATAAATTAATGGAAATTAATTTTTTGGATCAGAAGATTTATCTTTATTTTCATTGGATTCAGGTCTCATCCAATCATAGACTTCTTCCGGTAATTTACCAACTCTAGTATCTGAAGCTGGGATCTCATGAGGGTCCATGACACCTTTAGGAAGATAGGCAAGTTCTCTTAAAGGTTTAACTGAAGGATCTGTTGTGACATTTGTGGGTAGTCTACCAAGTGCAACATTATCAAAATTTAGATTGTGTCTGTCAAAAGTAGCTAATTCATATTCTTCGGTCATTGATAAACAATTAGTTGGACAATATTCAACACAATTTCCGCAAAATATACAGACTCCAAAGTCTATAGAATAATTTCTAAGTTCCTTTTTTTTGGTTTCTTTATTCATTACCCAATCAACTACTGGGAGATTTATGGGGCATACTCTCACGCAAACTTCACAAGCAATGCATTTATCGAATTCATAGTGTATTCTTCCTCTGTATCTTTCAGAAGGTATTAATTTTTCATATGGATATTGGACAGTAACAGGTCTTCTTCGAAGATGATCAAAAGTTACTGATAAGCCATTATATAAATATTTGCCAGCATTAAATGCTTCTTTGATATAGCTATTTATTTGGTGAAGGAAATTTTTCATTTTGAAGAATTTACTTGATTTTTTTATTTTAGTAGATGAATTTTAAATTTAAGTATTTTTACTTAAGTTTAACCACCAAAGAATTGCGGAAATGCAAGTTTTAATCCTGCAGTTATCAAAAGATTAGCAAGAGAAATTGGAAGAAGAAACTTCCATCCTAGATCCAATAGTTGATCTATCCTTACTCTAGGAGTTGTCCAACGCAATAATATTGCTATGAAAACTAAAAGATATGCTTTCAATACAGTCATAACAATTCCTATTGATGCAGTGAAAACTTGTATGAAAGGTGCATTAATGGGCAAATTTAAAAACTTAGCTATTAATTCAACTGGGATAGGAAAATTCCATCCTCCTAAATAAAGTATTGATACCAATAAAGCTGAAAGAATTAAATTAATGTAACTACCAAGATAGAACAATGCGAATTTCATCCCAGCATATTCAGTTTGATATCCTGCAACTAATTCTTCTTCAGCTTCAGGTAAGTCAAATGGAAGTCTCTCACATTCTGCAAGAGCACAAATCCAAAATACTATAAAACCAACTGGTTGTCTCCATATATTCCAACTTAGGATCCCAGCACCACTTTGTTGGTTGACAATGTCGACTGTACTTAGAGAATTTGTCATTAGTACGATAGCTAGTACAGATAAAGCTAAAGGAATTTCGTAACTTATTGATTGAGCTGCTGCTCTTAAACCTCCTAATAGAGAATATTTATTATTTGAAGCATATCCGCTCATAAGAAGGCCAATTGGCTGAATACTGCTTAAAGCGATCCATAGGAAAATCCCAATGCCAACGTTACTTATTAAAAGGTTTTGTCCAAAAGGAACAATTAGCCAGGACAGAATCACTGGAACAAGAACTAAAATAGGACCTGCAGTGAAGAGAATTCCATCCGCTTTAGCAGGAATAATATCTTCTTTGACAAGTAACTTGAGACCATCTGCAATTGGTTGGAGGACGCCGAGCGCTCCTGCATATTCAGGACCTATTCTTTGTTGAGCAGCAGCAGATATTTTTCTTTCAAGCCAAACTGTTACTAAAACACCAACAACTGCAGCTATCAAAACCAAAAGCATAGGTAGAGGAAGCCAAATTATATGAGCGATTTCGCTGGAAAGGCCAAAACCTTTTAAGAATTCATTAAAACTATATTCGAGATCTAGTCCGTATTCCAAAATTTTTATGTTATTTACTTAATAGATTAACTCCTCACAAACAATATGTGTGTTTTTTATGAAAAGCTGCAAATATTATTCTCTATTTTCTAAGCTAATCCAATCTCTTGGTTGTGAACCTGTATAGATTTGAGATGGTCTGAAAATTCTATTAGCTCCAAGTTGCTCTCTCCAATGAGCTAACCAACCAGCCACTCTAGATATAGCAAAAATTGGAGTAAATAAATCACGAGGGATACCAAGTTTTCTATAAACAAGACCAGAATAAAAATCCACGTTAGGAAATATACCCTTAGGTCCAAGTCTTGGTATTGCCTCTGCCTCAAGTGATTTAGCAACTTCATACATTTCATCTGCTCCAAATCTAATAAAAAGCTCTTCTGCCAGTTTTTGAAGAATTATTGCTCTTGGATCTTTGACTTTATATTCTCTGTGGCCGAAACCCATTATCTTATTTTTATTTTTTATTGCATTATCTAAAAAAGACCCAGCATTTTCTGGGGTTTTAATCTCTTCTAACATTGCAATCACATCTTCATTTGCTCCTCCATGCAGTGGGCCAGCTAGGGTTCCTACTGCTGAGGCGATGACAGCATATGGGTCTGTAAGAGTGCTTGCAGTCACTCTAGCGCTAAATGTACTTGCGTTTAAACTATGCTCGGCATGTAGAATTAAGCACCTATCAAAAACTTTTGCAGCTATAGGATCTTGTTCTTTTTCAGTCAACATGTAAAGAAAATTTGATGAGTAAGTTAGATCATCTCTAGGTTGAATTGGGTCTTGTCCTTTTCTAATAAGTTGAAAAGCAGCAATCATTGTGGGTATTTTTGCTATTAGTCTTATGACTGCGTTGTATATGTAATTAGGATCATCTATTGCCCTACGCGAATAGAAGAGCCCCAAAGAAGCCGCACTAGACTGAAGAGCATCCATAGGATGACCGGTCGCAGGGAAACATTTCATCATATCTCTGACTCTAAAACTTAATCTTCGATGCATCTGAACTTCTTGTTCAAAATCTCTGAGTTGAATAGCCGTGGGTAATTCACCCCAAATCAATAGGTAAGCAGTTTCTAAAAAACTGCTTTTTTTGGATAGTTCCTCAATGGAGTACCCCCTGTACAATAATTTACCTTTGTTGCCGTCAATATCACAGATAGATGAGTTAGTAACTGGGACACCTTCTAATCCTGGTTTTAAAATTAGTTTCTTACTATCCAATTGCCTAATTCAATATCAAATACTTATAGATTAAAGATAGTCAAATAATTTTTAATTAACCACAAGATATTAACTTCACAAAAAATTAACATGATTGTGTTTGAAGCTCGTTTGAACAAATTTAATTTACAGAATTTTTAATATTGTTTCTTTGTAAAGAATTGGATTTTTTTCAGGAATAGTTTGTCTTATTATTTCTAGCGATTCTTCATTTGATATTTTTAAAGTATTTCTAATGAGAAAATTAAGATCCTGTAAATTAGAAAAAAATTTAATTTTATTAGAATTGCCATTTTTGATATCAACTTTTGAATAAAGAAAAGTAGATTTATCTTTATTACTTTTTAGGTTAAAAAATTTTTTTGATATTTTCTCTAGTTTTTTACCATCAATCAAATGATTACTTAAGATTTGTAAGCCTCCTGATTCTATTGAATAGATATTTTCATAAGTTAATTGTTTTATACTATCGTCTTTTTCTTCAAGAATATCTTTGGAATATATCGAATAAATATCTTCATTTTGTTTCAAAGTATATTTGTTAAAATCTTTTAGTTTTTTCAAAGCACTTAAATCAAATCTATTTTCATTATTGTTTTCAAATGTAATAAGCCAATCTTTATTTGAATTGAGAATTAAAATGTTTTGATTATCATTGTGATTAAACTCTTTAAACAAATTGAGTTCAAAATCATTTATTAAAGTCTTTAGATATTTGTCAAAATTTTTCATATCACTAAAAATTGAAATTTCAGGATTATCTTCATGAGTATCGTTTTGATTGGTTAAATGATCGTAAGTAAGAATATCAATATTTTTTTTATCATTTAGTAAATAGGATTTTAAAATTAAATGCTTATTTTTTAAGTGAAATGTTGTAGCTACAATATCCTCATTTTTATTATTAAAAATTTCTTTATCAAAAAATATACTTTCCCCAAATTTTTTTGTAAGTAATATATTTTTTTGATTTTTGAGTCCAAAAAGTTCTCCCTCATATTGAAATTTTTTTTCTTTAAAATCATTACTAGAGTTAATACTATTTTTGATTAATTTTTTATCTGATGAAGCAATTATATAATTATCATCGGTTCGGTATATATAGTTAAGGAAATTTATTTTGTTTTCTCTATTAATTGAAATTATCTCATCAATTTGATCAATTTTATTAGGCAAATTTAATAAATCGTCTATTGTTTTTTCTGGCTTAATTTTAAAAATAATCAAAATATCATCTTTAAGCTTTTTATTATTTTCAAAAAATGAGATTATAATTTCATTGTTATAGATATCTTCTAATTTATTGTTGCCTAGATCTATACCTAAGTAATCTAATATAGAGTTTTTTATTAAAACAAAGTCATCTTGGTTTGTTGAATTTTTATCTTTTTCATTGTTATTAACAATATCAAAACTATCTAAATTTGATATAAATAATAATTTATTGTTTTCAGGAATATATCTTAAGATATTTAATTGATCAATATTTGTACTTTGCTCCTTATTTTTATTAGCAGAAACTTTTTTAAAACCAAAAAAAAGTAATAAAGATAATAATAGTATTATTGCTACTACTCTGAGTTTCATTATCAATGTTTATTTTTATTTTTAACAATAAACTTCCTACTGCAACTTAATTTATTAAATTGTAAATAACACATAATTTATCCTAAAATTGGGAAGTTATCCAAAATCTATAAATGCTTCTAGTCTCAATGATTGGTTTAATGCTGAGAAAGAAGATCCAGTTTTGATTGATGTGAGAGAACAATCAGAGCTTGAAATAGCTCGTTTCTCAAAAGAATTTGTACATATACCAATTAGTAAAGTCACATCTGAATATGTTGAAGAAATATTTGCTGGTTTATTAGACAGAGAAATTGTAGTTACCTGTCATGCAGGAATAAGAAGTTATAACTTTTCTCAATGGTGCTTGGATAATAATATTGTGAGCGAAATATGGAATTTGGAGGAGGGTATTGATGGATGGAGTAGATATATTGACCCATCAATCCCAAGGTATTGATTAAATATCTAATGAAGAGGCAACAGTATTAACGTCTTTGTCGCCTCTACCAGAGCAATTAATAACTATATGAGTATCTTTTTCAAGAGTAGGGCATAATTTATCTAACCAAGCAAAGGCATGGGAAGTTTCAAGTGCAGGTATAATTCCCTCTAGTTCACTAACAAGTTTTAAAGCGTCTAAAGCTTCTTGATCTGTGACTGATCCATATTCTGCTCTACCTATATCTTTTAAATGGCTATGTTCAGGTCCTACCCCAGGGTAATCTAAACCTGCACTTATTGAGTGAGCTTCTTGTACTTGACCATTATCATCTTGCAAGAGAAGACTCATTGATCCATGCAAAATTCCAACGGACCCTTTAGTGATAGTGGCAGCATGTTTGTCAGTATCAACTCCACTTCCTGCGGCTTCAACTCCAATAAGCCGCACAGAAGTTTCCTTAACAAAAGGATGGAAAAGCCCCATTGCATTTGATCCCCCACCTACACAAGCAAGCAAAATATCAGGTAAAGATCCAAATGATTCCAAACACTGTTTTTTAGTTTCTTCACCTATAACTGCATGAAAATCTCGCACAATCTTTGGGAAAGGGTGTGGGCCTGCGACAGATCCTAAAATGTAGTGTGTGGTTTCGACATTAGAAACCCAATCTCTAATGGCCTCACTAGTAGCATCCTTAAGTGTTGCAGTTCCAGAATTTACAACTTTAACTTCAGCTCCTAGAAGTTTCATTCTGAAAACGTTAAGGGATTGCCTTTTTATGTCTTCAGCACCCATGTAGATAATACATTTCAAGCCAAATCTCGCACAAACAGTAGCAGTAGCAACTCCATGCTGACCTGCTCCAGTTTCTGCAATTATTCTTTTTTTGCCCATTCTTATTGCCAATAAAGCTTGTCCAAGAGCATTATTAATTTTGTGAGCCCCAGTATGATTTAAATCTTCTCTTTTAAGCCATATTCTAGGAGTTGCTTGTTTATTTTTGTAATGTTCAGTAAGTCTTTTGGCTTCATAAAGTGGTGTTTCTCTTCCTACATAAGTCTTAAGTAGATGATTTAATTCTTCTACAAAAAGTTTATCTTTCCATGCATTAAATGCAGCGTCTTCAAGCTCAAAAAGAGCGGGCATTAGCGTTTCAGGAACATATTGACCACCATATTTTCCAAATCTCCCCTCTTTGGAGGGTTGATTTAAATCGTCATTTTTATAGTTTTGATCTTTGCGAGAAAATGTACTTACCACTTTTTCTATAGAATAAGTATTAACTAACTATAGATTATTTTGAAAATAATGGGAAAAAAGAATTGGATCGAATTTGATAATCAAGAAAAGAAATCTGAAGAAACAGTTAAGGTAGATACTTTTAATAAAAGATCAAAAATAAATATTTCAAAACAAAAAAAAGGTAAAAAAGGCAAGACTATAACTTTAATTAGAGGTTTAGGCACTGAGGATGAAATCTTATTAAAAGAGTTACTAAAAAAAATTAAAGTTTTTTGTGGGACTGGTGGAAAATTAATTGATAGAAATATCCAGTTACAGGGTGATATGGTATCGAAATCAATTGAGTTTCTTCGTAAAGAGGGATTTCAAAATTTATGAAGCAAGGGTTAGGATAGGTTTTTAATTTTGATGAAGTAAAAAATGAAAGAACAAAATCAAACAAAGTCAACCAATATAAAGTGGCACAACTTAACTATTGATAGAGAAAAGTTAGAGAAAATGAGAGGTCATAAAGGTATGGTTATCTGGTTTACAGGTTTATCTGGTTCTGGCAAAAGTACTTTGGCCAACGCATTAAATGAAGTTTTACACTTAGATGGTTTTTCGACTTATGTGTTGGATGGAGATAATATTAGACACGGTTTATGTAAAGATCTTGGTTTTTCGGATGAAGATAGAGAAGAAAATATAAGAAGAATTGGCGAAGTTGCGTATTTATTTATGAATGCTGGGATAATAACTATTACAGCATTCGTTTCGCCATTCATTAGCGATAGAGATAAGGTGAGAAAAATTATTGGATCTAACGATTTTATTGAAGTTTATTGTGCTGCTGATATCACAGTTTGCGAAAATCGGGATACTAAAGGTCTTTATAAGAAAGCTCGTTTGGGAGAAATTAAGGAATTCACAGGGATTTCTAGTCCATATGAAGCTCCTCTTAATCCCGAAATTGTTGTTGATACAGGTTCGTTAGATTTAAATGATTCCGTTGAAAAAATTATTAACTACCTTAAAAAAGAAAACTTTCTTAACAAGGCCTAATAAAAAAATATTAGTTCATTTATTTTGAAGATAATTGTCAGGTCCAATATTTGATAACTTACTATTTTTAGTTCTTACCTGTGTATGTAGATTTTCTCTGAATTCTTTCAAATTTTTCTTTATGGATTCATCAAATAAACTGATGATCTCTATTGCCAATAATCCAGCATTCTGACCTCCATTAATTGCAACTGTTGCAACTGGAATTCCAGCGGGCATTTGAACGATTGATAAAAGAGAGTCAATCCCCTTAAGTGTCTTACTCTCTACTGGTACGCCAATTACAGGAATGCAAGTTAAGGATGCCAGCATTCCTGGAAGATGAGCAGCACCCCCAGCACCGGCAATTATTACTTTTATGTTTTCTGATTCTGCATTTTTTGCATATTCCATCATTTCAATAGGTGTTCGATGAGCAGAAAGTATACAAATTTCAGTTTTTATCCCAAATTTTCTTAAAATATCAATGGCTGGTTTCAATGTTTTTAGATCTGAATCACTACCCATTACGACAGCAATTTTATAAATATCTGTAGAATTCAATTCTGACAAAATAACAAATCAATTCTTTCCTATAATGGCGTGCAATTAATTTGGTGCCAGTTAGTTAATATAAAAAGAATAAATTTTCATAGAATTTTATGACATCAAATAAGATTATCGAAAAAAGTGAAGTAAGAGAGTATTTTAATGGTACTGGCTTTGAAAGATGGAATAAAATTTATAGCAAATCTGATGAAATTAATACAGTTCAGAAAAATATTAGGAAAGGACATCAAAAAACTGTAGATGATGTAGTCTCATACATCAAAAATTATCCTGAACTAACAAAAAAAAGTTATTGTGATGCAGGCTGTGGTGTAGGAAGTCTTTCCATACCTTTATTAAGACTCGGTATAAAAGAACTACAGGTGAGCGATATTTCTTCTGAAATGATTAAAGAAACAAAAAAACGCATTCATGAATTAGGTTTGAGTCAAGGTAAAATTAAATATGAAGTCTGTGATCTAGAAAAATTAAAGGGATTATTTGATGTTGTAGTTTGTTTGGATGTATTTATTCATTATCCTCAACCGGTCGCAGAAGAAATGGTTCAACATCTATGCGATTTAAGCAAAGAAAAACTAATCGTTAGCTTTGCTCCTTATACTCCAGTTCTTGCTGTTCTAAAAAATATTGGAAAATTATTCCCTGGGCCAAGTAAAACTACAAGGGCATATACATTGAAAGAAAAGGGTATTATTAATGCTGCTAAAGAAAGAGGATTTAAAGTTGTTAAAAAGAAATTAAATCAAGCTCCTTTTTATTTTTCAAAACTAATTGAATTCGAAAAAATTTAATAATTTACTTTACTAAATGATTTTCAAGTGCATAACGAACTAATTCTGTTCGGCTTGATGTACCTGTCTTGATAAAAAGTCTACTTACATATTTCTCAACATTTCTAATTGATGTTTCAAGCTTTCTAGCAATTTCTTTGTTCATCAGTCCCTCTGCTACTAGTTGAAGCACACTTGCTTCTCTAGGAGTAAAACTAGGAAGATTTATTTTATTTTCTGGATTAGTCTGGTTTTGGTCTGTGAGCATAGATTTTATTTCAGTAATTTGTTTTGCCATTTTGCTTACGTCAATATCTGCGAATCGTGCCGCTTCTTTTAATAGTCGTTCTTGTCTGTTGATTACATTTTTAACTCTTGCAGCTAATTCATCGGGATCGAAAGGTTTGGAAATATAATCATCAACTCCTGCAAGATAACCTTCT
>MWOY01000165.1 GCA_002026015.1 Prochlorococcus sp. HOT208_60m_808G21 | reverse complement strand
GGATGATATTGACCATCTTGGTAATCGAAGGGTTAGATCTGTAGGAGAACTTCTCCAAAATCAAGTTCGGGTTGGACTTAATCGTTTAGAGAGAATTATCAAAGAAAGAATGACTGTAGGAGAAACAGATTCTTTAACTCCCGCTCAACTAGTAAATCCCAAACCTTTGGTTGCTGCCATTAAGGAATTTTTTGGTTCCAGTCAATTAAGTCAGTTCATGGATCAAACTAATCCTCTTGCTGAATTAACACACAAGAGAAGAATCTCAGCATTAGGTCCAGGGGGGTTAACTCGAGAAAGAGCAGGCTTTGCGGTGCGAGATATTCATCCTTCACATTATGGAAGATTATGTCCTATCGAGACTCCTGAAGGTCCTAATGCAGGACTTATAAATTCTTTGGCTACCCACGCAAGAGTTAATGAGTACGGTTTTATTGAAACACCTTTTTGGGAAGTTAATAACGGTATAGTTAATAAGGACGGTAAACCGGTTTATCTTTCTGCTGATCTAGAAGATGAGTGTAGGGTCGCTCCAGGAGATGTCGCGACTAACAAGGACGGCAAAATAATTGCAAATCTAATACCTGTGAGATATAGACAGGATTTTGAAAAAGTACCCCCCCATCAAGTTGATTACGTTCAGCTCTCTCCGGTTCAGGTAATTTCAGTT
>MWOY01000164.1 GCA_002026015.1 Prochlorococcus sp. HOT208_60m_808G21 | reverse complement strand
GTCAGATTGAAGCAAGCAGAAGAGCTATGACTAGATATATCAAACGTGGCGGTCAAATTTGGATAAGAATATTTCCTGATAAACCCGTAACCATGAGACCTGCCGAAACCAGAATGGGTTCTGGTAAAGGTAATCCAGAGTTTTGGGTTGCAGTTGTAAAACCTGGAAGAATACTTTTTGAAATGGGTGGTGAGGATATCACTGAGGAAACTGCAAAAGAAGCTATGCGTCTGGCTCAATACAAACTTCCTGTAAAAACTAAATTTATCTCCATTGATAAAAATCTAGAAAATTCCTCCCAAGAAAATACAAAAAATAGTAAAAAATCTCAAGAGGAGGTTAAACAATGAAAAACTCAGAGTCACTAAAGGAATTTAAAAAATTAAATTCTGAACAAATTACTGAAAAGATTGACCAATTACGAAAAGATCTTTTTGACTTGAGATTCAAGCAAGCTACAAGACAGCTGAATGAAACTCATAAATTTAAAATTATCAAGAAACAAGTTGCGCAATTACTCACTCTCAGTAAGAGTCAATCTGCTTCTAAAACAACTTCTGATTAATTATTAGTTATGGCACTTAAAGAAAGAATTGGTACTGTTGTCAGCGACAAAATGGATAAAACAGTTGTTGTTGCTGTTATTAACAGATATCCACATCCCACTTATAAAAAAATTGTAAGTAGAACTACTCGATATAAGGCGCATGATCCAGAAAATACATGCGTTTTAGGTGATCGAGTTAAAATTAGAGAAACTAGACCGCTTAGTGCTCATAAAAGATGGGCCATAGAAGAGATTCTCAATAAAAAAAGTCAGGCTAAGGAGGTTAAAAAATGATTCAACAAGAAACTTATTTAACAGTCGCCGATAACAGCGGAGCAAAAAGACTCCAATGTATTAGGGTTTTAGGTTCTAATAGAAGGTATGCACATGTAGGGGATGTAATCGTAGCAACTGTAAAAGATGCTCTTCCTAACATGGGAGTTAAGAAATCTGAAGTTGTTAAAGCTGTTATCGTCAGAACTAAAGCAACATTAAGAAGAAATACTGGTAATTCAATCAGATTTGATGACAATGCGGCAGTATTGATTAATGAAGATAAGAATCCAAAAGGTACTAGAGTCTTTGGTCCTGTAGCTAGAGAACTGCGGGATAAAAACTATACAAAGATTGTTTCTCTTGCTCCGGAGGTGATTTAAATGTTGGATTCATTAAAGCAAAAGAAAAATTTCCAGAGAATAAAAATGAGAATCAAAACTGGAGATTTGGTAAAAGTAATTAATGGCAAGGACAAAGGAA
>MWOY01000163.1 GCA_002026015.1 Prochlorococcus sp. HOT208_60m_808G21 | reverse complement strand
CAATAAATCAAAGACTCTCCCTCTAAATCAATAAGTAATTTATTCTTTCCAGCTTTCATTCTGCTACCACTACCTGCAGCTGGTATTAAAAAGTGCACAATAGATGGTCTTAATATTTTCTAGACAATTATAAATAAAAGCAATATCTTTACACAAATAGTACTACGATTGAAAATTATAAAAATTTCATAATGTCCAATAAAGATTCATTATCAGGCAAAATTGCTTTAATCACTGGAGCTAGCAGAGGAATTGGTAAAGAAATTGCTTTAGAACTAAGCCGATTGGGAGCAGAAGTTTTTATTAATTACTCTTCTTCTGATGAAAAAGCTGAAGCAGTTGTAAATTTAATAAAAAATTCAGGAGGTAAAGCTCATAAATTAAAATTTGATGTTTCAAAAGAGGATTCTGTCAGTTCAGCTTTTGAAGAAATAATCAAAATTAATGGCACCATTGATATCCTCATTAACAATGCTGGAATTACTAGAGATGGACTATTGATGAGAATGAAATCGGAACAATGGGATGATGTACTAAATACAAACTTAAAAGGAGTTTTTCTTTGTACAAAATATGCCTCAAAATTTATGATGAAAAAAAGAAGTGGTAGCATCGTAAATATTTCATCTGTTGTTGGCATAATTGGTAATCCTGGACAAGCAAATTATTCTGCAGCCAAAGCTGGAGTTATTGGATTTACCAAAACTTGTGCTAAAGAATTTGCCTCAAGAGGTATAAATGTTAATGCAATAGCTCCAGGTTTTATAGAAACAGAGATGACTGAAAAACTTAATACTGGAGAGATTCTAAAAGTTATTCCTTTAGGGAAATTAGGAAGTTGTACTCAAATTGCAAACTTAGTGTCATTCTTAGTTTCAAGTGATGCAGGAAGTTACATTACAGGGCAAACAATCAGTATAGACGGGGGTATGAGTATTTAGTT
>MWOY01000162.1 GCA_002026015.1 Prochlorococcus sp. HOT208_60m_808G21 | reverse complement strand
ATCTTCATCAATTGTCGCAGCTGCCAATACAGCTGAGGCACCCATCATACCTAAATTAGGAGAAGAATTTTTAGAGTTTGGTGCATCACTGTTTTTTTCTGTTGAATTTTGATTTAACTTATCTGATGAAGTCATTCACTTATTTATGTTTAATAAATAATTTATCAGTTTATGGTCACATTTTGATTGATTTATTCAAAATTTCTTGATTTTAGTAATTGATAACTTCTAAACAAAATCTTTATCTATCATGAGATACTTCATAAAAATCATAAATAGTAGATTCCAATGAATCCCAAAGATCTTTGGGGATATCGTTTTCTTCTGCGAACATGCCAAGCTGACTAGCTAAGCCTCTTGCTTTAGAAAGTTTTGAATCATATGAATCGGACTTATTCATTTTTGAGATTTAAACTTAATAAAAAATAAATCTATTAACTGGATAAGTCAAATTTCAAAACTCTAAATCAGAAATTTCTTTTAGTGCAGCAATACTTAAAACATCTGGGTTTGTATCTTTAACAAGGACATCATCTTCTATTCTTATCCCTATGCCTTTCCATTTCTCATCTATAGGGGGTTGTCCCTCAGGGACTGGGATCCTATCACTTGTATAGATCCCAGGTTCTACAGTAAGGATCATTCCATTCTGTAATGGCACTTCATAGTCCCCCATTCTATATGCGCCAACATCATGAGCATCTAAGCCGAGCCAATGTCCAGTTCTATGCATGTAAAGATGTTTATAAGATTGATTCTCAATTATCTCCTCAGTACTACCCGACAATAAACCAATTTCCTTTAATCCTTCTACAAGAATTGTTAAAGCAACATTATGAACAGAACTAGAATTCG
>MWOY01000161.1 GCA_002026015.1 Prochlorococcus sp. HOT208_60m_808G21 | reverse complement strand
ATCTTCATTGAATTCTATTTCTGCACTAATAGTTTCTGAAATTTTATTTTGAGCTAGATTTGCCTTTTCAAGAATATCGTTAGGCAACATTGGGACATATTGATCAATTAAATATAAACTGCCATTTCTCTTTCTTGCATCTAAATCAACGTTAGAGTCATGCAAAAAGAGTTTGCATGGATTACTAATATGTATCCATAAATTTTTTTTATTTCCTTCTTTTATTTCTAATGAAATAGCGTCATCAACTTCATGTGGATCATCAGAGTCAATAATATATGTTCTTAAATTAGTTAAATCTTTCAAATATTTGAGATATCAACAATAGTGCGAACTATATTCAATATGAAATTATCCTTCAGGATTTACGAAGGGTAAAAGAGCTACAATTCTTGCTCTCTTTACAGCCAATGTGAGATCTCTTTGTTGCTTAGAGGTTAAACCTGTCATCCTTCTTGGTAGGATTTTGCCCCTCTCAGTTATGAATTTTTTTAGTAGTTCTACATCCTTATAGTCAATAGGATCTCCAGGTTTGATAGGTGATAATTGTTTTTTAAAAATTGAATTAGGCATGATTTAATTTGATTTGATTACTTAATTTCTTTGTGAATTGTCATTCTGTTTAAATGAGGATTAAACTTTTTAAGTTCTAATCTTTCAGTTGTATTTCTACGATTCTTTTCAGTAGTATATCTTGAGACGCCATTTGATCTCTTAGGAT
Organism: Prochlorococcus sp. HOT208_60m_808G21; assembly: GCA_002026015.1. Lineage (GTDB taxonomy): Bacteria > Cyanobacteriota > Cyanobacteriia > PCC-6307 > Cyanobiaceae > Prochlorococcus_A. Next base: position 1,180 of record MWOY01000161.1, on the reverse strand, counting down.
CTGTGCTTGTCCTAGCTTCAGTACATTCTAGGGTCACTACAACTCTTGTCCCTTTTTTGGCCATTTTAATTAATACTTTATTGTATAATTCTCTATTGTACATCTTCAACAAACTTTTTTGAAGATATACTCGTTTCTTTTATCATCATTGATTAAAAAATATATATGAAAGTTTCTCAAAATTGGTTGAAAAATTTAGTTGAAATTACTTCAACACCTGAAGATCTCTCTGAGAAATTGTCTATTGGTGGATTTGAGGTTGAATCATTAGAAGATTGTTCAAAAAAATGTAAATGGTGTTGTTTTGGGTAAGGTATTATCTGTTTTAAAACACGAAGGATCTGACAAACTTTCAATTTGCCAAGTCGATATTGGTAATTCAAATAATTTACAAATTATCTGTGGTGCGCACAATATTAAACCAAATATTTATGTTTATGTTGCTACTGTCGGCGCGAAATTAAATGCAGTTGATTTAACTATTAAAAGAAGTGAAATTAGAGGTGTTATGAGTGAAGGAATGATATGTTCACTGCAGGAAATGGGTTTAGAGGACTCTAGTGAAGGGATAGAGATTATTGATGAGAAATTAGCCTTAAAACATGAATTGGGCACTCCAGGGTCTGAGTTGCTTCAATTAAATGATTTTATATATGATTTAGCCATTACAGCTAATAGACCTGACGGAATGTCTGTTATAGGTATAGCTCGTGAAATTTCTGCCCTTTTAGAATCCACTTTAAATTTTCCAGAGTTAAACCATAAATACAATATTCATTTACTTAAGGGAATTAAACTTTGTCCAGAGGCGATAGAATCTAATTGCATTTATACAATAAGTTCCATTGATGGAGTTAATGGAGAGAAATTATCGCCAAGTTGGCTTAAAGACCGTATAGAAAAATCAGGTATAAAATCTATAAATTTTCTAGTTGATTTGACAAATTATATTCTTTTAGAACAAGGTCAACCTTTGCATGCGTTTGATAAAGATAAACTGTCAAACTTAATTGGTAAGGAAGTTTCTCCAGAAGATTTCTCTGTAAGAAAAGGCAAGGGTAACGAAAGCCTTATTTGCTTAGATGGTAAAAAATATGACTTAAATGACAAAATCACAGTTATTGCTTGTTGTGATAAACCGGTAGCTATTGCTGGGGTGATAGGCGGTTTAGAGACTTCA
>MWOY01000160.1 GCA_002026015.1 Prochlorococcus sp. HOT208_60m_808G21 | reverse complement strand
CAAAGTTAAAAAAATTTGAAGGTTTAGTGAAATCAGAAAATACCAGATTTATGGATTCTAATATTTTCAAAAAGTTATTTTTAAACTCCAAAAAGGTAATTAATTTTTTCTTTTCGTTATCTGTCAATTGGTACCATCTAGATAAAAAAAGCTCTACTAGATAAAAAACAACTAATACTGTTAAAAAAAGGAAAATTACAAAAAATGATTCATCTAGTGTTTTATGTTTAATTATTAATATCAAACCTATCAATAAATTTAAAAAAGCTTTTATTAAGTCTTTTGGTTTACCTAGCTCAAGATAAATTATCGGTACAGTTAGAAAAATGGTTCCAACCAAAATATAAAAAGTTCCCAAATAAAATATCAAACTATTCATTAAATTAACTACTCAATTAAATTATAAGAGTTGATATCAAGAAACAAACTATCTATCAGAATTTCCTTAAGTGCGGTCGGGGAGACTTGAACTCCCACACCCGAAGATACGAGTACCTAAAACTCGCGCGTCTACCAATTCCGCCACGACCGCTCAAATAAAATAATAATTGAAAGAGGTTTATTTTAAAAATTTTTTTTCTTAAGATGATTAATTTGACACATTAAAATTTAATTAAAAATCTCCTAAAAGAAATTTTTTATGTTTAAGCATGCAATCATCTTAAAATATTAGTTATATTATTTAAAGAATTAAAGAAACGATTTCAAACTTAACCAGTAAAAATACAACGAAAAATACTAATTCTTCAAAAACATTTAATTGGCAAAAAGAGATTAAAAATTACGTAGATCCGCCAAGTTTTTGGAATCCAACATTAGGTTTATTTTTTGGTGGTTATTTTCTTGCGTTTCTTAGCATATGGCAATGGTATAGAGGTGTTTGGCCTTTACCTTTACTTGTAGCCACTGCTTTTTTAGCTTTACATATTGAAGGTACTGTTATTCATGATGCCTGTCATAAAGCTGCTCATCCAGTTCCTTGGATAAATCAAGCAATGGGCCATGGCTCAGCTATTCTATTAGGGTTTAGCTTCCCAGTTTTTACGAGAGTTCATTTACAACATCATATTCACGTAAATCACCCCAAAAATGATCCAGATCATATTGTCAGTACTTTTGGTCCAATTTGGCTAATTGCTCCAAGATTTTTTTATCATGAGGTGTTTTTCTTTCAAAGAAAACTCTGGCGAAGATATGAATTACTACAATGGGGAATTGAAAGATCCATATTCCTGACAATTATCTTGGCAGGTTTGAAATTCGACTTTATGAATTTAATTTATAATTTATGGTTCGGCCCAGCATTAATGGTAGGAGTCACTTTAGGAATATTTTTTGATTATTTACCCCATAGACCATTTCGATCAAGAAATAAATGGATAAATTCTCGAGTTTATCCAAGCAAATTTATGAATTTATTAATAATGGGACAAAATTACCATCTCATTCATCATCTATGGCCTTCCATTCCTTGGTTTGAATACAAAATAGCTTATGAAAAAACTAAACCTTTATTGGATAAAAAAGGTTCTCCTCAAAGGGTTGGGATATTTGAAAGTAAAGAAGACATTTTTAACTTTATTTATGATTTATTAATAGGCATAAGGAGTCATAGCAAAAAAA
>MWOY01000159.1 GCA_002026015.1 Prochlorococcus sp. HOT208_60m_808G21 | reverse complement strand
ATAGAAAAGATGAGTATATACTTGTAAGTTATTAGATCTAGATTTCTTATAACTCTCAAAAAAAATTAATAAACCACTTTTTTTGGTAAACGACCAGCCAGTTGGGGGGTCAATAAGGCTGCTACGATAAAAATAAGTCCGAACATTAGCAACTCCTGAAGTCATAAAGATAATACAGTTGTACTATTAATATAAATGTACTACTCTTAGACGTCAAGTATCCATCTGGTAATTATTTAAATACTAAAATTAATTTCCAGAAATAATCAGCCGTAAACTTCTTATTTGGTAATAGTGAATACAAGTAACTCCTTGAAAAGGAAAATATCATTTAAAGAGTATCTCCAAAAGAATGCAATGTATCGAAATCCCTTCTATTTAGGATGGAACAAAGGTTGGTCTTTTTTATTTTTTTTAGAGGGTGGCATTGCAAAAATTGAAGCAAAAGGTTTTGGTATTTCTATTACAACAAAAGTAGAGAAAGGAGAATCACCCCTAGAATCTGCGGATAGACTAGTCTCGAAAGAGCAAAGGATCAGAAAATCAAGATATTATTCTTGGATTAAATCTATTAATGAAAAAACAATAAACCTAACCAATCCTTAAATTTCTAAAGTAATTTGTTGACAATCAATTTAAAATAGAATAAAGTCATTTATTTTTCGTGTCCAATAAATTTTATGAATGGTGGAAAAACCATAGAAAAGTTGTAACCTATGGCTCTTTTATCATCTTGTTTGGTTTTTATTTATCTCCTGTTGTCAAAGAAGCAAAATACAAAAACCAATGTATTAAGTACTCTACTAAGGGAGCTTTAACTAAATTTAATAAGGACGATATAGGAGAAACTTTACTAGAAGAAACAGGTTTGAATATCGATGAATTAGCAAAGATTGAGGGTTATAAGAATTGCATTAATTAAAAAGTTCGCAAAAATTACCCTGAGTTTTTAAATGATTAAAGGTATTTTTAAACTTATTTTATTAATATTATTATTTGGATTTATATCAATAAGTCCAAAAACAAGATATTTGGTTGGCATAACTCTAAAAGAAATTTCTTCATTTCTTTTATGGACTGTTAAATATGAAGATAGAGAAAAATGGATTATAGATAAACCAAGTTGGATACCTGACCAAAAACTTAAGCCATCGTATTAAATGAAGACTTATTTAGAAGAACGAATTGAATGGTATGACGATAATTATAGAAATGGTAATGCTTTAATCTCTGATAAGCAGTTCGACCAACTTGAAAAAAATTTATTAAGAACAAACCCAAATTGTGATTACTTTAAAAAGAAAAATAAACTAGTTTTACCGTCATTAGAAAAGGATTCGATAGATGAATTTTTGAAAGGATTATTAGTAGATACCAGATTATTAATTGAACCAAAAATTGATGGTTGTGCTGTTGCTTTGCAATATAGGGATGGAACCTTGGAGAAAGCAATTTCAAGAAAAGGGGCAGACGTTACTAGTAAACTTATTAAAGTCAAAGACATTCCCAATAATCTCCCTATACGAGGAGTTCTTCAAGTTAGAGGTGAATTATATGTACCCAACCAAAGTCCAGATACCTCCCAGAGAATCGCTTCTGGATTTCTAAGAGCTAAAGAAGGATTTTCTGAAAGTCTTAGCTTCTGCGCATTTCAAATACTTAATTCAACACTTAACCAATATGAGTCCAAAAAGAGTCTTTCAAAGCTTGGCTTCACGACCCCTCAGGATATTTCATGCAACTTTACGAGCCAAGTTGAAGTATTTAGAAAACAATGGCTAGAAGGGAAGCTTTTTAGTAAATATCCAACAGATGGAATAGTAGTAAAAATAAATTCAAGAAAATTACAATTGATTAGAGAAAAATCAAATTTAGATTATCCTTATTGGCAAGTGGCAATAAAACGTTAATGGAATTAATACACCAGATTTTTCCTACTTGGCATATTTATTTGGATATGTTTTTGGTTGGCTTTGCAACTTACGGTTTTCTGAGAATTAAGAAAAAATTAAAAACTAAATAAAGTTTTTAAATCATCCGTGGTCCTTAAGCATGGATTTAAGTTGTTCGGTATCTAATTGTTCAAGATAATTTCTCATTGCCAACCAAGATCTTCTGCTTTCTAACTTTCCACTTTGATTAAATAAATTTGCGGAAACTTGATCTATCAATTCTTTATGAGTCATATTTATATTCTTCATCAAGTTCAATGACAACACCATTAAAAAATTCTGCTAATAATTTTGATGGGTCTTGCATAGATATCTTTCTATCTACTTTTGATAATTTCTTTTTGATTGGATTTAAGTTAGTCATACAGATTCAGGTAATTCAAGTTCTTCAAAAGTCCAACCTTCTAATTGAAGGTCATGCCATTTATCCCAAGCATTATCCAAATACATTTGAGTGGATGATTTAATTGCCATTGGCTCACCAAGATCATTTGCATAATATGTATGAGCAAAAATTCTCACACTATTCCTTGGAGATTTTTTATTCCTTATAAATAAAATTAATCTGCTGCGGTCTGGGCTAAGCAACCAACCACTTGGGGACTCATTACGATAACCGTAAGAAAAATTAGTCCAAACATTAGCTCCTCCTAAAGTCATTAATTAGTAATACATGTGTACTATAAATATAAGGGCATTAGAAATGGATCGTCAAGTATTTTGG